>JBJSXX010000445.1:0-39886 GCA_046086605.1 Pirellula sp. | reverse complement strand
TTCTTCATTGGGATCTAGGCGAGAATCTGGAATACGGGGCCGGGCTAATCGCGGGTGGTAGCTTAGGGGGAACCGAGGGCCTTTACGACAGCTTGACCAACCACGGATCGTATGTCGGAGGCGTCACCTTCTTTTTCGACGACCAGGACATCTTATTCATTTCAACATCGGCAGGAAATCTGGTGGTGGCGGCTCGATCCGGAGATTTGCAAGGTGGGGTTTGGCAAGCTGGGGTGCCCGAGCCAAGCTCAATGGCCATCTTCGCAGTCGGAGCGCTGGGCATGGCCTACCGCGCTGGTCGCAAACGCCATTTGGCATAAAGCCAGTGGTAGGTTCCCTGAATAACCATTGTGGGTAACAATCTAGGATACCGGCAGTTTGCTACCCGTCTTCGAAGCGTAGATTGGGGGTCGAGCCCATACGCTCGAAAATCTCTGAAGAAATCTTTTTGAAACACAGAGTCACAGAGAGCACAGAGCCTCGAGGATACATCCCTTTCTCTCTGTGTCCTTTGCGTCTCTGTGTTTTCAATTTTTGCCCCCCTTTCAAATCAATCTATGCATTCCCGAATATGGGTTAAAGTGACTCCATAAAGAATGACGCTTGATCTTGTACAATACAAGAAATCAAAGCAATGACCCACAAAATAACCTGAAGAACCCTAAAGAGCCCAATTCTAAGAGGGCACCTAGCGCCAGCCACCGCCAAGAGCCTGATAAGCGTTGATCACGGCTGCGAGTTGTTCCTGCTTGGTATCAATCAGAAGCATCCTGGCTTCCATGAGCTCCCGCTGAGCCAAAAGGACCTCGACATACTCTGCTCTCGCGTTTTGGAACAAATTGGTCGCTGCATCCACGGACGCTTCGAGGGCCTGAAGTTGCTGTTTCTTGCCCTCGATGCTCCGTCGGTAATTCTCGACTTTTGTCAGATAGTTGACCACCTCGATATGAGCCTGTAGGACGGTTTGTTGGTAGTTGTAGATCGCCTGCAACTGCTTGGCATTGGCAGTGCTGTAAGCAGCTTGGATGGCTCGCTTGTTGATCAGTGGACCAACCAGATCCGCCCCAACACCATACATCAACGATTGCGGCGTTTGGAACAAGTAACCGGTGCTAAATGCGTTCCAACCAAGCCCCCCGGTGAGATTCAAGGAAGGGTAGAATCGAGCCCTTGCCACTTTCACATCGAGTCCTGTCGCAGCGACTTCGCGCTCTGCTTGCCGTATGTCTGCTCGGTTTTGAAGAAGCTCTGAGGGGATCCCCGAACATAGATCGTCAAAGGCCATGTCGACGAAGGTGACCGATGGACGATCGATGTGCTGTGGATAGCGACCTGCTAAAAAGTTAATACGGTTTTCCTTCTCGACGATCTCTTGTTGAATGATCGCTCTTTCGGCTTTGTTCTTCTCGACTTCAGCTTCGAATCGTTTAACAGCAAGTTCCGTCCCTCGGCCCGCATTCTTTTTTGCGATCGACATCTTCAAGCTATCTTGTTGGATCTCGATGGTTTTTTCGAGAGTTGCAAGGCGATTATCTAGGGCCAGCAATTGGTAGTAGTTCTCAGCGATCTCGGCGACCAACCGTGTAACCACAAAGTTTCTGCCTTCGCGTGACCCCAAATAGCGCATCGCTGCAGCTTGCTGGGCATTGCGCAGTCTCTTCCAAATATCCATTTCCCAAGAGATCTGAGTGCCGACTAAAAAATTTGGCAAGGGTTCAGGAAACGCTGTCCCAGGTTTGACTTCGAGTTGCTCTTCGACGGCCCCCGCACGTGTGTATCGCCCCTGCTTGTCGATCCCTACACCAACTCCTCCATTGACGAATGGTCGATACTCTCCGCTCCTTGCGTAAGTCTCGTAATTGGCGATTTGGATCTCTTCGGCCAGGATTCGAAGTTCCTGATTCCCTTCCAATGCTTGGTTGATAAGGTCGTACAGATAAGCGTCGCCGTAGAAGGCGGCTTTGGGTATGCACGCGGAATTCTCTCCTGGTCCGCAGGTGAAGTCACGGTAAGGTTCGTCAATATCTTGTTTCTCGGTAGTCTCCGAGTTTGAATCCGGACCGTCACCGCCAGCCGCGTTAGAATCCTGCAACCAGAAACTGCTCGCCACGACGACAGGCCCGGGTTCCTCGGTGGCACTTGCAAGTTTCACATCGCTGTTTTTTGATTGCAAAGCAGCAGGCTTGTCATCGTCGATCGACACTTCCTGCGGCACCTGATTGAATCCAAGTCGACTTGCGAGCTTGGTAAATATCGCAGGTTTGTTTTTAGCGAATGTTTCTTTTTTAGGAACCTTGGGCTCAGCAGGCTCCTCGGCCTGATGTTCGCTGCGGCTCATCGGTGGTGCCGTTGGAGCCGATGTCTTACCAAACGGAGTCCCGTTGTTCCAGTTGTAAGCATCCGGCAGAATCGGACCGGGTTGGGGGCATCGCAGGTTCGGAATACCACAACCGGCCGAAAGAGCACACCCCCCTAGGCAAAAGGATGCGATGATACGACGGATTCGACGGAGTGCGTAAGACCGTGAATCTTGCGAAATGTTCATTTTCGTCCCTGAATCTGTGGCAAACTCTGAAATCCCGGTAAAGATCTTTGCCGCGTGACGCTCTGTGTATCGTCTGGTCGATTAGGACTTGTGAATCGATCGCAACGGTTGTGCCGGTTTTGCCAAGAATTGCAGATGTTTTTTAATGCGAACCGTCGTGGGGGAGTTCAGGGCTTCCTAGGGCCGGTCTTTCGAGGATTTCGCTTATGGGCTGGTCATGTTCGTCGCGGATAAGTTTTCTGCCGTCCCCGATCTTGGCAAACAGGTAATAAAGCCCCGGAATTACCAAGACCCCCACGACCGTTCCGAGCAACATCCCTCCGACGGCCGTCGTGCCGATGGTTCGGTTCCCAATGGCACCTGGGCCTGTCGCACGTACCAGCGGGATCAAACCTGCGATGAATGCGAAGGATGTCATCAAAATCGGGCGGAATCGCAATGCACCACCTTCGATCCCCGCCTCCTCGATGCTTAATCCTTCGTGCCTTCGCTGAACGGCAAACTCGATAATTAAGATAGCATTTTTGCCGAGGAGTCCGACGAGCATGACCAACCCGATTTGGCAATAGACATCATTGGATAGTCCTAGTGCCTTCAGGAGGAAAAACGATCCAAAAATCCCGATCGGCAAAGATGCGATCACAGCCAGTGGCAAGAGGAAACTTTCGTATTGACCGACGAGCACTAGGTACACAAACGTAACGACGATGAGGAAAATATAGACTGCCGTGTTGCCCGCATTGGCTTCGTCGTAAGCGAGGCCCTGCCACCCGATATCGAAGCGTTGGGGGAGAGTTTCGGCGGCGACTTCTCGGATGGCAGCCAGTGCTTGGCCGCTGCTGTACCCTGGAGCCGGGGCACCTTGGATCGGTGCAGTCGGATAGAGGTTGTAACGGCTGATTTCGTTTAGACCTTGTCGTTTTTCAATGCGCATGAAGGCTGAGTAGGGAACCATTTCACCGGCATCATTCTTGACGAACATGTTGTCTAGATCGCGTGGGAATCGGCGATATTCTGGTTTGGCCTGGACGTAGACTTTGTAGAACTGGCCGAACCGCACGAAGCCTTGTTCCCAGGTGCTTCCGATGACGATCGAAAGGTTGTCCATAGCATCGCGGATCGAAACGCCCTTTTGCATCGCTACGTCATTGTCGATGATGATTTCGTATTGAGGATAGTTGGCTGCAAAGAAGGTGAATAAACCTTTGACTTCTGGGCGTTTTCCGAGAGCTTCCATGAAACGATCGGTTTGTTTGCCTAGCTCTGTGTAATCTCCGCTGTTGGTCTTATCGAGCAAGTTCACGGAGAATCCGCCAGCAGCACCGAAGCCAGGAACAGCGGGAGGTTCAAAAAACTCCAGTTTGATATTCGATATTTTGCGCCCTCGATCTTCCAGATCCGCGATGATTTCTTTGGAGGTTCTGGTGCGATCGGCCCAGGGCTTGAGATTGATGATGCAGGTGCCGGCGTTCGAACCACGACCTTCGGTCAAGACTTCGTAGCCCGCGATCGATGAGACGGAATCCACTTCGTCGAGTTCTTTGCATACTGCTTGGAGTTCATGGCACTTGGCATTGGTGTATTCGAGCGTCGATCCTGGCGGAGTTTGAACAATCCCATAGATCATGCCTTGATCTTCTAGGGGAATAAAACCGGTTGGTAAAACGCGGTTCACAAACAAGATTCCATAGGCGAATACTCCGATGACCGCGATCGTCAGGAGACGGCGGGTAATGATATGACGGAGGATCCCCGCATAGCCGAGGGTGATCTTCTCGATGCCAAGGTTAAACACTTTCAAAAACATACCGATGGGGCTTCGGACGCGTTTGCTTCCATTGCTTCCAGAGAAGGTTGCCCGAAACGTAAAAGCACCCAGCACGGCTGCAAGCAGAGCAATGACTTTGATTCTTGTGTCGTCGAGTTTAATCTGTTCGGAGATCACCTCGTGTACCAAATGGATATGCAGTAGTTGATGCACACCTACACCGACCGCCGCACCGAGCAAAAGGCAAATCAACAACCGAGGCAGGAAAGAGAATCGACCGAAGCCGCCATTGAGGAGACGGTTGATATCTGCGATCAGACCTGTCTCGGGCGCGCTGTCCGAAAGGGGCTTGAGGATGATCGCGCACAAGACTGGGGTCAGCGATAGTGCGACAACACCGGAGATCACGATCGACATCGCCATGGTCAAAGCGAATTGTCGATAGAAAACTCCCACTGGGCCTGGGATGAAAGTAACGGGAATGAACACGGCGGTCATCACCAGGGTGATTGCGATGATCGCTCCGCTGATTTCTTGGATAACTTCTTTGGTTGCCGCATACGGCCCCAGATGTTTCGAGTGCATCTTTTCATGGACGGCTTCGACGACCACGATCGCATCGTCGACGACCACGCCGATTGCCAAAACGAGGGCAAAGAGGGTGATCAAATTGATCGACATGCCGAAGATCATCATGAAGAAGAACGTGCCGATGAGCGACACGGGCACAGCCAGCGTGGGGATCAGAGTGCTGCGGAAATCCCCGAGGAAAAAATAAACCACCAGCGACACCAAGATGAAGGCTTCGAACAAGGTGTGTAGAACCTTTTCGATCGATGCGTCTAGGAACTGAGAGACGTCATAGGTCACCGCATAGTCCATCCCAGGTGGGAATGTTTTCTGCTTGATTTCTTCAACCGTCTCCTTGACCTTTTTGATGACTTCGGCCGCGTTGGATCCGGGGCTTTGCTTCATAACGATCGCCGCCGAAGGGAGTCCATCGATATCGGAGTAAAGATCGTAGAACGAAGAGCCCAAGCGGATCGATGCAATATCCTTGAGTTTGATCAACTCTCCCTTACTAGTGGCTCGCACGATGATGTTGTCGTATTGCTCGGGTGTTTGGTATCGACCCACCCAGGTGAGCACATATTCAAGAGTTTGCGAAGTGGTCCCAGTGGCTTGCCCCAGTCGTCCAGGGGATCCGATCATGCTTTGATCGGCGATGGCTTTCATGACCTCCTCGGCACTGATGTTGTAGGCACGCATTCGGTCGATATCAAGCTCCACCCGCATGGCATAAGCTCGGTTACCGAGAATGACGGCTTGTCCAACCCCTGGGATACGCTTGATCTCGTTGAGGATGTTGACCGTCGCGTAGTTGTAGAGAAAGTTTTGGTCCACGCCCGGATCAGTGCTGTAGACATTGATATACATCAGCATACTCGTCATGTTCTGCATGACGATGACGCCTTCCCGCTGCACGATTTCCGGCAGATTGTTCTTGACCATCTGGGTGCGGTTATTGACGTTCATGACCGCCACGTCAGGATCGGTACCAGGTTCGAAAATGACCTGGATGGTTCCTTCTCCTGCACTCGTAGCGTCCCCAATCATGTAACGCATATTAGGGACCCCGTTGATCGCTTGTTCGAGCAATACCAACGTCGAATCGACTAGGATCTTTGCGCTAGCACCCGGGTAAGAAACCGAAACACGCACGCTCGGGGGAGCAACCGATGGGAACTGGGAAATCGGAAGAATGTTGATCGCCAACCCGCCCATGAACAAAATCAAGAGCGAGATGACAATTGCCAATGCTGGCCGATGCAGAAATTTTGAAAACATAAATTCGAATCGATGGGGAGACGAAGGCTTATTGGGCGTGGTACTTCAGATGGGCAAGCACCTCTTCGGGTGCCTGAAACTCGTAGTCCACTTGGTCGCCGTCGCGAACCTGAAGGATTCCCTCTAGAACAATTTTTTCGCCGGCTTTAAGCCCTTCATCGATCACGAAGATATCGTCTTGCTCATGTTGGATCCGAATCTCTCGCTGATGAGCGATGCCTTGTTCGTCCACCACAAAGACATACTTCTTGTCCAGAATTTCATAGGTTGCTCGCTGAGGGATCACCAGCGCGCCGGCATCATGGTGATGGATCAAGATCGTACCGGTTTGCCCGTGTCGTAGCAGTCCATCGGGATTAGCGAAATCAGCGCGAAAAGAGATGTTGCCAGTCTCGTTGTCAAAGTCAGCCTCGATCGCTCCGATTTTACCTGTCTGGTCGAAAAGCTTGTGGTTCGCCAGCCGCAATTGAATTTCGTAGTGCGAAAGTTTCGGATCGGTCCGCATGGCCTCTTGAAACTCTAGGTATCGGGCTTCGGGCACGTTGAAGTAAACCCATATGATGCTGTTATCCGAGAGCGTTGTAAGAACCGCACCTTCCTCGATAAGGCTCCCCTCCTGCTCGCGCAATCGATCAACGATTCCATCAAAGGGGGCAGTGATGTTTGCAAAACCCATTTCGGCTTGAGCTAACTTGACCTTGGCATTGGCTTTGGCAAGCTTGGCTTCGGCGATTTTGAGCTCTTGAGGAGAGACGATGTTCTTATCCAACAGGCGTTTGGTGTTGTCGTATTCAACTTGCGAAAGTTGTGCTTCTGCGATGTCCGCATCGAGCCTTGCTGCATAGAGGGTTGGAAGGATTTGAAATAGAGGAGCCCCTTTTTTGACGGTCTGGCCTTCATTGATGCTGATGTCTTTGAGGTATCCCCCCTCAAGAGCGCAGATCTCAATATGTCGCCTCGAATGGACTCGAGCAACGTATTGCTGAGTCAACGTCACATCCTGTACGACAGGACTGGTGACGAAGATCTTGTGCTTGGCATGGTGGCCACCTGCGTGCGAGCTACCCGAAGTATGATTTGCATGATCTTCACTGACTGCGTGATCTGCGTGCGAGCCTGTCGCACTGTCGTTAGCATGTGACCCGTTAGAATGCGACTCGGTCGATCCGAGCGGAAAGCCTAGGTACTGACTGGCTGTTTGCTTCCATTGATCGAACGTGGTGTACATGGTCGAGGCAACGGTTGCGAGGGTTGCTAGAACGAATAACTTTTTCATCGTCAAGAATGCCTTTGGATTGCTTCTGCGCTCGATAGCCATGGAGATTACAGTTTGTTTAGGCTCGGGGCTCTCGGGCACTTGTCCCTTCGTTCCCAAATACCGCCGGTTACTTGCGATCGCTGTGATAGCAATAACTGTGCCAGTTTGTCCGAAGTCGGGGATATGCCGGTTAAAGCCGCTTGTTACCGTTAGAAACCAAATAGGCAGGCACTTTAGGGTGAAACTAGCTGCGAACCAATTTGCAGAGACTCTGCAACTGCTTGCGTATCTGGCTAGAATCAATCCTTGTGGATAGAACAAATCAGAGCCATTTGGCTTGATTTTCACGAATTGACTTTATTGGCGCAGAAATTGCCCAATGGACTGACTCTCGCTTCGGGGACAGCTAGTCTACGGGCGAGATAGGTCGTTGGGTGATCGATGTTTCAGAGTTCAACAGAGGAAACAAACCGCAGGTATCGGATGGCCATGTTTGGCTTGGCGCTACTTAGTGCTGCAGCTTTGGTCACGACGATCTGGATGATGGTCGACTTCTTGAGAGAGGAGTCGATGGTCGACAGGCTCACCAAGAGCTTGCCCCGTGAAGCGTTGGGTGAGGCCGAGTCATTGGCTGTGGAGTTAAGATGGCAATTTCGACTTGCGATTTTGATTTTCCTGAACGTGATTGTCACGGGGATTGCGGTTCTGCTTTTGTGGCGAGCTTACCACGCTTCGCAAGCTTCGCTACGGGATGTCAAGGCGCTTGCGACGGACATTCTCAGCAGCATGGAGACGGCGGTGATCACCACCGATTTGGATGGGCGGATTACGAGCATCAACCAATGCGGATGCGATCTCTTGGATTTCAGTCCGGAGCGGATTGGAGAGCCGCTGAAAAATTTAGATCGGTTGCCACTGGAAAAGTTTCGAGACGACTGGATCGATCATGGGACTGCGATACTGGTTCGTGAATTTCAAATCAAGCCTGGGGGCAATCGAAAAATTCTCTTTGCTTCCTGTCAGGCGTTGAAGGATCGAGATGCTGCAATCATGGGAAACCTGCTTCAAATCAGAGACATCACGATGAGTACGTTGATGGAAGAGCAGATGAGGAGAATGGAACGATACACGGGTTTGGGGTCGTTGCTAGGAGGCCTGCACCATGAGATTCGAAATCCTCTTGCAGCCCTTTCGCTTCACGTTCAACTGCTTGAGGAGCAATTGGAAGTCGATGGAACTTCTGAGCAAAGCCGCAGCATGCTTGGGATCATCCGAACCGAACTTAAGCGTATCGGAGGGGTGCTCGAGGCTTTCCGCGATTTTGCCTCCGTCAGCAACTTGGATTTGACCCAAGTCAATTTGATCGAACTGATATCGCGGCAGATTGAATTGGTGGCACCACAGGCTCAGAGTCGTGGAATCCGATTGGAAATCAATCCCTGCGAGCAGCCTTGTGTGGTGTCTGCGGATCGAGGACGGCTTGAACAAGTCCTACTGAACTTGATGGTCAATGCCATGGATGCGATGCCCCAAGGGGGTACTCTTCGCGTCGCTTTGACCCAAGATGACACGACGGCCAAGATCGAGGTCAGCGATACAGGATGTGGGATTCCCGAGAACTTAAGGGATAAAATCCTCGATCCGTATTTCACGACCAAGAGTTCTGGTACCGGTTTGGGGCTAGCGATCTGTGACAAGATCATGAGGCAGCATTATGGGACGCTCGATTTTCGATCGTCGAAACAAGGAACAACATTTCAAATCACTTTACCGAACGTCAATCCAACGTAGACCATGCCTGAAAAACTCCCCTTTAGCGTCTTGATCGTCGATGATGAGCCGAACATTCGATCTGGACTCGCCAAAGGCTTAGCCAACGAAGTCGATTTTGTCGAAACCGCATCCTCGGTGCATGAAGCCATCGAAAAATTTGATGCGGGCGATTACCAATTGGTCATCACCGATGTTCGCATGCCAGGAGAACAAAATGGCCTGGATCTTGTTTCGCTCGTTCAGCAGCGGAAACCGGAAACGACGTCGATCGTCATCACTGCCCATGGCACTGTCGAGAGCGCTGTCGAGGCGATGAAGCGGGGAGCTTTTGATTTTATCACCAAGCCGGTCGATTTGAATTTGATTCGCCAGCAGGTCGCCAAAGCTGCCGAGCATTATCGATTGCGGAACGAGAACTTGGAGCTGCGAAGCAGGCTTGCAGCCGCCGGGGAGATCTCTGGCATCATTGGTAATTGCGGAGCTTTGCAAGAAGTACTTGAGCAAATCAGGCAAGTTGCACCGACCGATGCAACGGTCTTGATCCAAGGAGAGAGTGGCACGGGCAAGGAGTTGATGGCCCGAGCGATCCATGATCTCAGTGGCCGTGCCGGCGGCCCGTTTGTTGCAATGAACCTTGGAGCACTACCGGAGTCACTCCTTGAAAGCGAGCTTTTCGGACATGAAAAAGGTTCCTTTACTGGAGCGTCGAGGCAAAAGCCCGGTTGCTTTGAACAAGCCTTTGGTGGAACCTTGTTTCTCGATGAGATCACTGAGATACCTGCAAAAAGTCAGGTGGATCTTTTGCGAGTTCTCGAAACAGGATATTTCACTCGCGTCGGTGGTGAGGAGATCCTACGGTCCGATGCACGGATCGTCTCGGCAACGAATCGTAATATCCAGGAACTTGTTGAAGAAGGGACTTTTCGCGAGGATCTGTATTATCGGTTGAACATCATTCCGATCTATGTTCCCCCTCTTCGGAGCCGACGCGAAGATATCCCGCTACTGATCAAACACTTCTTGGATCACTTCTGTTTGCGGCACCGTCGCTCGCCCAAGGTGCTCGACGCGGCAGCGATGAAGTTGCTTTCCGAGAACGCTTGGCCAGGAAACATCCGGCAATTGCGGAATGTGATTGAACGCTTGGTGATCACCAGCCAAGGAGAAGAGATACAGTGCAAGGATCTACCTGCAGAACTGACGAGGCTACCGAAGGAAGAATCGGTGCTCAAGGGTTCGCTTGTCGAGATCGCCGAAGCAGCGGAGAAGGTGGCTATTGCCCAAGCGCTCAGTTCAAATGAATTTCATCGCGAACGAACCGCAAAAGCGCTAGGGATCAGCGTCCGAACGCTCCATTACAAAATGAACCGGTATAACTTGCATTAGGGCGGATCAGACGGTCGGATCGGTCAATTGTTTTTGGGCTTGGTTCAGACGGTAGTACGTTCCTTTTTTGGCAAGCAATTCTTCGTGGTTGCCGATCTCGGTAATGCGTCCTTTTTCGAGCACGATGATTCGATTGGCTTTGCGTAGCGTGCTGATTCGGTGTGCGATGGCAATCGTCGTGCGGCCTTGAACCAGTACATCGAGGGCTTCTTGGATCTCCCGCTCGGTCTCTGTGTCGACCGCCGAGGTGGCTTCGTCGAGAATCAGGATTCTCGGATCAGTGAGCAAAGCTCTCGCGATAGAGATTCGCTGTCGCTCGCCCCCTGAGAGCGATTGGCCTCGCTCGCCCACGAGCGAATCGTAACCATCGGTCAGTTTCAAAATAAAGTCGTGGGCTTTGGCGGCCCTGGCCGCAGCGATGACCTGATCTCGGGTCGCATTGGGACGGCCATAAGCGATGTTCTCGGCGATCGACCCGAAGAACAAAAAGGGTTCTTGTAACACGATACCGATGTTGCTGCGATATTCGCTGATAGGGTACTGGCGAATATCGATCCCATCGACGAGGATCGATCCGCTGGCGACGTCATAGAACCGGCAAACGAGATTCACCAGAGTACTTTTTCCCGCACCGCTTGGGCCTACGAGTCCGATCATTTCTCCTGGTTCGATGCTCAGGTTCACATCATGGATGACTTGGCGTGCTCCGTAGCTGAACGTGATTTTTTGAATTTCAATACGGCCTTGGAGTCGTCCTGGATGGACCGGTTCGATCGGCTCAGCGACGCTAGGTACGCGGTCTAGGATTTCGAAGATGCGGTGGGTGGCAGCGGCCGTACGCTGGGCGTTGGCCAGCAAGCGACTCATGTCATCGAGTCGAAGATAGAGTCTTGATACCCACATAAGAAAGACAGACAAATCTCCGACGGTGAGATTGTTTCGCCAGATCTGGTAGGCGCCAAATCCGTAAATGATCAACAGTCCGATATCGGTCAAGAGAGTAATAATCGGTGCAAAGGCGGCCCAGAGTCGATTCACGCGATCATTAGCCTGCAGGACATGGTCGTTTCTCTGCTGAAAACGAGCGACCTCTCGATCCTCTTGTGCGAAAGCTTTCACGACGCGAATTCCAGGGATGGTGTCGGCCAGGACATTGACCATCTCGGCCCAAGCCGAACTGCCGCGCGCGAAGCCTGCCCGCATGCGAGATTGGACTCTAGCGACGATCCAAGCAATGAATGGAAATGGGAGCAGACCGACGAGTGCCATGGTCGGGTCGAGCCAAACGAGCAGTGCGGCGGTGATGACGATCATGATGATATCGGTGACGAAATCAACCGTATGGATCGATAGAAAATCGCAGATGCGTTGGGTGTCGTCACTGACCCGAGAGATCAAATCACCGGTTCTTTTGCCGCCGAAAAATTCAAGGGATAACTTTTGCAGATGTCCGTAGGTTGCATTTCTAAGGTCGGCGCTGATGCGCTCGCTGATCGTTGCCATGACATAGGTCTTGGCCCAGCTCAGAGCCCAGCTTAGCAAGGCTGCAAGCAGCATTCCCCCTAGGAGCCAGGGAACCAGATCGAATCGGGCCGGTTGTTTGCTTTGGTGAGGAATCAGCACATAGTCCATCAGCGGTTTGGTCAGCAGCGGAGGAATCATCGCTGCGGTTGTACTGAGGATCGTCAAGGCAAATCCGAAGGCGATGATGGATGCTCGTGGTCGAGCAAAGCGAGTCAATCGCATCAATGACCGAGTGGTACTGGGGACTGCAGTCGGTGCACAATTCGAGCACAGGACTTGTCCGTCTTGCATCGGTCCACCGCAGGATGGGCATATCGATGCGGCGTCCGAGTCGTCTTCGCCCGAGCGGACCTTTTGATACTCGGTGACCACCGATGCGGCACCATTGAGTTGGGCTGCGGTGTATCGCCAGTGGGCAATGAGTCCTTGGTCATCAAAGAGTTCAAGAACGCCAAGACCGGCTCGATCGACCTTGCGCAGGTTTACCGAAGGGCTCAGCGTCCAGCGGTTCCATTTGCTTGCGGCTTTCTCCCAAGCGTACAGGGCCTGGGTTGAGAGAACGACGATGGTCGATTCAAAGCGGAGTCGATCATCGAGGTTCGGCTCGAACCAAGCCTCTAACTTTTCTGATTGTCCGATCGAATCTGGCAAACCTTCGCTACATGCGTTGCCATAGCGGGCAAGGATCGCACGGAGGGCTTCGGGGATATTTGCCGAATTGGGCAAGGTTTGGGTTCCCAAAGGGTCATGGAGTCCTTAAGCCGACTCACCCGAGTTGGACGCTTCTCGGTTTTTCCGAGCGTTGATAAACGACTGAACGCAGAGCAAGACATACAGTCCGCAAAGGATGGCCATGGAAAAAACCGATCCGGCGCGGAGAGGGTCAAGCGACTCGCCTTTTGCGAGTTTGGAAATTTGCAAGATAATCGGAACGATGGAGGCAAGTGCCCCGAGTAGTCCGACTGTTACGGCGATGTGCATCAGCAGTTTCCGTTTCGACGGCAGTTGCTGTGTAAGGAATCCCAAAAGGAGTAAGGGGACTCCGACAACGGCCGGAATAAAAATGCTTGGACTGCCTATCTTTTGGGTAATTGCGAGTATTACCAGAGAAATCCCGAGCAACAGGGCTCCAAAAAGCATGGTGGTTTTTGCCATAATTCGCTCGATTAAGGGCCTAAATAAGTGGCTCGTTATTTGACGGTGGGTGATTGACCGCGTAAATTTTTAACAAGTTTCAACCGTTTGGCATAGGATAAATTTCACTACCTGCGAGCGCCCCATTATGGCAAACATGGGTTTTTTGGTTCCGACCGGTGGCGGAGAAGACATTCCGCTCAAGAAAAACCGGATCTTGGTCGGTCGTCGTGAGACTTGCGATGTCGTACTGCGATTCGCGAACGTTTCCGGTCAGCACTGCCGCTTGACCCTCGAGCAGGGGTACTGGTTTGTCAAGGATCTCGACAGTCGCAATGGGACCAAGGTCAACGGATACCGCGTGACTCGCAAGCGACTTGATCCGGGCGTGATTATTTCGATTGCCAAGCATCAGTACGAGATTCGATATAACCCCGAGGAACTCGGAGCCAGCGGTCCACCTCCTGCAGATGACGATCAAATTGAAATTGCACTCCGCTCTTCGCTCATGCAACGGGCCGGATTGGACAAGAGCAAGAATATCGAGGGTGAAGAAGACCAGTAACTGTCGCATGCTTGCGGATACCAAGGTGGCTTGGGTATACTCCCGGGTCTGCTGGTTCTTTTTTGCAAGCTACTCATGAATTAGGGTTCCGACGGTTATGGTCAAGACTGCCAGTACGATGTTGCCTTTGGGCACTCAAGCACCTGATTTTCGATTGCCGAATATCGACGGCACCCAGGTGTCCCTGAGCGATTTATCTCACGGGAAAGCTTTGGTGGTGATGTTCATCTGCAACCACTGCCCGTTTGTAAAGCATATTGCCGGCGAGCTCGTAAAGCTCTACGAGGATTATCAAGCCAAGGGGGTGCATTTTGTCGGGATCAGTTCCAACGACATAACAACACACCCTGACGATAGCCCCGAGGCGATGAAGTCAGAGGCGAAAGTTCAAGGCTATCGCTTCCCGTATCTGTATGATGAAACACAAGCGGTCGCTAAAGCTTATCGGGCCGCTTGTACGCCCGACATCTTTGTTTTTGATCACGAGCAGAAACTGGTCTATCGTGGTCAAATCGACGATTCGCGACCTAGGAACGGTAAGCCTGTTACGGGTGCGGATCTGCGGGCAGCACTCGATGCGATCTTAAGCGGAACGAGGGTGTCTGAGCAACAGACACCGAGCATCGGTTGCAACATCAAGTGGATTGAGGGCAAGGAGCCAGATTACTTCAACGCCCAGGGCGTTTGATTCTTAGGATCGTCGGCCTAGCTGGGGTGAAATTCATGGACGGAAAAAACTTGCTGGCAAATTCCATTCGGATCGGTATGGGATACGACTCGCACCGTATCGAACCGGGCGGATCGATGATTCTAGGTGGGGTAGTTATTGCGCAGGGGCGACATTTTGTTGGCCACTCGGATGCCGATGTGCTTTTGCATGCGATCACCGATGCGGTACTCAGTGGCGCGAGGTTGCCCGATATTGGTCAGATATTTCCCAACGATCGGCCAGAGAATCGAGGTCGAGATTCTGCCGAAATGCTTCGTTTAGCTATGGCGAACGTTCGACAAGCTGGTTGGGATCTTGTAAACTTGGATTGTGTCGTCTTGCTTGAGTGGCCCAAACTATCTCCGATCAAAGCAGAGCTTATCGCGAGGATCGCTGAGATACTTCAGGTCGGGCCAGATCTTGTGGGAGTCAAAGGAAAAACGGGAGAGGCAGTAGGCGAGGTTGGACGAGGCGAATTGGCTGTCGTTCACGCGGTTGCTTTGCTCTACCGAATCTAAAACCTATGTGAACATCGATCCTCGAACCTTTGGGAGCCAAGAGCGACGAATTGCTGGTTTCGCGTCGCTTAAGTGCCATGAAAGAACAGAATCCCCAAGACCCCGAAGGGTCGTGCAAGCCAAGCTCCGGAGTTCCCAATTCGGGCGACCAAGCCCAGGGCAAGTCGCCAGCGAAGGATCCAGATTTATCCGAATGGCTTCGCAAGTATCGACCACTTTTGAAATCGATTGCGGCTAAGGAAATCGATTCAGAGCTAGGGCAGAAAGTCGATGCGTCGGACGTGATCCAAGAGACGCTTCATGCTGCCCAGGCCAACCTCCAGCAGGTTGCAGACAGGAATTCTAAGGAGATTCGAGGTTACCTACGTCGAGCACTTTTGAGTAAAATCGAGGATCTTCGGCGTCGATTCCTCAAGACCGAAAAGAGGGATGTACGAAGGGAGTTAACTGCCGACGAGATCACCTCCGACGAATTCGGAAGCATCCTCGGTGAAGAAACTTCACAGCTCGATTCGATGATTGATGAGGAGCGGTTTCGTAAGGTGATGAATGCGGTTCGTTCGTTACCAGATGAGATACAAAAAGTGTTGGCATGGCGTTTCGAACACGATATGACTTTTGAGCAAATTGGTGCTCAGATTGGACGCTCGAAGGACGATGTGCGGATGCTCATTCATCGGTGCATCGCGCGTTTGAAAAAGCAATTAGATGAAAGTTGATCCCAAAGCTTGTAACCCCTTATCTCGCAAATAATGATGCCAGAACCAGAGAGCCTCAGTCCAAGTGCGATCATGCGACTCAACGTCATGATCGATCAGTTGCAGCAAGACGAGCGGGAAGGCCTAGGAGTTTTGCACCAAAAGGATCTCGAAGATGCCTTGTGCCTGCTAGGCGAGCAAACCGATCAGCTTGAGAGTTTCGGATCTAGTGCTGGAGTTTCTTCCGGATTCCAGTTGGCAGAATGCAAGCCGACTGCGAATGTTCATGGAAAACGTTTTTTGGATCCAGTACTGATTGGAGTCGGGGCTTATGCGTTGGTCTTTAGGGTCTTCGACACGGCCCTTCAGATCCCTGTAGCGCTAAAGATTTTAAAGTCTTCCAAGGCGCAATTTCAGGAGTATCAAGCACGATTTTTGGGAGAGGCCCAGAGCACAGCGCAATTATCCCATCCGGGAATCATTCGGATTTTCGACACAGGTAGGATCGGAAATCTGCCTTTTATCTCTTGCGAGTATGCCCCAAAAGGATCGTTGGGTGATTGGCTCAAGAGCAAGCCCGAGTTGATGAGGCAAGAACAAGCTGCGAGTTTAATGTGCCAAGTCGCCGAAGCTGTCCACTATGCGCATTCGAAGTTGACGTTGCATCGGGACATCAAGCCGGGAAACATTTTGCTTTTTGAAGAGCCTCAAGCGGATCATGAGTCCGAGGGTTTCCCCTATCGACCCGTCTTGACCGACTTCGGGTTGTGCAAGCAGATCGGCGCGGTTTCATCGGATTGGACTACTCAAGGGGCGATTGTTGGAACGGCAAGATACATGTCACCCGAGCAGGCTTCTGGGTGTCCAGAGGATCTGCGAACGGCGACGGATGTTTATTCGATGGGAGTGGTTCTGTATCAATTGCTCACAGGGCGTGTCCCGTTTGATGCTGATTTTGAAAACCAGATTCGTTGCCTTGTACGCACCAGCGTTCCAGCAAAACCCTCGACGATCCGAAGTGGGCTTTCACGAGACCTTGAAGCCATCGTCATGAAGTGTCTTGCAAAAGATCCTGAGCAAAGGTACCCGACGGCTAGAGAGTTTCAAGCCGATTTGAAACGATTCCTTGCAGGTCAAAATGTTTCGGCGCGAAAGCTCTCGTTTGTAAGGGGTTCGTTTAGGACAGTCCGCAGATATCCGCTTACGACGGCCTTAGCGACCCTCCTTTTTGCAACCAATTTCATTGCTTTGGCTCTGATTAGCAAGTCTCGAAATGAGGCCATCAAAGCGTCCAATGAGACGATCCAAGTGATTGGGAAAATGCACAATGCGTTTGGAGATGACATCATCGAGCGAACCTTGATTTCGCCTGCGCTGTACGAAGAGAAACTCAACGAAAGCATCGGTTTAGTTGAGGATTGGATGAACCAATACGGTGAAACGGAATCTGCCTTGCAAACGCTCTCTGTTTTGCAGCATTACTCTTCGCTATGCCATTATCTGCTGGGTCAGGCCGATCAAGGAGCACAGGATCGTTCCAAGGTGATTGAATCCCAGCGGCGTTTGTTAGAAGCGAGACCGGATGACCGTAAACTTCGATTTCAAATGGCGACCTCATTACTTCACTTGGCTGAAGGACTCCAAAAAGAGGATCCTGAAAGTTTTCAGCGGGCCATTGAGGCACTGGAACTAGCACGTCAGGAAGTGGATGTTTTAATCAGCGAAAACCCAGGCCAGGGGGATGAGAATTATTGGCTCGAATCGATCGACTTGAGGAATGCCATCGACCGTCAGAGGGCGGAGTTGTTGATGGACGAGGATCCAGCCATTGCGTTGCAGATCTTCGATCGTGTTGTCGAGTCCGCCGTCGATCTATTTGTGAGTAATCCAAGTCGACCGATGCTCTTGACTCATGCGATTTTCGCCCTGCGTAGCGAATCCACGTTATTTGCGAACCAACGACAGGATCAGAAGAGCGTTCAAGCCTTTGCTGACGCGGAACGACTCGCACTTGAACGTTGGGAAGGTCATTGGGACAAAGGGTGGCCTACGCGACAAGTGTCCCAAATCTACTTCGAGTGGACGATGAGTCTCTACAAACGGGGGCATTTCGCGGAAGCACTATTGGTGTTGAATCGTTGGCGAGAGTTTCACCAGAGGGTTTTTCCATTTGCCATCGGCGATGAAGGCATTCCGATGATGTCCGATAAATATGCGACCACTTATAGCGTTCTGGGGCTGATTCGACATGCTTCGATCGCCGTCGTCGGTGTGAATTCAGATACGCCCATTGATGATAGCTTGGATTGGGAGCTGATCGGAGCTGCAGCGAGGCTCGGCAGCGATCAGGACAAGATCGTTGCGATTCGGGATCAGTTAGCAATGCTTGGAGTACCGGCACCTGAACTGACCGATATGATTGCAAAGATTCGTGAGGAAAACGAATAGACTTAAGACCGTGAACACGTTTCATCCGGCGTACTTTGAAACCCGCTTCTACATCGAAAAACCGCAAAGAGAGTTGCTCGATCCGGCGATTATTTTGAGTGCCTTTGCAACCACGGGACAACGGTGGCCTGAGCAAGCCAATCGCACAGCCGACGAGGCACTCCAAAGGCTTCTTGCGAATCTTCCGCATCGAGAATTAACAAGGCTCATTGGTTATTCGCCCTATGACGGCCATGGCGAGCCGAGTTGGCATTTGGACTGCGACTTGTCGACCGGATGTCGAATCGGACGCGAGTTCTACCAGGACGCCCTTTACGTCGTCGAGCAAGGGGAGCTCTATGTGGTCTTGTGCAACGTCCCAGAGCACAGGGCCCATGTGGGACGCTTGAGCGAACGATTAGATTGGCTGGAGCCCGAGTCGATGAGCCAAAGCCTTGATCGATACTGACCAATCAGGTTTGGTTTTCAGGCAGGTTTCCCACCAGTCCATCAGCAGCGGGACCAGCTCTTTGGAAACGTCTCGATTCGGAGGGACGGCGATATGCCAATTCTCGATGGCCAGCTCAGCGATCGATTCGTTGCAACGAGTCAGTTCGAGGACTTCGGCTGCAGCAAGGCTCGGCGCCAGCATCGCGATGGGGATCAAGTTTCTTAGTGTTTCGGGAGCGTAGGGTAGTTGGGATCGAAACCCCAGGGAGTGAAGTTGCGAAACGAGCCAACCTAGTCGTACGACTTCGGGAAGTTCCGGTAGTGGATTGGTCAAGACCGCTTCGATGTGGATGGCTTGGTGCTCGACATGTGCGCGTCCTGCTCCTCCGAGAATCGGCTGAACTCCGATGACGGTTGCTTGTCCGATCAGAGCATCGCTGCGTGTTAAGCGGCGTAGGTGGGCAAGAAAGCCGCTACCGTAGCCGATCCACTGGTCTTGAAGCGGTCGAATGCGGTAGTCGAATTGCTCGGTGTACTTGGGGAACAGGAGTTTGAAGGCTGCTTCGATGTCCGTGATCGAGCCGGTGAGCCTTTGGGTCAATGACTCCTCGACGAACCCTTGGATGCTCTGGGCGATAAGTTGGTTGGCAAGGGCGCTGTTGGAATTGATTTTTGATCCTAATGCTTCAAGCGAATCCCACAGGCTAGGAGTTCTTTGGGCATCGAGATCCTCTAAGCAAGTTCCTAGAGCTTGAGCGGCAGGCCCTAATTTATCGCGTAGATCTTCGTCTTGGATTTGGGATGAAAATCGGCATAGGCATTCGGCTGCGTGCAAAGCGCTGGTCGAGTAGCTGCTAATCCACTGTAGGTGCATTCAAGAGAATCCTAATCGAGTTGGGCTATTTCGATTCTCGGGTCGACATTTGAACGGAGATCCATTCTTCGAGTTCCTTCCAGTCCACCGGTGGTAGTTTGCTCAGGTCTGGCCTAAGCGCGATCGCATCATGGATGTAGACATGGTGGATATCGGTTTGCGAGCGGGAAGTGTTCCAGTGCAGTAGGATACGGACGCAGGACATCAGCGACCCGGGTACCTCGACCTCATAACCGCACAGCAGCGGGACATCCAACCAACCCATTTGCCTGGCTGCTAAGGCTGGAAATTCGGCATTCAGGTCACGAGTGACGGTAAAGATCGCGCTGGCGACGTCTTTGGTTTCGATACCATTCCTGCGAATAATGAGGGCTAGTAGTTGCCGTGTGGCCTTGAGAATCGCTTCTTTGGTGTTTGCCTCGACGGTCGTCGCTCCGCGAACCCCTCGACAAACGGTCGGTTGGCCCAATCCATTGTTTTGGGTATCTGGCATAGGATCTTCGTTCTGGCGTTTCTGGTTTCTAAATGACGTCCGGTCAGTGGATTGCTCGATAGCCAAAAGGCCATTCGCAAGACCAGCGGCCAGAGTATACTAGATAGGATGGAAACCGACGACTCCAACCTGCATCCAACCCCCGGCCCCGAGAGCGAAATCCCCTCGGAGCTCGATCCCAAGCAATTCGCTTTTCTTATCGTTGATAACGATCCAGCGCATGCGCGTGCGATGACCGAAAGCCTGGAAAAGGTGGGCTATCGTTGCCAAGTCGCTACTAGCGGCCCGGAGGGCAAGCGGATGCTCGAGCAAAACACCTACGATGTAGTCATCACCGATTTGGTGATGAACGATGTCGACGGGATGCAGATCTTGGCCACAGCAAGGCAATTGCTTCCAGAGGCCTATGTGGTCATGGTTACCGGACATGCAACGGTTACCAAGGCGGTCGAAGCCATGCAGCTTGGGGCATTCAATTTCCTTGAAAAACCGATCACTCCGAACCGACTTCGAGCCATCTCGCTCAAAGCCGTTGAGGCTGTGCAACTCAGGCAGACTAACATCGATCTTCGAAGAAGGCTCGATGAAAAGTTTGGTTTTGAAGGCATTGTTTTTGCAAGTCCGCAAATGCAGTACTTGATCGATCGGCTCAAGCGGATCGCACCGACGGATGCAACGGTTTTGATCACAGGCGAAAGCGGTACGGGCAAGGAGATGATTGCAAAGGCGATCCATCAAAACAGCCCAAGGAAAGCCAAGCGACTCGTGGGTTTGAACGTCCGAGCCGTATCAGAAACACTTGTCGAGAGCGAGCTTTTTGGCCACGTCCGCGGAGCCTTTACCGACGCGGTTTCGGATCGCGAAGGCGCGTTTCAGTATGCCGACGGTGGCACACTGTTTCTCGATGAAGTCGGCGATATGCCGATGAGTACTCAAATCAAGCTTTTGAGAGTCCTCGAAGAGCAACAGATCACCCGGGTTGGTGATAACAAGTCACACAAGGTTAACGTGCGGTTGATTTCGGCAACCAATCGGCCTTTGGAGAAAATGATCGAGGATCAGCAGTTTCGGAACGACCTTTACTATCGGCTCAAGGTCGTCACGGTGCATTTGCCTCCTTTGCGCGAACGCCGCGATGATATTGTTCCTCTGATGGATCATTTCCGTAAGCAATTCATCAAGCGGCACAACCGTGGCCCATGCAATTTCACTCCAGCCGTGACCCGTAAGTTTCTTAGTTACACTTGGCCGGGAAACATTCGGCAACTTAGGAATTTCGTCGAGACGATGGTGGTACTCGATACCGATGGCAAGTTGGATTCAGATGACCTGCCTCCTGAACTTTACGAGGAGGGGCTGCCCGGCGCAGTGACCATCGAGTCGGGCGAAGCGGCTAAGGCGATCGTGCATAGCAGTCCAGTCGATCCGCAGGCCATCGGCAATCCACCTAGCGATTTGATCGGTAAGACCATGGACCAAATCGAACGCTGGGCCATCGAAGAAACGTTGAAAATGACTGCCGGAAATCGAGAAGAGGCTGCCAAGATCCTTGAGATCGGTGCCCGGACGCTTTACAGGAAGCTCGATAAGTACAAGCATGATTCGGATCTGCCTCAAGACTGAGTGCCATCGCTATGGAAGCCGACGACGAATTATGCCTTTGCTTCCACATCTCGTGTCGCAAGGTGCTCAATTACATCCGCGTTCACCAGGTAAAGGTTCCGAGTCAATTGGCCGATTGCGGTGGGGCTGGTACCGGATGCGGATGGTGTCGAAAGCAACTCGAAAAGCTCATGATCCTTGCATCCGAGGATCCACCTGCTGCCGATCGAATCGAGGAATGGCTCAAGAGCAACACACCGGATCGCGAAAAATACGCCCAAGCTCGGGCTCGCTACAAGAAGGCCAAGCAAGAAGGTGCGTCTGCGGAGGCAGGCTCGGACGATCCGGAGGTTCGCTAGAAGATTATCGAACGAAGCTAACGATTGTTCCGATGAAATCAAACCTTCAGGCGTTGATCTTCAGATGCGACGAATTGCCACCAAACGCCCCCGATGCTCTCTTTTCCAATAGATTTCCAGGAATCCTGCCGATGAGGGCCAACACAGCATCCAGCTCCGAGGTTACCTACCTTTTGTGATTTGCAGGTTCACACTACACTATTTCCATTGGATTTGTGTCTCGTTCTCGAAGCTTCGAGGAGGCATTCAACTCTCCAGTTTTTCCCATGAATTGCTTGCGATTCTAAACCACTCGACCCCCAGCCTATGTCCCAGCGATTTCTATTCCCCCGGTGGACGAATAAGTTCTTGGCATTGCTCGGCTTTCTCATCCTTGCAGGCGGCGCGTATGCGAGCGTTTTGTTCTTGGGAGCCACCAGTCCCGAGACGCTCAATACCGGCTACAGGCCTTTGCAACCGATCCCGTTTAGCCATGCATTGCACGCAGGCGAACTGAAAATGGACTGTAAATACTGCCACGTTTCGGTGGATAAGTCCGCTCACTCGCAGATTCCGGCGACTCAGACCTGTATCAACTGCCACAGTCCCAAGACGTTGAATCCAGACGGTACTGCAGGAGCCCCCAAGTGGTCTGCGATCCATTCGGATTCTGCCAAGCTCAAGCCACTGCGTGAAAGCTGGCGGACTGGTGAATCGGTCGATTGGGTGCGTATTCACCGTCTGCCTGACTATGTCTATTTCAACCACTCGGCCCACGTGAACCGAGGGGTCTCTTGCGTCACTTGTCACGGTCGGGTCGATCAAATGGAGATCGTCCACCAAGACAAGAACCAATCGATGGCTTGGTGTTTGGATTGCCATCGCAACCCAGAACCCCACCTGCGTCCTGTGGATCAAGTCACTAACCTGGCTTGGAGTTTGCCTGCCGCCGAGCAATTGGAATTGGGCAAGAAACTCCGGGCTGAGAACAACATTAACCCTCAAGTGAATTGCGCGGTTTGTCACCGATGAGCCAACCTGGTATCGATAGCCGAACTCGTTATTTCCGTAGCTTAGACGAGCTCCAAAAGACTCCCGAGTTCCAACAATTTTTGGATCGTGAGTTTCCCCAAGCTGCATCGGAGTTCCCCGAAGGTGTCTCGCGACGCCGATGGTTGCAACTCATGGGCGCCTCATTGGCCCTGGGAGGCCTCTCGGGTTGCCGTTACAACCGCGAAGAAGTTGCTGCCTTCGTCATGCGTCCAGAAGGCCGCATTCCTGGTATTCCAGAGCACTATGCGACGAATTTCGAATGGGCAGGCCGAGTCGTTCACGCGTTGGTAGCCAATGTTGATGGTCGGCCGCTAAAGGTCGATGGTAACGTCGAGCATCCTGTCTACGCGAAATACCAGTCCAAAGAAGCCGCAACCAATAAGAAACTCGCCTCGGCCGGGACCGATGTCTTCACACAAGGCGCAATTCTTTCGCTCTATGACCAAGATCGCATCGGCGTGGTGCTTAACCGCCCCAAGGCGATGTCGAAGCCCATCATTGGTAACAGCGACAACGACGACGATCGCAAGCAAACTTGGGATGCGTTTACAGGCCATGCTGCTAAGAATGCGACCCAGATTGGTACAGGTAAAGGTTTGGCAATTCTTGTCGAGCCAACACGTAGTCCAAGTTTCTGGACAGTCCTCAAAGAGGTTCTCAAGAAGTACCCAGAAGCAACCTTGATCAAGTACGAGTCGGTTTACACTGGCAACGTTGGCAAGGCTCTCGATGCCGTTGGAGCAACCAATTGCTCGATGGTCTACGACCTGGATCAAGCCAAAGTGATCGTCGCTCTCGATTCGGATTTGCTCGGTAGCGATCCGAACGCCGTGCAGTACTCGAAGCAGTACTCCAACCACCGAGATCCTGGCGGCGAGTGGATGAACCGTCTGTATTGCGTTGAATCACAGTATTCGGTCACAGGAACCGCTGCCGACTTCCGCTTGGCGATGCAGTCGTCTCAAATCGATGCTCTTCTCAATCGGATCGAAAAGGCGATCGATGCCGGGACGATCATCGAAGACAAACGCGAGTCGACGACCTACGAAAACCTGAGTGCCGATGAGAAAATTGTTCGCGCAATCGAATGCATCGCGAGCGATCTTTTGGCCAACAAAGGCTCGGCTGTCCTTGCCGTAGGATCGCATCATTCGCTGGCTGCACAAGTCGCTGCGATTCGGATCAACAACAAGCTTGGGAATATTGGTAAGACGGTCAAGATCTACGAGAATCCAGCGGATATCAACGGGGTCAAATCGATGAAGCTAGACGATTTTGTCGTCGATGCTCTCGATTCAAAATACGATCGTTTGTGGATCTTGGCACCGAATCCGGTCTTCTCAGTTTCCGGTGACGTTGATCTTGCTCAAGCCATGACCAAGATCGCCGATGTGGTTTACTTGTCGAATTACGACGACGAGACCGCCTATTACTCCCATTGGACCGTGCCGGCTTGTCACCCCCTGGAGTCATGGGGCGATGTGCGAGCGATGGACGGAACCTACAGTGTTTGCCAACCAACGATTGCACCCTTGATGGGTGGCAAGACAGCCGCTGAATTGCTTGTGATGCTCGCAGGTTTGTCTGTAGATTCGCTACCTGCAAATGTTGTAATCTCTGATACAGCGGAGAAACTTTTTGGAACCGATACGACGGTTTCGAGGACCCCAGAGCAACTTGCGAACGTTCGCAAGATGCGAGAAGCGTTGCACGCGGGTTTCTTGGCCGGTAGTGAGTCGAAACTCTTTCAGGGGGCTCTGAAGGTCGATTCCAAGGAGTTGCAGTCGGCGATTGAGGGGATCCCTGGGGTAACGCTTCAAACCAGGAACTATTTGCTGCCTGACACCGAGCTAACCTTGAGCCTAAACCCCGCGAACATCGAAGTCTTAGTGCTTCCAAGCGATACGGTTTACGACGGGCGACTTGGCAACAACGGTTGGCTGCAAGAGTGTCCTCATCCGGTAACTAAGTTGACTTGGGACAATGCGGCGATTTGCAGTCCGGCAACCGCTGCAGCCTTGGGACTCAAGCAAGGCGAATTAGCGGTTCTGTCTTCGGGTGAAGGCAAAGTCAAGCTGCCTGTGTTTGTCGTCCCTGGGCACGCTGAGGGCTCTTTCACGGTCAATTATGGATATGGCCAATCGAAGGAGTTTGGTGGAACGATTTCAGGTGCAGTAGGAACTGATTTGTCGAGTTTCCGACGCTGGAACCAAGCGGCCCTTTACACCGGTGTCTCGGTGAAGTCCTTCGGTGAGCCTTATCGATTGGCAACCACCCAAGATCACTTTGCCTTGGACGATCTTGGGATGTCCGAGACCGCCAAACGAGCTCCGCAACTCGTGCGAGAAGGCACCTACTTCGAGTACAAGGAAAACCCAGCGTTCACAGGCCAGATCGTCGAACATCATTTTGAGAACAAGTCTCTTTGGAAAGAGCCTCCAGTTGCTCAAAACCACGCTTGGGGCATGGCCATCGACCTCAACAAATGCACGGGGTGCAACTCCTGCGTGGTGGCTTGCCAAGCCGAGAACAACGTTCCGATTGTCGGCAAGGAGCAGGTCATCCGAGGCCGGGAGATGCACTGGTTGCGCATCGACCGTTACTTCCAAGCCGACGTAAGTCCCACGAAATCGCAGGCGGAGTTCAAGAACCCGATCGATGCGAAGGTTGTGATGCAACCGATGGCCTGTGCACACTGCGAGACAGCACCTTGCGAGCAAGTCTGTCCTGTGGCAGCCACGGTGCACACCGAGGAAGGGATCAACGCGATGGCTTACAACCGATGCATTGGGACTAGGTACTGTGCCAACAACTGTCCTTACAAGGTGCGTCGTTTCAACTACTTCAACTACAACGACGAGTACGGCTACTTCTACGGATGGCAGGATAAACGCGAGCAAGCTTCGAAGAAACTACAATCGCTTGTCCTCAACCCTGAAGTTTCTGTCCGCGGACGCGGCGTGATGGAGAAGTGTACCTACTGCGTACAACGCGTTCAGAATGGAAAGATCTACTCTCGGACCAAGGGTGACGCCAAGGTTCACGACGGAGACATCCGCTCTGCTTGCCAGGATGCTTGCCCCACAGGCGCAATCGTGTTCGGTGACTTGAATGATCATTCGAGTCGCGTCTACGGCTTGCACCATGCCCCACGCGCCTATGCGGTACTCGAAGAGCTCAACATCAAGCCTCGAACTTTGTACCTGTCGAGAATCCGAAATCTTCCAAAGCGGCTTGCGACGGCAAGCCAACTCGAACCACCTCGGCCTGGACATGGCGGGCATGGTGACCATGGCGGACATGGTGAAAACGCACAAGAGCACGGACACGATCACTAAGAATCACGAGAATCATGGCATCAGTAACCAGCTCCTACAATCCACGCGAAATTGACAACACCGGTGAAATACCCGGGCGCCGTGCACCGCTCATCACTGGCAACCAAACCTATTCGTCGGTGACGGAAATGGTTTGCCGGGTGGCCGAAGATCCCCAGCCTCGCATTTGGTGGCTTCTGTTTGGGATGTCATCGCTCACGGCGGTCATGTTCCTGGGGCTTATCGGGTTTTTGATTTACAAGGGGGTTGGAATCTGGGGGAATATGAACCCAGTTTTCTGGGCCTGGCCAATCGTGAACTTCGTGTTCTGGGTCGGTATCGGTCACGCCGGTACACTCATCTCCGCGATCTTGTTTCTGTTCCGCCAAAACTGGCGAACAAGCATCAACCGAGCCGCAGAAGCGATGACGATTTTCGCAGTTATCTGTGCGGCGATCTATCCTGGAATCCACGTCGGGCGAGCTTGGTTAGCTTTTTGGTTGCTACCGTATCCTAGCTTGAACTTGTGGATGTGGCCTCAATTCCGAAGCCCGCTATTGTGGGACGTTTTTGCCGTTGGTACCTACGCATCGACTTCGTTGGTCTTTTGGTACATGGGGATGATCCCAGACTTGGCGACGTATCGTGACCGGAGCAAAACACCGCTTCGCCGTTTTATTTACGGTTTGCTTTGCCTTGGTTGGACGGGATCCTCTAGGCACTGGTTGGTGTACGAAAAAGCCTATACGCTTCTTGCTGCGTTGGCAGCTCCACTGGTTCTCTCGGTGCACACAGTTGTTAGCTTCGACTTCGCAGTGTCTCAGTTGCCCGGTTGGCACACGACGATCTTCCCACCGTACTTCGTCGCCGGTGCGATCTTCTCCGGCTTTGCGATGGTCGTGACGTTGCTTGTTCCGATGCGAGCGATTTACAAGTTGGAGAATCTCATCACGCTTAGGCACTTGGATAACATGAACAAGATCATTCTGGCGACAGGTTCGCTGGTTGGTCTGGCCTACGGAACGGAGTTTTTCATGGCTTGGTACAGCCAGAACCAGTACGAGAGTTTTGCGTTCATCAACCGAGCCTTTGGTCCTTACTGGTGGGCTTACTGGATCATGGTGACTTGCAACGTGATTTCACCGCAGTTGTTCTGGTTCAAATGGTTTCGAACCAATGTCGTTGGTATGTGGATCGTGTCGATCTTCGTCAACATCGGGATGTGGTTTGAACGGTTTGTGATCACGGTGACATCCCTGAGCCGAGACTTCTTGCCCAGCTCCTGGGGTTACTACCGTCCGACGCTTTACGACGGTCTGATGTTCTTTGGAAGCTTTGGAGTATTTCTCACTCTTTATCTTCTGTTCTGTCGGTACTTGCCAACGATTGCGATCTCGGAAGTCAAGGGTGTAATGTCGGCACAAGACCATGCAGATCATGCGCAGGCTGCTGTGGCGGCAGAGTTGCAGGGCAAGGATCCTTACGAAGGTCATGGGCACTCAGGGCACGGGCATTCATAAGCTTCGAGTTTGACTAGTCCAGCTTTGATTGGAACAAAAACGAAATCCAAAAGTTAACGATATGAATACGAGCGAACACCACGTCAAAACAACCAAGGATCCACGGCCGCCGAAGGCTTGTGGTTGGATGGCTGAGTTTGAAAACGAACATGATCTGCTTCATGCGGCCGAGAAGGTTCGTGATGCCGGTTACACCAAAACCGATGCATTCACTCCCTTCCCGGTGCACGGCATCGACCATGCTCTAGGAATCAAACCGACGATTTTGCCATTCATCGTCTTGTGTGCAGGCCTTACTGGCCTGACAACCGCCTTGGTCATGCAGTGGTGGATGAACGGCGTTGACTACAAATACATTATCTCTGGTAAGCCCTTTGGTATCACCCCCGCATCGATTCCCGTCTCGTTTGAATTGACGATTTTGTTCTCGGCCTTCACTTCGGTGCTGGGCATGTTGGCACTCAATGGATTGCCCAAGTTCAGTAATCCCGTCTTCACAAGCGCAAAATTTGATAGGGCGACGAACGATCGTTTCTTTTTGTTCGTCGACGCCAGTGACAAGTACTACAATCGCGAGTCGGTTCGTGAGTTGTTGACATCGGTTCATCCTGCATCGATTGATGAAGTCACCGAGGATCCATCACCTACCGAAATCCCGCGTCCGATTTGGCTAGGATCATTGCTATTGGTGCTTGCTGGTTTGATCCCTGCAGCCATCGTCTTGAACATGCGGGCCAGCTTTAGCGACCTACCACGCTGGCACGTTTTCTTTGACATGGATTTCCAACCCAAAAAGAAACCTCAGCAGACGACAACGATTTTCAAAGACGGTCGCACGATGCGACCACCTGTACCTGCGACGGTATCGCGTGAGCAACTCACCAAAGAGGATCCGTTCTACCTCGGCTATGATCCGATGAAAGTCACCGTTTCTATGAGTGACGACGATAGGGGTGTCTTTGTCTCGACAAACAACGTCCCTGGGGCAACCCAACCTCCTGCGACGGGCGATGGCGGCCAAGCACCGAAGCTACCATTTCTGGATAAGCTTCCGATCGAAGCAAACGAGGCCAACATGAAGCTAGGTAAGACCAAGTACGAAACCTACTGTGCAGCCTGCCATGGGTACACGGGGTATGGTGACGGACTTGTTGCCAAGCGAGCCGCGAGTCTGCAACAAGACACTTGGGCACCGCCAACATCTCTCCATGCTGTTCGAGTTCAAGAGCAATTGGTTGGAAATATCTTCCATACGATCACCAAGGGGCAAGGCAAGATGGCATCTTATGCATCATCGATCACCCCTGAGGAGCGATGGGCGATTGTGCTCTACGTGAAGGCGTTGCAGCGATCACGGAATGCCAAGATCGAGGATGTTCCAGTCGAGCAGCGAAGCAGTTTGACCGAAACACCTGCAGGACAAACCAAATAGAGTCCTGCGTAAACCTAAGAGTTGGACATCAAAACAATTCCAAACATTTGAAACACAGTTATGACTTCCAAGTACGACCTAGAATCGATTGAGTTGCCGGCCAAGTGGAATCCAATTCCTCTTGCATTTGGAGGTCTCGTATTGCTCGTTATTGGAGCCCTCTTTGGGATCTTTATAGCAGGCGATGAGTCAGAGTCTTCGATGCTCCGTTTTCTCTCCCACTCCTACTTGGCGAATTTCATGTTCATCATGACGATCGCATTGGGGGCTTTGTTCTTCATTCTGATCCAATTCGTTTCACGGGCCGGTTGGAGTACATCGATTCGACGTATCGCCGAATTGATCATGTCGACAATCCCCTTCTTGACCTTGTTGTTTCTTCCGATCATCTTTGCCCTGTTTGCTGGTAAGAACATCCCGTATGAATGGAATGTTCCAGAAGAGGTGCACTCGAGCGTGGTTAAAGCAAAGATCGATGTTGGTTATTTGACCAAGGAGTGGTTCTTTATTCGATCGATCGTCTACTTTGGCTTGTGGAGCCTGATGGCTTATTTCTTTTTCAGTCATAGCCGAAAGCAAGACGACACGGGTGACATCGAACATTCGCTTGCACGTCAAAAGTGGAGCGGACCGTGCATCATGATTTTTGCCCTCTCGGTCAGCTTTGCGGCCTTCGACTGGGTCATGAGCATCGATGCCGACTGGTACAGTACGATCTTTGGCGTTTACGTTTTTGCAGCAGGGATGATGGCATTCTTTGCCACGATGATCTTGATCTGCATGGCTCTCCAGAATTCAGGCAAACTTCGTTCTTTTGTGACGGTCGAACACTTCCATGACATGGGCAAGTTCATGTTCGGCTTCATCATGTTTTGGTCCTACATCGCTTTCTCGCAGTTGCTTTTGTACTGGTATGGGAACATTCCCGAGGAAACCTATTGGTTTGCAGTTCGGCTCAAGGACGGTTGGCAGTATCTGGCTTATGCACTGATCCCCTTGCACTTTGCGATTCCGTTTCTCGGAACGATCAGTAGACACGTTCGCCGCCATCGCCTGGGTTTAACGTTTTGGGCCGTTTGGGCTTTGGTGGTTCACTGGCTCGATATGACGTTTTTGGTGATGCCTAATGCTGGGCCCGTGAATGCCGTGGCACTTTTTGGACACTTCCTCGGTGGAGTAGGGATGTTCGCCATCCTCATGGCGTTCTTTTTGGTGAGAGCCAAGAGCGCACCGCTGGTTCCGATGAAGGATCCTAGGTTGCCAGAAGCGTTGACCTACGCCAACCCGATTTTGTAACACTAACTAGCGAAAATACTGACATGGCTCGCTACGACGACCTCAATACCAAAATGATCGCCTACTGGGCAATTCTGAGCATCATCATCCTGGTGGTTCTTTTGCAGCTTTTGCAAGCTCTCTGCTACAACATGGTCAGTATGACCGAAAACAGGGAGGGCCGGATTGGTACTGAAGTCGAGATGCCCACGAGCTATGTAAGTGAACAACTCAAGACGTTAAGCGGTTATAAGAAGGAGCGAATCGTCGATGAAAAAGCTCCACCTCCTGAAAAGGGTCAAAAACCTGCGGAAAAGGATGTGATTCATATTCCAATCGACCGTGCCACAGAGATTATTCTCAAGGAGTTTTCCCCAGTCCAAGGGGCCTAGAGCAACCAATGGTTTTTTCGTCGGAGGCAAAATTTGTTCATCGATCGTTCCAGCAAACGCTGGGCTGGGTGATGCTTTGCCTTCTTCCCCTAGGTTGCCTCACTGGTGTGATCGGTACAGCGACCGCTGCGGATTTGGAATTGCCCAAGGCGATGCAGGGGGTTGGGATTGAACAAAAACTCGGGGTTTCGGTTCCCGAGCACCTAGCTTTCACAAATGCTCAAGGAAAATCAACATCCCTATCGCAACTGCTCAAAAGCGGCAAACCAGTGCTGCTGACGCTCAACTACAGCAATTGCCCTGGGATGTGTGTGGCGCAACTCAATGGATTGGTGCAAGGTCTCAACCGAATGCCGAGCCCACAGTTGGGCAAGGATTTTTTGATGGTTTCTATCAGCATCGATCCTGCGGAGTCGAGTCAGAAAGCCAAGGCGACCCAAGCGAAATATTCGCAGGATCTATTCGACCATCATGATCCAAACGGTTGGGAGTTCTGGGTAGGAACATCCGAAAGCATTCGGCAACTGACCGAGGCGGTTGGTTTTCAGTACACCTACGATGCGAAACATAAACAATTCAATCATCCTTCGGCGGCGATCTTCCTCTCGCCCACCGGTAAAATCACGAGGTATGTCTTCGAAATCGGATTCGTACCAGAGACCCTGAAGATGGCTTTTGTCGAAGCCGGTCAGGGAACGATAGGAACACCGCTGGATATGATTGCACTTTGGTGCGTTCATTATGATCCGTCCGAGAACAAGTACACGGCAAACGCTCGGAAACTGATGTCATTAGGAGGCGGGTTTTTCGTCCTACTGGTGCTCTTAGTGACCGTTCCCTACTGGCTGATGCGCAACTCCGCCGTTAATTCCAAAGTCAATTTAATCCAAACTTCCACTGTCGATTCAACCGAAAATCAACCATGAGTTTCATATTAGCCGACAAAGTTGCTCCTTACGCTTGGTTTCCCGATGGTGCGTCATCGTTCGTACCTCAAGTCGATTTTCTCTTCACCGTGATCATGTGGATTTGCGTGGTCTTCTTTGTACCCATTGTGATTGCAATGGGTTACTTCATGTGGAAATTCCGCGAGCGACCAGGCTACCGCGGATCGCCCGAAGCACTGCACAATAACCTCATTGAAATCACCTGGACGGTAGTCCCGACGATCATCGTTGTGTGGATCTTCTGGGAAGGGGCCATGGGTTATCTTGACATGTCGCGTATCCCCAAGGGTACGATTGACGTAAATGTCACGGCCAAAAAATGGAACTGGGCCTTTAGGTACGAAAACGGTGGCGAGCACGAAACGATTGCGGTGACCGACTCGAACGTCAAGGAATTGCCGTTGCTTGTTTTGCCTGTTAATCGTGATATCAAAATCATCATGCGATCGGATGATGTTCTTCATAGTTTCTACATTCCAGCATTTCGGGCAAAGCGTGACGTGGTGCCTGGACGCTACAACTACCTGTGGTTCAGACCAACCAAAGAAGGCGTTTTTGATCTTTTTTGCACGGAATATTGTGGCGATAATCACAGCCAGATGATTGCCAAGGTCAAGGTGGTTTCGGAGGCCGATTACAGGTTGGCCCTTGAAAAAGCAGTCCAAGAACCTGAGGATCCACTCGAGCGGGGCAAGTTGCTTTACAAGCGTCAGGGATGTTCGACCTGCCATAATGCAGGGGCAGAAGGTGCCAGCGGGCCTGGGCCAAGCTACAATGGATCTTGGGGCAAGTCGGTGGCTCTTGAGAGCGGTTCAGAAGTTGTATTCGATGAGAATTACGTTCGCGAATCAATCCTTAATCCGCAGGCCAAAGCACGGAAGGGGTACGGCAAAGCTTCTCCGATGAACAGTTACGCTGGAAAACTCAAGGATGACCAAATCGATGCCTTGATTGCGTTCATCAAGTCGCTTGAAAACGCGACCCCAGGCGGCAAAAAGTAACGAGATTCAACAAAATTCAATTTTCTACAGTTTTTGAGAACACCAAAAAAATTTACAGGTCAAAACAATGAGTGTAGTAGATCGTCCAGTAGCATCACCGGGATACAGTGAAGCGGACAGCTATCCAACGCACCACTTCCTAAATCATTCACACGGGTTCCTTAGCTGGGCCATGACGCTCGACCACAAGCGGATCGGACTGATGTACCTTGTAGGTGTCATGTCCTCGTTTGCTCTCGGCGGGCTGTTCGCTCTTATGATTCGAATCCATCTGTGGAACTTCCAGGATGGTTGGTTGGACAACAAGACCTACAACCAAGTCTTCACGCTCCACGGAGCGATCATGGTTTTCTTGTTCATCATCCCGAGTGTCCCTGCGGCGCTTGGAAACTTTTTGTTACCGATCATGCTCGGCACGAAGGACGTGGCCTTTCCTAGGCTGAATTTGATGAGTTTCTATCTGTGGGTCACCGGTTTGGTTTTGTTCCTGACAGCCCTTTCAATCACCGGGCTCGACACAGGCTGGACCTTCTACACGCCCTACAGCATCGATACCCAGCAAGGTGGTGCGGTCTTGGCAGCAACCTTTGGCGTTTTCGTCCTGGGTTTTAGTTCTATTTTTACCGGACTGAACTTTATCGTGACCATCAACACGATGCGTCCACCCGGGATGACCTGGTTCCGTATGCCGCTATTTCTTTGGGCTGTCTACGCTACCTCGATTATTCAAGTTCTCGCAACCCCAGTGCTCGGTATCACCGTCCTTCTGCTGTCGGCTGAACGGCTACTAGGAATCGGGATTTTCGATCCAAAGCTCAACGGGGATCCTGTGACCTTCCAACACTTCTTCTGGTTTTATTCCCACCCTGCGGTCTACATTATGATTCTGCCAGCGATGGGTATCATCAGCGAGCTCATGAGCGTTCACTGCCACAAGGGGATCTTTGGTTATCGAATGATCGCCTACAGCTCGATCGCGATCGCGTTGTTTGGATTCTTGGTTTGGGGTCACCACATGTTCACCTCGGGTATGGCCGACGTAACTGCAGTGGTATTCAGTGCACTGACCTTCACCGTATCGATCCCATCGGCGATCAAGGTGTTTAACTGGCTTGGCACGATGTATCAGGGTACGGTGTCACTCAATACACCGATGCTCTACGCCCTATCGTTTATCTTCCTGTTTACCATCGGTGGCTTGACGGGTCTTCCTCTCGGAGCACTTTCAACAGACATGCACTTCCACGACACCTACTTCGTGGTGGCTCACTTCCACTACGTGATGATGGGTGGAACCTTGGTCGCTTTCCTCGGCGGTGTTTTCCACTGGTGGCCCAAGATGACTGGCAGGATGTTCAACGACAAAATGGGGATCGTTTCTGCGATCATCGTTTTCGTTGGATTCAATCTGACGTTCCTTCCGCAATTCGTTTTGGGATCTAGAGGCATGCCCCGTCGCTATGCGTCCTACCTTCCAGAGTTTCAACCGCTACACCAGCTATCGACCATAGGTTCGCTGACCCTGGGCGCCGGGTTGCTCTTGGCCCTGATCGTGTTGCTGATGTCGTTGGTCAATGGAAAGCGAGCTCCCCGCAATCCTTGGGGTGGTGCGACTCTTGAATGGATGTGTTCATCGCCACCGCCTCACGATAACTTCTCGTCGGCTCCGACGGTTGGCGACCCCTACGATTTCTCCAACATCGAATTCGACGGCAAGACTGGCGCTTACGTCAAGCGGGCTTAGTTCCGCAGTTTTAGAATAACCCGCACGGCTTTAATCAGTTAAGAAAATGACAGCAATTCAAGACACCTATGTTCCAGCGCAAGATCAGCATGCTGATGATGGTCATCATCATGAGCATCCGAGTTGGTTAGCGCACCACTTTGACGACGCCGAACAGCAGTTCGATTCAGGCAAGCTTGGAATGTGGCTGTTCCTGGTTACAGAAGTCCTATTCTTTAGCGGGATGTTCTGTGCTTATGCGTTGTACCGCAACCGGAACCCGGAGGTCTTCGAGTTTTGCAGTTCGTTTCTGAACGAGAAGCTTGGAGCAATCAATACTGGGGTCTTGTTGTTCAGCTCTTTGACGATGGCTTGGGCCGTTCGTGCAGCTCAACTCAGGCAACACCAGTTGCTTGTCGGAATGCTAGGAGCAACGCTCGGTTGTGCTGCAATCTTCTTGGGGGTCAAGTCGGTCGAATATTCGCACAAATGGGAATTGGGTCTACTGCCTGGCAGGTTCTACATCCCTCAGGTTGAGGGGCATCATGGAGCACACAAGGGATACCTTGAAATGCTTTGCACCGTTCCGGCGTTTGTAACCATACTGTGTGCGGCTTATGCAATGTATGCATGGGCGATTAAGTCCGTGTTTCATCAGCAAGTTGCTGGACCACTTTTGACGGCTTGTCTGTGTTTCTTTGGAGGTGTGTTGCTGGGCCAAGTCCTTGAAGCACAAGAGGAAGCATCCAAGGGGCATGCGGGGCATCACGAGCATCACATGTCCGTGCAAGGTCACGTCGACCACGACTCTCACGATCATGCCGCCGCATCCGACACCCATGAACATGATCACGGCAGCATGCCAGCAACCACGGTCCCAGCGGTCTTGGCAGGAGGTTCTCCTGACGTCTATGTGGAAGCCAAGGAGCTTTCAACTCCCAAGGCGGATGTCAACAAACGCACGATGGCGGGTTTGTTCTTCAGTATCTACTACTGCATGACCGGGGTCCATGCGATCCACATTATCGGCGGGATGATCGTCATCAGTTGGCTGATCGTCAAAGCGGCTAGGCACGAGTTCCACGAACAGTATTTTGGACCGGTCGATAATGTTGGGCTTTACTGGCACTTGGTCGACTTTATCTGGATCTACCTGTTCCCGCTCTTGTACCTGATTACCTAAATGGTCGCCCTAAAATGGCGGCGACGAACTGAAGCACAAATTGTACGATTGAATTGAAAATGGCTCACACGACAGCACACTCCGATCAAGATCCTACTACGCACGGTTCAAGCCACGGTCATGGCTCGCATGGTCATGGCCATGGTGATCACCATGGTTTTTCGCACCCGATGCCGATTTGGATGTTGCTATCGGTGTTTTTTGCCCTACTGGTTCTCACAGGGCTAACGGTCTACCAGTCGACATTTGACTTGGGGAACGCTGAAATTTGGTTGTCGTTGACCATTGCGACGGTCAAAGCAGGGTTGGTCATTTTGTTTTTCATGCACTTGCTTTGGGACAAGCCTCTCAACGCGATCGTGATCCTCAGTAGTCTCATTTTTGTCGCGCTATTTCTTGGCTTCACGCTCATGGACGCCGAAGGCTACAGGGAGAATTTGCTCTACGACTCGGTCGCCGATGGAAAGGCAGTTGAGCGGGACGATTATTTGAGGAAACAAGCAGAGTTGGCTGCGAACGCTTCTGCGGATTCCAAGTAGGTTGCTCATGACCTTTGGGTGAACCTTTGATACATTACCGGCGGTTGATTTCTTCCTCTCCCGGTAAAATCCGATGCTAAAAAGCAACAAAGAGATTCAGTTCCTCGAAGGTAGGCAGTCTCGACGCAGGGAATTCTATTTCACGCTCAAGGTTGCTTGGGAGTTTATCAAGGGTTTTCGGACCCTTCACTTCGTAGGACCTTGCATCACCATTTTTGGCTCTGCGCGCTTGGGCGAAAAAACTCCTGAGTACCGGCAGACCGTCGAGATCGCTGGCAGAATATCCCAGCTAGGCTTTACGATCATGACCGGTGGTGGACCGGGAATTATGGAGGCTGCCAATCGTGGCGCTAGAGAAGTTGGTGGCAGAAGTGTTGGCGTGAACATCGAATTGCCCTTCGAGCAAAACCCCAATCCTTATTTAGATCGTTCGGTCGACATCCGATATTTCTTTGTCCGCAAAGTGCTGCTACTGAAGTACTCCTACGGTTTTGTCATCATGCCCGGCGGTTTCGGAACACTCGATGAGTTTTTCGAAACCATCACCTTAATCCAGACCAAGAAGATCTCACAGTTTCCCATAGTCATCATGGATCGAGACTACCACTCGAAACTCATGGAGTACATCGATCGGATGGTTGAACAAGGAACTGTATCTCCAAGCGATCGCGACTTGTACCTTTACACCGATTCGGTGGATGAAGCGGTCAAGTACATACATGAGAACACGATCGATGAGTATCAGTTGAAGAAAGAAGCCAAAAGATGGAAGCCCTTTGGCTGGCTCTTTGAGAAGTCTTAAGCACTCCCAACCAATGTCGATCGAGGCTGTAACGTGACCGCAATCCGAGTAGGTGTTCAGTTAGCTGGTCTACGGCTCCCGTTTCGACAAGCGTTGGAAACAGCGTCGAGACTCAAGGCTGAATCGATTGAGATCGATGCGCGAACCGAGCTACGGCCTGGCGATATTTCCGGGACAGCCTTACGGCAATTGCGCAAATTGCTCGATGACCTGAATCTGCGCGTCGCATCGGTCCGGTTTGCGACAAGTCGCGGATATGAAACGACTGACGAACTTGATCGCAGGATTGAAGGGACCAAGAAAGCGATGAAACTGGCTTTCGATCTTGGAGCCAATGTGGTCGTCAACAGTGCTGGTTACATCGATCCCGAGCCCGATGCACCTTCTCGCCAGGTGCTTCGAGGGGTGTTAGCTGATCTGGGCAAATACTCCCACCAAGTTGGTGCGATGCTTGCTCTTGAGACTGGTGCTGAGTCCTTATCTGTCTTGGGTACATTGATTGATTCATTACCAGAGGCTTCGGTGGGTGTCACATTAAATCCTGGTAATTTGATCGTCAATGGATTCACTCTGGACGATTTGGCCGGGGTGGCCAAGCATGTGATGCTTGTTCATGCCAAGGATGGGCTTGCGGACCGAGCAAGGGGGCGAGGGACGCAGGTGCCGCTGGGGCGCGGATTGGCGGAATTCCCAAGGATCATCGCCTTATTGGCAGAACATTCCTATGGAGGTTGCTATATTGTGGAGCGGGATATGGCTCCGGATCCGGTTGCCGAGTTCGGGGCATCGATCAAGTATCTAAGAAGCTTGTAGGATAACCAGGAGAAACAAAATGCAACGCATTGGTATGAACCCCAGTGGTGGTTGGCTTGCAGCGAGTCTGTTACTCGTTTTGGCATTCGGTTTTTTGAGCCTACCAGGAGATCGGTTCAGTTTGGCTCAGGAGCAAAGCAAGGCCGCGAAGCCTCCGATCGAGGAATTTGAAAAATACCTTTCGAATTCCATCCTTTCGGGCTCATTTACCATCGATGGCCAACCGCTGAACAAACTCGAAGAGGAACGCTACGAAATCAAGAGTGCCAAGAAACTCGATGGCGACGACGATCTGTGGGAAATCAAAACTCGAATCAAGTATGGAAACAAGGATTTAACGGTGCCGGTGGTTGTGACGATCCAATGGGTTGGGCGAACCCCCATGATCGTGCTCGATTCGGTTACAATACCAGGCCTTGGAACTTTCTCCGCAAGAGTTGTTTTCCATGACCGCAAGTATGCCGGAACATGGAAGCACGATAACGTCGGAGGCCATCTGTTTGGGCGTGTCGAGCCTGCTGGTGAGACACCCAAACCGTAGTTCCTTTTTACAAAGTGCATTGATTCTTCCTACCTCTTCGATTTGATCCAAAATGAAACTTACACGACGTTCCGTTCAGTTGTTTTTTGTTGCAAGCGCCGGGGTTGCCTTGTTGGCCCAAGGTGCTGGCAACATGGTTTTTGCAAAAGAGAATGAACCCGCAACACCTATGGCTATCGACAAGAAACCTTACGGCAAGACTCCCGACGGCAAGTCTGTCACGTTGTATACGTTGACCAATGACTCAGGCAATACAGTTGAACTCATCGACTACGGTGCGATTGTTGTTTCGATCAATATTCCGGATAAAACGGGTAAGAAGACGAACGTGACGGCAGGCTTTGCAAGCCTCGACGGGTATCTGCAGCGACATCCTTATTTTGGAGCGACCGTGGGCCGCTTTTGCAATCGGATCGCCAAGGGCAAGTTCACACTCGATGGCAAGACCTACAGTTTGGCAACAAACAACGGGCCAAACCACTTGCACGGCGGTGAGGTTGGATTCGATAAACGCATGTGGCAAGTCAGCGAGGTCAAGGGCGATGGCGCCGTTGGCTTGCGGTTTACCTACGTCAGCCCGGATGGCGAAGAAGGTTATCCTGGGACTTTAACGACCGTCGCCGAGTACCGTTGGGACAACAGCAATACAATGACTTTGGATCTTAGCGCAACGACCGACAAATCCACTGTGTTGAACCTAACAAATCACGCTTATTTCAATTTGGGCGGATCCGGCTCAGGGACGATTCACAACCATGAGCTGACGCTCGCTTGCGATCAGTATCTTCCGGTCGATGCGGACATGATCCCAACAGGAGTTTTGGCGGATGTCAAAGCGACACCCTTAGACTTTACGACAACTCACAAGATCGGCGAGCGGATCGGTCAACTCAAGGCGACCAATGGCTACGACCATTGTTTTGTGGTACGGGGTAAGGCTGGAGAACTTCGTCCAACGGCCAAAGTCGTTGATCCTGCAAGTGGACGAACGATGGAGATCAAAACCACTCAGCCTGGGGTACAACTTTACACTGGCAACTTCCTCGATGGCGGTCCGGGCAATGCGGGTTACAAAACGCATGAAGCGTTCTGCTTAGAGACCCAGCACTATCCCGATGCACCGAATCAGCCATCGTTCCCAACGGCAGTGCTCAAGCCGAACGAAAAATTCCATCAAGTCACGACGTTTACGTTTGGCGTAGCCAAGTAGGTCACCCAGGGCGGTTGCTACGCTCTGCCCTGGGCTATTTCATGATGCCCCGTTGGGGCAATTCAGTCATACGGTAGTGGATCTCGCGGTAGTGGATCTCGCTAGAGATCCCAGCGCTTGCAACCACCATAATCCCCCATCGGGGTCAAGGACGTACCGTAGGTCACCCAGGGCGGTCGCTACGCTCTGCCCAGGGCTATTTCATGATGCCCCGTTGGGGCAATTCAG
>JBJSXX010000444.1:0-3151 GCA_046086605.1 Pirellula sp. | reverse complement strand
TTCCTTGACCCCTAACTTGCCCGTTTGAAGCAACTCTTGGAAGGCTTCAAAGGAAACCTTGGGTGACGATCCCGAGAGGGATGCTGCACGGGCTTCCTGTTCGCGAGCGGCGGCCAATTGGCGAGCTTGGGCTATGTCATCGATCACGTAGAACTTTTCGCCAGCTTCGGGCGCTCGATCCAAACCGGTGATGTTTACCGGCATCGATGGACCTGCTTCTGTCGCTTGCTTGTTTCGCTTGAGCGTATCGTAAATCGCTTTGACTCGACCGAAGGTCGTACCACAAAGAACGATATCGCCGACTCGCAAGGTTCCGGTTTGAACCATCACCTTGGCGATCACACCTCGATCGGCCGATTGTTCGCTTTCCAAACAAACGCCCATGGCTGCCCGCTTCGGGTTGGCCTTGTAGTCATGCAATTCGGCGACCGTTAAAACCGTTTCGAGCAGTGTGTCCATCCCTTCGCCAGTGATCGCGCTGGTGGGAACCACTTCGACATCACCACCCCAGGCACTCGGGGTCAGACCATGTTCGGTCATTTGAGTCATCACGCGATTGATATCCGCTCCGGGCAAATCGCACTTGTTGGCAGCCACGACGATCGGCACTCCGGCGGCCTTCGCGTGCGAAATGGCTTCTTCGGTTTGAGGCATGATGCCGTCGTCTGCGGCGACGACCAAGATCGCTATGTCGGTGACATTCGCACCCCGAGCTCGCATCTCGGTGAAGGCCTCGTGACCAGGAGTATCGACAAACGAAACCGCCCGCCCATCTTTTTTGACTTGATAAGCTCGAATGTGCTGGGTGATACCACCTGCTTCGCCGGTAACGATTTTCGTTCCGATCAAAAAGTCGAGCAGCGATGTCTTGCCGTGGTCGACGTGCCCGAGGAACGTGACAATCGGTGGACGGGTGATAAGATCGTCCGGGTTGTCGACGAAATCGTCGAGTTTGGCGATGATGCTGTTTTCTAGAGTCTCCGCCTGCTTGAATTCCAGGTCGACTCCAAGATCGACAGCCAGCAATTCGGCTTGCTCCTGAGACAAAGTTGCATTGATATTGGTCATTGAGCCCATCATCATGAGGGATCGAAGCACTCTGGCTGCAGGCACACCGGCGGCTTCGGAAAAACTCCGGACTGTACAAGGCAAAGCCAGAGCCACTTTCTCTTTTCGGCTTGTATCGACCTGCTGTTTCTTCTTGTGCCGATGGGCGCCCGAGCGTCGATCTTCCTCTTCCTCCACACCAGCGAGATCTTTCGTGGATTGGATCCGGTTTGGAACACGTAGCTTGCTGCGCTCGGCTCGACTGGCTTCGAGGCTCGCTAAGCCCTTCTTGCGTACAGGCTCCTCGGCCTCCTCGGCAGGCTTGCGATGCTTTTGATTGAGCTTGTTCTCGGCGGCTTGCTTGAACTCCGTTAGTCCCGCATGCTGGGTCTGACTCGGGGCAGTCGCTCGACCCGATCCGGTACCTGATTTAGCCGCCGCTCCACTTGCAGCAGCCTTGTCTTGAATATTTTGCTGCTGGACACCTTTGAGAACCTCAGGGGTCAACTTAACGATCGGTTTGAGGGCCGCAGGTTCTTGAGCACGAGCAACAGGAGCTGCTGTTCCAGATTTTGGAATTTTCGCAAGATTGATGACAGGCTCACGTGTCTTACGAACCACCTTCGCGGGCTCAACTGTGCCACTGGGCTTGGCGACTTCAGCCGGTTTGGTCCTGCCGATAACCCGCACCTTACCTGGCACGTTCATCGGTGAGCTAGACCGCGAAGGCTCATCGATTCGAGATTCTCGCACCCGGTTGGTGGCTTCGGAACGAACCGCCTGAGGCGCTTCTTCTCGAACCTCAACAACTGGCTTGACCTCGTCGATGACCTCGCCTGCTTCGGACTCATGAGAAGGTTGTCCGGACCGTCCGACTCGAATCGCCGGCGACTTGGATCCCGGTGTCTGTTCGACTTGGCTTTCGACGAGTTCTGATTCCGAAACGACATCCGGCTCTTGGGCTACGACAGTCTCTTGGGTCGGATGACTTGGCTTTTCATCTGCCGGTTTGGAAGGCTTACGAATTGCGCCTATTTCTCGTTTAGCAGTTGCCGGTTTCCCTATTTCGCGAATGGGAGCTTCTCGAATCGGCTCGCGAACTGGTTTGGGCGGTTCCTTGGTCGCCTCGGCCACTGGAGCAGAGCGCTCCGCAAGATGGCTTTTGATTTTGGCGATCTCATCGTCTTCAAGACTCGCCAGCGCACTTCCCTTGCCCTGGATTCCTATACGCGCACACATGTCGACCAGCTCTTTGCTGTCGATACCAAGATCTTTTGCAAGCGAATAAATTCGAACTGCCACTGAGCAAAAATCCCCGGGGCTTTAGCCCTCGATTTATCAGGCGAGATACCGACACCAATTCGGAAATCTTCGCTCGCCTTTTTGTTGTTTTGAATTATCTCATTGAACGCCCCTTCGCATTGCCAGAACATCCCACTAGAGGGATTCCTAACAAGGAACCCACTAAGTCGGGGATGGACCGGCCGTCGCGATATGCCATCCATCGAAACACTAGAACGAGTAGTCTAACGCACAAGCTGGAATTCGTCAGGGATCCAATCCCCCAAATTCACTTTTTTCTCTGTAGAAACGATCTTTCGCAAACCTACTGGGCCTCGGCTGGAGGCTCCTGGGGCGGCGCGCCCGGATTTTCGAGCTTGTCGAGTTCTTCAGCTGCGCGGCGTTCTTTTTCGGCCTTTTCCTGCTGCTTTCGAGCTTCCTCTTCAGCCTCTTGCTCGGCGGATCGAGCCTCGGCTTGCTCGACGATCGAATTGACCTGATCCTCGGTGTAGCCACCCATCTCGATAAGAGCCTCGGGCTCGATGACCGAAAGGTCATCGAACGACAAGTAACCTTGCTCGACGAGTTGCTGGGCGACCTCTTCGGTCATTCCATCGATCTGCATGAAGGCTTCCATGGCCCTTTCGATTTGACGCTCCAATTCCGGAGCAGTCATGATCTCGATGTCCCAACCACAAAGCTTGCTGGCCAAACGAACGTTTTGCCCAAAGCGTCCGATGGCTTGCGAGAGATGCTCATCGTTAACCAATGCAATCGCTCGACCGATCATATCGCACAAGAGGACTTGTTCGACCTGAGCTGG
>JBJSXX010000443.1:0-10865 GCA_046086605.1 Pirellula sp. | reverse complement strand
CATCACTCACCGGAGTGCTTGCGCACTTCCGCTACTAGTCAGTGAACCCACAACAATTCCCGAAGAACCGATTAATTTTACGGGTGATCCTTTTGATTTCTCGTACTCCAACTCGTGTCAAACAGTTCGGACCATTGGCTCGGATCGATCGGATCCTCTTGCGACCAAAGTACCGGTTTGTTCGGATCGCGGTAGGCATGGATGCGACCTAGCCCGATGACTTTGGCGTTGGGTCCATGCAATTCAAGCCCCGTCGATTCGTCGATGCCAATCCCAATGAGTTGCTTGTGGAGTGAAACCGCTTTGGCCAAGCGCTCGAAGCGATTCTTTTGGGTGAAGTGCTGATCGATAATGACGCTTGGCAGTAGCCCAAAGCCACCTGCCATTTCCGGTTGGTTGGTTCCGCTAGCGATCATGTTCTTTGATAGGATGGCTGCCCCGGCGCTGGTGCCCCCCAAAACACCTCCTCGGCGCAGTAGGTTGTTTAGTCTTTCGATCAAAGCCGTGCCAAGAAACCGCTGAGCGAGCCGGCTTTGGTCTCCTCCTGTGATCCAAACCGCCTTGGCCCTATCGATTTCCTCACCGAAGTGAGGGGCTTTGGCAGCTTGTGCGTCTGCGGCATGGACGACTAGCACCTCTTGCCAACCTCGGGACTTCCAAAGCTCAAGCCAAGGGGAATAATCCCCCGAATCCGAGCGAGCCGAAGCCGTTGGGATAAGCACTAGAGTTGAATTCGTTGCATCGGATTTTTCGCAGAAACGATCGAGGATGGAGTCTGGGAGTTTTCCGCCCCCACACATCAGGATCGTCCCAGGGGTTTCCGAACGGTCGCTTGCTTGCAAACCACTGGCAAGGGAACTGGTACACAGCTTGCAATTACACAGCACTCCAGAACAAAGCGTGCTAGCACCGATCGACAGGATTCTTCGGCGATCGTAGTGGCTTTGATGCATTTCTTTTATCAAGCCTTTAGCTGCGTTGTTGCTTCATGGTGTCGATCGCTTGCTCGACGACAGCGACGATTTGCTGGTGGATGGTTTGGATATCGCTACTGGCATCGATCATGGCCGTTGTTCTGCCGCAACGAGGCAATTGATCGATAAAGCCTTTGCGAACTTTCTGAAAGTATTCAACGCCCCGTTTTTCGAGGCGGTCTTGGCCACGTTGGATTCGCGATGCAGCCAATTGCGGATCGATATCCAGAACGATCGTCACATCAGGCATACAACCTGCCGTGGCGATCTTGCCGACTCGCCAGAGATCCTCGATGTCCAATCCACCTGCGGAGCCTTGGTAGACGACATTCGCCAGTAGGTATCGATCGCATACGATCGTCTCGCCTGCGAGCAAGGCAGGCTGGATGTTTTCGGCTACGAGCTGTGCCCTCGCAGCCATGTACAAAAGCATTTCGGTGGTGTTGGCCAGCGGGATGTCTTCGCGATGAAGCAGAATCTCACGCACGGCTGTGCCGAGTTTGGTCGAACCTGGATCGCGATGCGTTTGAACGCGATGACCTTGGGAGATTAACCAGTTGGCCAGCAATTCGATTTGAGTCGATTTGCCTCCGCCATCGATACCGTCTAGGGAGATGAACATCGTATGCCTACATCGTAAAGGCGTCCATGTCTTCCTGCGGGGCTATTTGGTAGCCATGGGGTTCCATCGAGCATCCCGCACGACCTTGGCTCAGCGATCGAATCGCACTGGAGTAGCCAAAGAGTTCTTTCAGGGGGACCAGCGCGTTGACTTGCGTGATGTAGCCTCTCGACTCGGTCTTCTCGATAAGTCCACGGCGTTGTTGCAAGTCGCCGACGATTTCACCGAGGTAATCCGCCGGCGTCGAAATGTCCATCTTCATGACGGGTTCAAGCAGTGCTGGACCACCGATTTTGAGGCCTTCATCAAAGGCATCGTTGGCAGCGATGCGAAATGCGACTTCATCGGAGCCGACCTCTGCTAGCTCGGCCCCGAGGATGCTGATACGGATTCCAGTCAGTGGGAACGATCCGATCAATCCACCCCCCTCGGCGCGGTTTTTGAGTTCTTCAAGGGCAGCTTGGCGCAAGTTCTCGGGGAGCATTTTTTCAGGTGGAGTTCGATCCAGCACAATCACCTTGGCCGAGAGATCTTCGAGAGGCTCGAAACGGACTTGCAATCTTGCAAACAAGGTTTGTGCGCCAACCTGACGGTTGCACTGACCGGTGACTTGAGCAACCTCTCGGATCGTCTCCCGATACGATACCCGAGGCTTATAGAATTTGACACTGAGTTGATAGTCGCGAACAAGTCTGTTCTTGATGACTTCCAAGTGCAATTCGCCCATGCCAGAGATGATCGTTTGTCCCGACTCGGCGCTCTCGCTGGCGTGGAAGGTAGGGTCTTGCCGTTTGAGCATGTCGAGAACTTCGGCGAGCTTTTTTCGTTCGGTGGAGTTCTCGGGCTCGATGGCCATCGAGATGACGGACTGGGCAAATTGGATGGAAGGCAACTGCACCATTTCGCGGGTATCGCACAAGGTATCCCCGGTGATTGAATCGCGGGGTCCAATCGCGCAGGCAATGTCCCCGCATTCGAGGGTATCGATCTGACCTTGTCGATCTTTCTTCGACGCGTGGATTTGCCAAAGCTGAGCGACATTCTCTTTCTTGTCGCGGTTTGGATTGTAGACGCGTGAGTTGGATTCAAGTTTTCCGGAGTAGACTCGAATCCAGAACATATCCCCCGTCTTGGCGGGCAGGATCTTGAAGACCAGGGCGCAGAAGGGATCCTTGGGGTCGGGCTTGCGAAGGATCTTCTTATCGGGTTTCTTCGGATCGCAACCTTCGACGGCAGGCCGATCGATCGGGCATGGAAGATAGGAACCAACGGCATCGAGGAGCGGCTGGACTCCGACTCCGTGTAGGGCCGATCCGCACAGCACCGGTTGGATCGCTTGACGGATACAGGCTTCTCGAAGCGTCTTGCGAATAAGATCCGAGGGGATGGGCTTTTCCTCCATCGCCAGAACCATCATCTCTTCGCTGTGGGTGTAGAGTTTTTCGAGCATGACGTTTCGCCAATCGCGAGCGTCGGCCACGAGTTCCTCGGGAATGTCTTGAACACTGACGGTGCGGCCCGCATCCTCGGTGCTGAAGGTCATGAGCTTCATATCGATCAGATCGATGATCGCTCGGAATGGATCATCGGTGTGGGCTGGGCCTTGCCCGACCGGGATCTGAATGGCAAGAGGATCCGCACCTAGGCGTGGGCCGATTTCCTCGAGCACTCGATAAAAGTCAGCCCCTTCGCGATCGAGTTTGTTGATAAACACGATGCGAGGTACACCGTACTTGTTGGCTTGCCGCCATACCGTTTCGCTTTGAGCTTCGACACCTTCGCGTGCGCTAAAGACGACGACAGCACCATCGAGCACTCGCAAGCATCGTTCGACTTCGGCGGTGAAATCGACGTGGCCTGGGGTATCCAACAGGTTGACTGAGCAATCTTTCCAGCGGAAGGTCACGCAAGCCGCAAAGATGGTGATCCCACGCTGCTGCTCTTCGGGGTCATCATCGGTTTCGGTCGTGCCCGAATCGACCGCCCCTGCGCGGTGTTTGGTTCCGCTCATGTAGAGCATCTGTTCAGTAACGGTCGTTTTCCCAGCATCGATATGCGCGATGATACCGATGTTGCGGATCGTTTTCAGCTCACGAGCCATGCATCAAAACGCTCAAGCGTTCCACTTCGAGTAAATTCGGATTTCCAAGCTAGAGAGTTTTAACTCGGTTGCTTGCGGAGGTCGAGCCATTCGCTGTGGAAAACTCCCGATCGATCGAGCCTTTGGTAGGTATGAGCCCCGAAATAGTCCCGTTGGGCCTGGAGTAAATTCGACGGAAGCCTCGCTAGACGGTAGCTGTCATAGTAGCCTAATGCCGTCGTAAAGGCTGGGACAGGTAGCCCTAGATGGCTTGCTGCCATGACGACCGCTCGCCAGGATTCCTGTGCGTTGTCGATGGCATTCTTGAAGTAGGGGTGCAACAAGAGGTTTTCGAGGTTCGGATCGGCATCAAAGGCTTCTTTGATGCGATCGAGGAACTGGGCTCGAATGATGCATCCGCCGCGCCAGAGCAACGCGCAATCGCCGTAGTTGAGCCCCCAATCGAGCTCCTTGCTGGCCTCTTGCAATTGAACGAAGCCTTGAGCATACGAGCAAATTTTGGAGGCATACAAAGCATGTCGAACCGCTTCGACGAACTTTTTGCGATCGGCGACTAAGCCTTTGACGGCCGAATCGAAAGCCGGATTATGGGATGGAACCGGTGCTGTTAGCACCTTGCTGGCTCGAACACGAGCTTCTTTCATAGCGGCCAAGCAACGTGCATACACGGCGGTCGTGACCAAGGTGCTAGGAACGCCCAGATCGAGTGCCAGTTGACTCATCCACTTGCCAGTGCCTTTTGCACCAGCTACGTCGAGGACTTGGTCGACCAAATAGCCGCTTCCACCTTGATCGTCTTTGACGCTGAAGATATCGCGGGTGATCTCGATCAGATAGCTTTGCAGTTCACCACGGTTCCAGTCATCAAAGACGCCATAGAGTTCTTCGTTAGAAAGTCCTGCAGCTTCTTTGAGTAGCAGATAGGCTTCGCAAATCAGTTGCATGTCGCCATATTCGATACCGTTGTGAACCATCTTCACATAGTGACCAGCACCGCGTGGACCGACCCATTCGCAGCATGGGGTATCGTGCTTTGGACCGACCTTTGCCGAGATAGCTTGGAAGATCGGTTTGATCGTGGGCCAAGCAGCTTTGCTGCCGCCGGGCATAAGGCTCGGGCCCTTGAGGGCACCTTCTTCTCCACCTGAAACACCCGATCCAACGAACAAGAGTCCTTTGCTTTCGACTTCCTTGGTTCGTCGCTCGGTATCGACATAGTGGGTGTTTCCGCCGTCGATCAAGATATCTCCCGGTTCGAGGTGTGGGGTGAGTTGATTGATCAGATCATCGACGGCTGGTCCCGCTTTGACGAGCATCATGACCACTCGCGGTCGCTTAAGGTTCTTGACCATATCGACGATCGAATGGCAACCGACAAAGTTCTTTCCTTTGGCACGGGTGGCTAACAGTTCGTCGACTTTGTCGGTCGTACGGTTGTAGACCGCGACTTTGTATCCTCGACTCTCCACATTGAGGGCTAGGTTCTCACCCATGACTGCCAGACCGATCAGACCGAAATCGCATAAATCGCTCATCGTTGAACCTTCTACTTTCTACAGACTGCTTACTTTTCTTAAATTTTTGCCCCGATTGAGTTCCACAGAATGCAGTCATTCTAGGCTAAATCGGGGGGGGCCACAATCGAACGGATCGGCGAGGAAAGGCCCCAATAAGCTCGGCAATTTGCCAGTTAGCTATAGTGACACGACATGTTTCTAAGATTTCCTCCTCTCTTTTGGTTCCGGATCATCGAATATGAAAAGCCAATCTCTTTCTGCAAAATGGTATCTAACCCTCGGTTTGACCTTGGCCCTAAGTGTTACCTTATCCTTGAACGTTGTGCGGATGACTGGCGACAGTTTCGAGGGGGAAACGCGCTGAGTGTGAACTCCAAGTCACAACTTCCAGAGGATTGGACCTCGCCACCGCAAGCCGCTTGGAGGACTCCGATCCCCGGAAGTGGATGGTCTCAGCCCATTGTCATCGGACAGAAGGTCTTTGTATCAACCGCCGTACCGAGCAAGGGTGGCAAACCTAAGGGTATGACTGGCGGAGTGATGGATCCGAGCACCATGGGCAAGGCGGCCAAGCCCAAGGATCCGGTCTCGTGGAAGCTTGTCTGTTTGAGCCTGAGCAATGGCCAAATCCTATGGGAGCAGACAGCTATCGAAGCCATCCCTGCCTTTGCTAAGCACGCATCGAACACGTTCGCAACGGAAACTCCAGCAGCCAGCAATGATACGGTCTTTGCTTACTTTGGTGCCGCCGGTTTCTTAGCCGCCTACGATTTCGATGGCAAGCAAAAGTGGACCAAGAGCCTCGAACCTCAAAAGATCAGCAACGACTTTGGAACCGGCAGTTCCCTCGTACTTATCGAGAAAGAGGACCCGCAGCAGAACCGACTCCTGCTCCAAGAGTACAACGAACAGTCTGCGGTACTCTCGTGCCTTAACCCAGCCGATGGTCAAGAGATCTGGAGAGCAGAGCGACCTAAAGGGTCTGCTTGGAGCACTCCGATTTCTTGGAGCAACCAAGGGGTCGATGAGATCATCACCGGCGGCCAAGGATCGGTCATCGCTTACGACTTGGCAACGGGCAATGAGCGTTGGAAGTTAGGTGGGCTCGATACTTCGTTTTCTTGCTCGCTGGTAGCTGACGAATCGGCAGTTTACTTTGGTACTTCGAGTCCAGGTAGCCGAGCCCCGATCTATGCGATTGCCAAAGGACACACCGGAGATTTAACACTTGCTAAAGACGCAACGACTTCCCAAGCGGTTCTCTGGTCGGGCTTCAAGAGCGGTGCAGGAATGCCTTCTCCGGTCGTTGTCGGTGACTACCTCTATTTCTTTGGCAATACTGCCACCTGTTATGAGAAGAAAACTGGCAAAGAGGTTTATCGCAAACGGATGCCTGGTGGAACCCTCGTGGCCGGTTGCCCGGTCGTCGTCGGTGACAAGATCTATATGTTCAACGAGGCGGGCAATATGATCATCGTCAAGACCGGTCCCGAGTTCCAAGTCGTCGAATTGGCGACCGGTTCCAAGGATGAGGTCTACTGGTCGACGCCTGCGGTAAGCTCGAATTCGATTTTGATCCGTTCCTCGGATGCCGTTTACTGCTACCGATAGACTCTGAGTATGATATGCTCATGCGGTCTGCTTCGTTCAGATCGCACTGACATATTTTCCTCGTGCATTTCAAGTTTGAGTCACCTTTGTGAGCCAGCCATCCCAAGAGCCGATCCTGATTAGTTGTCCGCAATGCAAGGCCAAGCTCAAGGCACCTTCATCGATGGCAGGCTCGCGCATCGATTGCCCCAAATGCCACTCGAAGGTGCTCGTTCCAGGTGTCTCCTCGAAAACAGATGCCTCAAGCGATGAGGATCAGTGGTTTTCACTCGATTCACCGGAAGGTGCGTCGAAATCAAAAACATCGCCGCCAAAGACATCGCCGCCAAAGTCACCGCCCGCAAAAACATCAACGAGCAACTCGAAGGATCTCGAAGGGGATCCACCTCGAAGTCTCTTTGACGACGATCTGCCCGATTTAGTCCCACTCCAAGAACCACCAGTGGCACCTAAAGCATCGGCACCATCTTCCGCGAGTCCCACGCCGCCGTCTGCGTCGCGAAGTGAGCAAGCCCTTCGCGATGCACTCTCGAGCAGCGAAGATCTTTTTGACGAGCCAGTCAAACCCACTGCTCAAGGGACCAAACCCGTAGCATCCAAGCCTTCCAATGCCGAGTATTCGATAGGCTGTAAAGTTTGCAATACACGACTTATGGTGCGGGAGTCTAAGGCTGGAACTCAGGTCAAGTGCCCTGACTGCCATTCGATGATCGTGGTCCCGCCCCCTCCGGTGAAAAAGGCTGCGGCTGACATCAAGATCGATGAGCTCGAAGCCGCCGTGCAGCTAGCTCCTGTCGGAGGCAACAATCCTCGCATCGTCTCGGGTGCCTCGGTCAACACCAAGGAGATATTGAGCAAAGCATCCAAGGAGCTGGAACGTGAACGCAAGGAGATCGAGGACGTCAAAGGTGCGTTCGACTCGAAAGAGTGGTTGTCTCGTAACTTCGGATTCCTGAGCGACACGCGATTGATTCTGGCTCTGGTCGCATTGGGTGTTGCAACCTCGGTGATCTATTACCTTCAAGGTCTTATACCCCACAGTACAGACACCGATTTGCAGAAAGTGTTACAAGCCCTCAGGCCTCATCTATTGCTTGCTGCAACATTCCCTGTGCAGCTTGCGACCTTTATCTGTGCGGTGGCCGTGATTCCCAAGTCCGCCAATCGAGTCAAGCTCATCGAACCGTGGCCTTTTTTTCAGAACGTCAAAGACTACTTAGGGCCCGCATGCATCGGGTTCGTTGTGTTTCTGCTTGTAGGCATTCTAGCAAGTCTCTTGAGTTCCAGTTTGTCGGTCATTAAAGTGCCGATGCTTTTGCAAGATGCATTTGCTCAAATGCTCCTTTGGGGATCCGTCCCGATCATCTACTTGAGCATGCTCGAATTGCAAAGCTACAAACAACCTGTTTCGGGTAGTATTTTTAAGTCGATTTCGGCCAAGCCTGATGCCTGGGGCGCGATGTATATGCAATCGGCGATCGCCTGGGTGTTGTACTTTGTCCTATGGCAAATCGCGATTTTCAAAGGCCCTGCGATCGGGATGTTGGCAGGTTTTGTCTTTCCCTGGTACATTTGTTTCGTAGCCAACCAGTACGGTGTGCTCGCTGGACGGATCAGCGACATCACAGATTTGGGATACGAAGGTGTCTTTGCGGAGAGCGAATGAAGACAACGCTAGATCCAGAACAGCAAACCGAGCGCAAGGCCTTGCGGCAGTTGATCCTGTTTGTTTTCGGTGAAACGCTCATCAGCGTTGTGCTTTTGGCCCTCAATGCCGGGATGGTCTTTGGGTTGGTTCAAGCTCTAGGCTGGTTGTTTCCCCGTTTCGATATCGCCGATGAGCTTAGTCCCTCGGCACTGCAACAACTGATCATCTATACATTTCCCGTGTTGCTGCTGTTTTTAGAATGGTATGCTTGGGATGTTTTGTCCTCTGTGCGCAAAAGCAACCGCTAAGACATGGTTCATTATCTGCTATGCGCGGTAGGCAGTTCAGGTGACGTTCATCCTTTTGTAGGAATTGGACAAAGGCTCCAGCGCCGAGGGCATCGTGTCAGCCTCATCACCGCTGGGTATTTCCGACAGTTGGCTCAGTCCTCGGGTTTCGATTTCTACGACACGATGCCCGAGTGCGATTTCCATCAACTGGTCAATGACCCCGATTTGTGGCATCCGACCAAAGGCACCAAGCGGGTGATGCAACTGGCCGTTCGAAAGAATCTCGAACCGACCTATCGAGCGATCGAACAACTCTATGAACCAGGAAAGACTCGGCTGGTCGCATCGAGTCTAGCTTTTGGAGCCCGAGTAGCCCAAGAGAAACTCGGTGCATCGTTGGTGAGCGTCCATTTATCGCCAGTACTTTTTCGCAGTGAGTTCCAAGGGCCCAGGCTCCCGCGGTTGGCGTTGCACCTAGGGCCGCGTTGGTTCAAACGGTTTCAATGGTGGGTTGCCGATCGTTTGATCATCGACCCGATGATCTGCCCGTGGCTCAATGAGTTCCGAAGCAAGCTCGGACTCCCTGCCGTTGGTGGTATCTTTCGCGATTGGTGGCATTCCCCGCAGCGGGTGGTAGGTCTGTTCCCCGATTGGTTTTCACCCAAGCAGCCCGATTGGCCTGCTCAGACCGTCTTAACAGGTTTCCCTCTCTACAGCGAAGAAGGGATCACTCCTATGCCCAGCGAGCTTGAGCGGTTTCTTGCTAATGGCCCTGCGCCCATCGCGTTTACTCCCGGTTCTGCGAATATTTTTGGTCAAAAGTTTTTCCAAGCCGCAGTGGATGCTTGCACCCGCCTGGGCAAACGAGGAATCCTCCTGACGCGATTCGCCGAGCAGATCCCTCCGAATCTCCCCGAGAATGTAAAGCATTTCGACTATGCTCCCTTCAAAGAGCTCTTGCCGCGATGCGAGGCCCTGGTGCATCATGGGGGAATCGGATCGTTGTCCCAAGCCATGGCAGCGGGTATTGGACAGGTTATCATGCCGATGGGATTCGACCAAGTCGACAACGCTTATCACATCAAACGGCTCGGCGTGGGCGATTACTTAGCCCCATCGCGATTCGACGGCAATCGGCTTGCATCAACCTTGAAGAATTTGCTAGGAGATCCTCGAACGGCTCCGGCTTGCAAGCAGGTTGCAGGCTGGATTGCCCAGGTCGATTCACTGGAATTGGCTTGCGATGTGATCGAATCTAGTTCATAGGTTGATTTTCCGATGGGAATCGTGCTGATCACTGTCTTGATGCTCGTCGCATCGAATGTCTTCATGACCTTTGCTTGGTATGGTCATTTGAAGGATCTCAAGGACAAGCCTTGGTTGATGGCGGCATTGATTAGTTGGTGCATCGCCCTTTTCGAGTACTTGATCCAGGTTCCTGCAAACCGGATTGGTTCTACGTTACTGACGTTGCCTCAACTGAAGATCCTTCAGGAGATCATCACGCTGTGCGTCTTTGTTCCATTCATGGTTGTGTACATGAAACAATCGCTGCGTTGGGATTTTTTGTGGGCCGGCTTATGCATGCTCGGTGCGGTGTATTTTATTTTCCGCGAGGGGATCACTCCGCCGCCGGCCCAGTAGACTCCGTCGATTCGCTTCGCCAACGCTCAGCAGCCTTTTCGAAATCGACTTTGGCCCGCCGAATTCCCAAGGTCTCGATGCGCGACTGCTGGCCCGCACCGGGCCATACCGGAAAGTGAGCCGACGAGCTCATCGCAAGCCGCGATTCGGTTTTTTCACTCACGAGATAATCGGCAAGTTTGGCCGCCAGTACCGGGTGGGGAGCTTTGCGAATCACCGCGACGGTATTGGGAATAAAGACCGTACCGAATTGATCCGGTTGCTGATCGGGAAAGACCATTTCAACGGGCATCCCTTTTTCCTTTTCGATGATCGCATCATCGGTGTCGGTCAACCCCCAAGCGATTTGGCCACTGGAAACGGCCAAAGCGACTTGCTTGTTGCCAGCGAGCATGACTGCATTCTTTCGAACCTCTTCGCTCCACTGATTCCAAGGCGTAGCCCCCAGAGCCTCCGGG
>JBJSXX010000442.1:0-3597 GCA_046086605.1 Pirellula sp. | reverse complement strand
CGTCAGTAAAACCAATATGGGGCAAAGACGATGATCGAACCTAAATTTCCCATGCATGAGGGACTTGATCGATTCGAGCAGGACCTGAAATCCCTCACGCCCAAGCAATACTCAGAAGCAATATCTGTCCAGGCAAAGGTTTCTACCAACGAGTTGGAACTCTGTGCGCAACCTGATGCTGTGCCGAGTGCTGACAACCTACCGTATCGATCGCCTACGGCGAATCGAACATGGATCCAAATAGCCAAGGTATCCTGGGTCACCGGGCTTGCTGCCGGGATACTGCTCTCAGCAATTTGGACAAAGGTGATGATTAAACCACTTCCATTGGCTAAGTCAAATGCGATCACGGAAAACGTCGCGGCAACGGAATCCAATCTTCCCAAAGCAAAATCGATTCTTGCGTCGCAGCCCTCTGCTTGGGATGAACAGGATAGTTTAGAAGCCATTTATCGATCCATCGCGACAGACTCTGCTAAGGACGTTGTTTTACGACCTATCGTCCAAAGAAACGCATTCTTCGTGAACCCGACGAGTCTCCCATCAACCACGCGGATTGACCAAGTAGAGTCTGGATCGCATCTAAAGACTAAACAACCCGATGTGAACGGACACAACACAATGCCCTCTCCTGCATCTGAATTCAATTCCTTGCAAAAGCATCCAAGTCAGCGTCAGTTGCTAAAAATACTGATGGAATTCGACAATTTGAAAACTATATAAACCTTAACCAATATCGTCTTTACCAATCCCGATCGGAACTCCATCAATGACAAACAATACCCGATTAACAACGCTCCTAAGACGTAGTATTCTCAGACACTCTGTATTGGCTGCAATGCTGATATCCAGTGGTCTCACTTCAGGTTATTCCCAGGAATCGCCAGTTGGGACCCAAGAGCAGATCGACAGTCGAGAGGGCGCATGGGAATTTCTTAGGGGACCGATCACAACGGCAAGACGAACCGTTACGCTCGCTCCCAAAACGGAACACAAGCCGGCACTCTCTATTCGCCTCATCCCCGATCCTTTTCATGCAAAACCAGGCAATGCTGCTATTTTCTATCTCAAAGCTGGAGGCTTCTTCGAGCAAACCGCAGCCTTGCAGGCAAAACGCAAGTTTGAAGACGAGTCACGGGCCGCGGCTGGCGACCAAGCATTTGCGCCCTATGTTTGGCTAGAAACCGAGGTAAAGGATCTCCCTGTTGAGAAAGTCAAAGAGTATCTGACCTACACATCTTTTCAACCGCTTTTTCTTGATGAAGCCGCTTCGAGATTGCATTGCGATTTTGATCGCCAAATAAAAACGGTCGAGAATCCTGCCGGCTATTTACTCCCCGAGATCCAGGCCATTCGCGATGTCGCGCGCATCCAAGCGATGCGGTTTTTGCTGGCGATGGCAGAAAACAGAACCGATGATGCAGTCAAAATTCTAGGTCAGTTGATCGCTATGGGCCCCCATTTTTGCCAAGAACCATTCCTGGTATCGAATCTCGTGGGAACCGCATGCGTCAATATCGGTTTGCAACAAGCATACTATCTTTCCGAACATGCCGATGCACCGAACCTCTATTGGGCGATCGCTCAATTGCCCAAACCGTTGATCCAGTTAGATCATGCCCTGGCCTATGAGCACGAATTTCTGCTTGAACAGGTCAAAGCTTTGCGAGAGGTAGATACGGTTCGGAAGTCACCGGAATACTGGAGTGAATTCATCGATCGCTTTACCAAGGCGATTCATGGCGTAGGAACACCACTGGACAGTTGGGAATCGATTGGCAAAGAAGGCATCACTCTTGCCATAGAATCGAATGTCCCCAAAGCGCGCGAGTATTTGGCAAAAGTCGAAGGATTAAGCAACGATACCTTGGATCAGTTACCCAACACGCAGATATTTTTTCTTGCCATGCGTCGATTTTACGAGAGGTACCGTGATGAGGAATTCAAATACAGTTTTCTGCCAGAACATGCACGCAAAAGATCCAAGGCATCTTCGATGGATTTTAACGAACGGAGCCTGCGATACGGTCTATTCACTGTTCCAACATCCGCGTTTCTACCCGCAGTACAGGCGGCACAAGAGGCGTCGCTTAGAACCCAGCAACAACTCGCGATGTGGCAAACGGTAGAAGCGATCCGTCATCATCTGGCGACCCACGACAACAAACTACCGGCAACACTTGAGGAACTAGAACTGCCTGCGCCACACGATCCGCTGACCAATGGATCTTTTGAATACCTCCTTCACAACGCTGGAGCAACACTCAAGGGAGCTGAAAATCCCGGTCTACAATATCAGTTGGAACTCCGTACGAAGTCCACCAATCAACGATGATAATCCGATTGCCGCGAGACTCGCGAAAGGGAGATGGCCAGAACAGGCTTGAGGCTTGAGGCGTGAGGGCTCATCGACCATAGGACGGGACGTCGGTCCAGGCGTTTCGATTAATGCTACCAACCAGACGGGTCGGAGCCCTGTCCTATCGGTCAAGCACAAGGTTCCAGGCACACTCCGCTGTGCCGCCGGCCAATCAAAGAAAATGTGCATGGGCCGGGTGCACCTTTGACGCGAGATTTTCAACTTTCCAGGAGCTTATTTTGCCGATTTGCGAGATTCACGTTCAATTCTTGCTCGGCTTCGTCTGGCGTCAACTTTACCACGATGCCATCAAGGCAGATAACGATTTTGGTGTTTGACACGCGGGCTCGCTCAATAACGTTTCGACAGGCATCTTCGAATGCGAGTTCTGCTTTTGTACCCAGAGAAGCGGGATCGTTATATCTAATCATGGGATGCTTCCATTCTTTCTCGAGCGATGAGTTTCCATCGAGTATAGTCGAGAACGAGTGTATTTTCACCCTCAATTTCAGCGACTAAGATTGGTGGGAAAGCTGTGCCATCGAAAACATAGGCGTTGGATACAATAGGCAAATACAAATCGAAGAGATTCGTCAGGCCTCGGGTATATCTGCGACGCACTACATCTTCAGGGATATGGTGGCCTCCCTGTTGCACTCGGCCAGCGACTCGTTCGATCGCCATTTCGGCAGAACGAAGCCAAATGAAGTACAGTACAACGCGATAACCCAAGCGTTGCCATTCAAGTATTGAAGTACGGTAGCTCCTCGCTGCCAATGTTGTCTCAAACGAGAATGTAGCGCTAGCCGCTGCCAACTCCCTGATCCGGCTTAGCAACAACTCTGAAGCCCGAATAGCCTGCGTCTCGGGAGCAAACGGAGCCAACCCGGCAGCTATCAGATCCGCGTTGAGAAACTCGCGGCAATTAGCAAACTTTTGCAAGAACGCATTGGCAAAAGTCGTTTTGCCAGCGCCATTGGGTCCCGCAAGGATATAGATCGTCGGCTGTGAAGGTTCACCCATGGGTTAGCTCGGCGTGGTATTGGCAACAACTGATTTTAGTTCGGCAAGCCCAAATTATAGCAAAGCCAACCACTGGTAGGGTTGAGTTGAAATACGCCCTGCTCAAAGACCGCTAATGGATTACTTCATGGGTTCGGTTCCGAGTTTGTCGAACATCCAATCGAACATGGTCTTCTTTCAACTACTGTTTCCCCGAATGCCTGAAACCCAAGTCT
>JBJSXX010000441.1:0-21046 GCA_046086605.1 Pirellula sp. | reverse complement strand
AAAATGCGTTCGGGAACTCGGCGAGCCGCTGGGTGGCTAGAGAGTGGATTGTAGTGAATTGAAAGTAGAATTGAACCATCTCGGGCAGAGGCGATTACCCATGCGAACCATGCGATATACCGAATGGTCTGACAGGGCTCAGATTGTCCATTTGCCTTCCTAATCTATCCCCAAAAACATAGCAAGGTTGCGAGTCTAGGACGCCGCCTCCATTGGCCGCAGGCCAATAGAGAGTAGACAAGAGAAAGTGGAAAGTAGAGCGGTCAAAACCTGGAAGTCTGCCAGGGCCGAAGAATTGCAACCTGCCCCACTTTCTCCTGGTTACTCGGTCTACTTCCTTTGGAAACTATGTCATCCGCTTTCGCAATTGCGATTGCAGCTCGGTCACCAAGGACTCAAGTTCGGTCCTCGTTCTAGAGTGCAGCACATCGTCGGTCGACTGAGGGAGACTCAACAAATTTTGCAACATGCGTATCTTGCCGAATAGTTCCCCTTCCTCTCTGCCTTCCTCTCTGCCTTCCTCGCGGCCTTTGATCTCGCCTTCCTCACGCCCTTTGAGCTCACCTTCCTCAAAAGCTGTTTGGATTCGAGTGTTCTCATCGAGTTCCCATTTCAGACGTGCTTCGTAGTGACGGCGTTGGTCCGGTGTTCGTGAAATCATCTCTAGGACTCCTACGGCTCGTTGAAAAACGGGATCAGGCAACCGGTCTAATAACTCCTCAACGCTCGAACCCCTGGCCCGTCGAAAGAAGTACATCCATTGATCACGCGGATCGGCGATCACTCCATTATCGTCTACTGGAGAGTACGTGGGCAACTCCAACAAATGGATTTCCAAGCAATTTGTCAGTTCCAATCCACTGCGAGTGCGAAGCCGAAATTCGCTGTGGTACTCGGCTAATTGGGAAAAATGGACGCTGCTTAAGATGCAAATTCCAATCGAAGGGCGAAGTTTCCGGTAGCTGTCTCCTTCCCCAATCTGGTCGACCAACTGAGTCGCTGAGTAATACGTCAGACGTTGCGGTAGACAGGTAGGCTTGGTGCGCTGCACTTCAACGTTGAGCCTGCGATCCGCGTCGTCAATGGCCAAAATATCTAGAATCGACAGTTTGTCAGCTTCGAACTCTTTCCAGACGATCGGATTAACGATCTCGACCGATACGATGGGCGATGGCAACCTGAGTATCGCGTTCAAAAAGTGAATGGTAATGTCAGGATACTCTGGATTCCCCAGAAGTAACTTGCACGCAAAATCCACCGTTGGATCTATCTCGATGAGCATTCCGATTACCTCCGTCTGTGGAAATCCCTCTCTAATCGCATTGTGCAATTGCACACGATATGCGCCGAATCTGCCCGTTTTTCAAACAGTCAACCGACGTTAGCACGGTGAGCACAGGATTTGCACGGACACCGGCATCGAAGATCACACGCTGCAATCTGGAGAAGCCACGCGCGAAGGAGCTTTCAAAACATTCGAGTCCGAGAGCTACAAAAGCAACGTGACTCTCACGCAGTACTTTCCCGACTCGCAATCGGTCAGTGGCGACGTTGCTTTCGATACCGTGAACATGACCAACGAGGACTCTTGGAGTTTTCTGACGCTCGGAGGAGGTCAAATCAAGACATCCGGAGGCCAAGACGACCAAGTCATCGCCACAGGGGGCAGTTCAGCAAGAGCCACCGAGACACTTACTTACGAGGCCAATGCGACGCGCAGCGTAGAATCGATCCATCCAGCCTGGGACTATCTTGCTAAAGAGACTCGAAACGCCACCTACAACAAGCAGATCGTCAGCACGACGGCTTTTGATCCGAATGATCCCGATGCGGTCGATCCATCACCGGTGATCTCAGGAGACGATCGTGTTTTGGTTACCGGCAACCAGTGGTACCTACGCGTTCGAAAAATGCCTGCGGGTCCAGGACCGCAGGGTGCGCAAGGCGAATACGAGGAAAGCTACTTTGTCCTAGCAACTGGCCAGCGCAGGACTCGGACGAATAATCCAACCTCGGGAGCTGGGCTCGATGGCATGGATCTTGGAGGCGATCCGCTCAGCGGTGATCCGTGGATCATAACCTACGAAGAGGATTGGGATCCACGCAATGTTTACGAATCGGAACTCGACGGGATTCCGCTACCTGAAGGAAGGATTCCTAGCTACGATAGACATTTGTACGTGCTCCCGGAAGGATATAAAGCCCCAACATCCAATACAAATGGTCGGTCCTGGACGGACTTTGTTATCGGTGTTATTGGAGGGCGGAGAGGAGATGTAAACGATCAACTGATCAATTTTTATTCAGGCTTTGGTGATGGTGCCAGCTTTGGCTTGTCATGGCTAATACGTAGCAACAATCCTTTGTTTGGGGATAACGTCGATTACGACAGCAATCAATACTTTTTTGGAGGAATTGCTTCAATAATCGTTCCCGGCACACAAATAGGCAAAGTTAAACAGGCAGTTACAGCTGTAAGTGCTTTGAATAAAGCCGATGATCTCGGACGATGTGCGAGTCAAGCCAGCAAAATCATCAGTGGCGGCTGCTTCATCGAAGGGACCATCGTCACAGTATCGAGTCTCCCAGGCCGATCGTCACCATCCGATTCACTTTGGTCGGATCCAAGCTGGCTCGATGAGCCGTCCCAGGAAACACCATGGCTTGCACCCGAGCGTTACGCATCGGTCGCAACGCGAACGCAGCTACAGATCCCCATCGAATCGGTGCCGATCGGAGCGCGGGTTCCGACCAAGAACCCCGAGCCGCTTTGCGGCTAGAGAGTAGATTTGAGAGAGTTGAAAGTAGACCATGTGATTGTCCATTAGCGTTCATCAGCGTCTATTAGCGGTTTGATTTCTTCAACCGCTGATAAACGCTGACATCTGAGCCTGATCAAGCGACCTGGGCCAAGCTTTCGATCACCGTCGAGCGCAGCGATGGTTTATAGTTGCAGGCACATTCCATGTGCTGTCCGCCGTATTGAATCAAGTTCAATCGCACCCTGGCCGACGGCACAGCGGAGTGTGCCTACTACCTTGTGCTTGGTGCCACTCGCTGTGCTAGCCCAAAGTGAGAGGCTATGCCGCGATACTGAGTCTTTCGGATTGGGTTTTCCCTCTAGCCTCTCGCCTAAAGCCTCTGGCCTAGTTCCGCTACCGCTAAATCTGCCCGAACTCGAAGTCTCCGTGCTAGCGTTAGTCACTGCCCTTAAGCGAGTAACTCTTGGATCACTTGGCCATGCACATCGGTCAAGCGACGTTGGATTCCGTTGTGATAGAACGTCAATTTCTTGTGATCGATCCCCAGCAGATGCAGCGCCGTGGCATGAAGATCATAGCAATACGTGGGGTTCTCTTGGGCCTTAAAGCCAATAGGATCGCTTGCCCCATAACCGACTCCCCTTTTTGTTCCTCCACCTGCCATCCATGCGGTAAAAGCACCTGGATTGTGGTCTCTTCCCTTTTGCTGTCCTTGCATAAAAGGTTGGCGACCAAACTCGCTGGTGCAAATCACAAGCGTCGAATCGAGCAACCCTCGCGCTTTGAGATCCTCGATCAGCGCCGATGCTCCGGTGTCTAAGATCCGTCCCCAATATCCATGGTCCCGGAGCAAGTCTTCGTGGGAATCCCAGTTGGGTCGAATCGCTTTTTTCGAGGTGTTCTCAGCACCGCAGTAGATCTGAACAAAGCGAACACCTCTTTCGACGAGCCTCCTTGCCAACAAGCATTGCTTGCCAAACGGGCCGATATCGGGATCCTCGAGTCCATACAAAGCATGAATGGCTTGGGTTTCCTGTGCCAGGTCCACGACCTCGGGCGCACTTAACTGCAACTTGCCTGCCAATTCAAACGATGCGATTCGAGCTTCGAGGAGCGAGTCAGCGGGTCGGAATTGAGCGTGCTTGTGATTCCACTTTTGCAGTAGCTCAACCGCGCGAGCTTGGGCATCGCGTGGGATCTCGCGAGCTGGAAACAAATCCCGGATGACCTCTTTCTCAGAACCGATCTCCATGATCGTCCCTTGGTGAACCGCAGGTAGAAAACCCGCTCCCCAATTGATGATCCCTCCAGGGGGCAGACCACGCGAATCTGGCAGCACGACAAACTCGGGTAGGTTGTCCGACTGGCTTCCAAGTGCATAGCCAACCCACGATCCCATCGAGGGAAACCCCGGCTGAATAAAACCGCTGTTCATCATGAACATCGCTGGCCCATGCAGTGCCGATTTGCTTTGCATCGAATAGATGAAAGCCATCTCATCGACGCAACCAGATAGCTTGGGAAACAAGTCTGACATCCACAGGCCCGATTGTCCTCGCTGGCGAAATGGCCAAAAACTCTTGGCATGTTTTCCAGCCACGCCCGCAAATGTCTGTTTACCGAGTTCAGAGTCGAAGGCCGTTCCATCGAGCTTTTCAAGCTCAGGTTTATAATCCCACGTATCGACATGACTTAGTCCACCCGGACAAAAGATCTCGATCACATGCTTGGCCCGCGCCGGATGATGCAAACCTTGATCAGTGCCAAATACCTCGGATGCCGAGGCCAGAGTGTTCCGATGCAACAGAGTGCTGCAAGCCAGCGCACCGAGTCCGCTTCCTAGGTTTGCGAGCCAATCTCGACGCGCAGATCGGATCGAGGATTCTGCCTCCGCCTCAGTCGACATAGATGAACTCATTGGTGTTAAAGAGGACTCGGCATAGTTGAAACAAACCGTCGCTTTCGATCAATTGCACCGCACTTGCAACCTCCTCGTCGGTTGGAGGCCGACCAAAAGCCAAACGAATCGCTCGCTGAACTTGCGTCTTTGAGTCGGTGCCTGCCTCTTGCTGCAGTCTGGCTGCAAATCGGTCGCTCTGCTGCATAACAAACGCATTGTTGAGGGTTGCCAATGACTGGATAGCCGTCGTGGTGGTGTTTCTCACCGGAGTCATCGTTGCAGGATTGGGACAATCGAGGCTGGTCAAGAACGGGTGCGGCGTGGTTCGAACCACAAACCGATAGATGCTTCGACGAAAGACCTCGGGTACGTCCAAAACACGGTGCTGGTAAACCGGTGCATACTCTTCTTGGTAGTCAAAATCGCGATAACCTGGACCATGCATGGTTGTATCAAGCGAACCAGAGACGGCGAGCATCGCATCGCGAAGCGACTCGGCATCCAAACGCCTCGGGTTTTGTCGCCACAGCAAGGCGTTGCCTGCATCGAGAGTTCGGCCCGAATCCTCATCGGCAATCGAAGTGCGCCGGTAAGCGTCCGATAATAGTATCATCCGATGCATTCGCTTGATCGACCAATTTCCGCGTTGCAATTCGCTTGCCAACCAGTCCAACAGCTCTCGATGCGTTGGCATCGCTCCCCCGAGTCCAAAATCGCTCGGCGTCGCAACGATTCCTTTCCCAAAATGATAGTGCCACAATCGATTGACAATCACCCTTGAGGGTAATGGGTTGTCCTCGGAGGATAGCCATTTGGCAAGGGCGATCCGTCGCTGCGCATCGCTGGATGTTGCATCCAGCGGGGTACTTTCAAAGTGGCTCGGCCCAACGCACGATACCGTCTTGGGCATCACCAACTCCCTTGCATCTTCGGTGTTGCCTCGATGCAATCGATGGATCTGGGAGGGAGTCTCTGCAATCACACCATAAACCCGTCGAGGTTGCGGCAACTGATCCAACTCCCTTTGAATCGAATCGGATTCCCTTCGGAGCATCTCGATGCGCTCGGTTTGCTCGCGAGACTCTTTAGGCTCTCGCGGTGCGATCAGCGCATCGACGAAACAAACTTGATCATGACCAATCCCATTGCCACCGTCGGTTGCAATGAGTGTCAGGAGCGAGTCCTTTTGAGGTAGTTCCAGGCGAATTTTTTGAAGGCCATCGTCGCGGCCTAAGCCGACAGCTTTGTAAACCATCTGACCATCGAGGAGCACATAGACATCTGCCCCTTTGCTGGGTGTCTGGCCAAAGTATCCGACCATCGCGTTGAATACCAATGGACTATTTTGCGGGACTTCCTTCGAGAATGCCTGGCTCAACTTCTCGATCGATAATCGGAACGTGATTCCTGCGTTGGCATGAATCGAGAGCATGCTATGTGCAGGTGGAGAGCAGTCGATACCATCGAGGCTCGTCGAGAACTGGGAGTTAACCGGTCCGTTTCGAATCGCATCCCAAGCCTTCGAATCCGTCGCTGGGATTCCACTTGCAATCGAGTTGCCGTTGGGAATAAAGACCGATTCAATCCAATCGTTTTTGGTCGGATTGCGACGGTTGGAAACCACCTCCTCAAGAAACCCTTTCTTATCGTTGGGCTCTTTGGCTATCCCGGTATTTGGATCCAAACCAGCCCCTACGACTCCGGTCCCAAATCCATTTCCACCTCCGACCAGATCGGCCAGCAAGAGCCCTCGACTCGATCGCAGTAATTCCTGATCGATCTTGGATTTGCGTTCCTTGAGCTGAGTCCTCGTCGCTTCAATCGTTTGAGACTCTTGATCCGAGACGAGGCGATCTGCCCGCTTGACTCCGGAGAAGATCGCCACGAGCGAATAATATTCATCTTGCGGAATCGGATCGAGTTTATGGTCATGGCACCGAGCGCAATGGATCGTCATGCCGCAGATGCTGGTCATCACCTGAGCGACCATGTCGTCTAGATCATCGGCTCGAGCCAACCGCTTAATCACAGGGCTAGGGGTCTCCGCTTGGCCGACAAAATCCCATGGACCTGCGGCTAAAAAGCTCGAAGCGATCGTCGCTTGTGAATCCGCCGGTGAGAGAACATCTCCTGCGATCTGATCCTCGATGAACTTATCGTAGGGCAGATCGGCATTCAGAGCATCGATCACCCAATCGCGGTAACGCCAAGCATGGTCGCGTCGCTGATCCCTTTCAAATCCATGCGTATCGGCATAGTGCGCGATATCCAGCCAATGCCTAGCCCATCGCTCACCGTATCTTGGTGACGCAAGTGTTCGATCGACCAGCCTTTCCCATGCATCGGTGGACGTGTCAGCCAGATAATCATCGACATCCTCGGGGGTAGGAGGAATACCGAGCACATCGAAATACAAACGTCGAATCAATGTCTCTTTAGACGCCATCGGCACAGGCTTGATACCTTGGGCTCTGCTGGCCTGGGAAAGGAATCGATCGATCGGGCTCGAATCATCGATAGGCTCCGAGGATGTTTCCGGGACGTTGACTCGCTGTAGACTTTTCCAAGCCCAATGATCGAGCCTAGGGTCTCGGAGCAGTTTGGGATCCCAAGGTGCATCGGCGTTGATAAATGCTCGAAGTGTATCGATCTGTGATTCAGATAACGGCGAGCCAACTGGAGGCATTCGAGTCTCATCGGTTGCAGTGACTCGTTCGATCATGAGGCTTTCGTTACCGCGACCTAATTCGATGGCCTTTCCCGATTGCCCTCCGGCAAGCAATCCTTCGCGGTGATCGAGTCGCAAGCCGCCTTCGTTGTTGCGCTTTGAATGGCACTCGATGCATCGATCTCGAAAGATCTCTAGTGCCGACTGCGGTTGCTGCCCCCGCGACATCGAGGTCGCAATCAAGAGCGATGCGAAGACCAAGCAAGATCGACCGATTGCCGTCTGGAGCCCGTCACGAATAAGGTTTCTGATTTCGAAGCCGATTGTTTTCTCGTTCATCAAGACGACTCGGAGGATTCCGTACCAAAGGTCAAGGCGCGATTAGCGACCAAGCAAGAACTGATAAAATCATTGCCGTTGCGGGTATCGAATCGCTGGGCGATTTCAACTGCTTGGCTTTGAAACCAATGGGCAAGCGTTGCCGGTTCGTAGAGTTCCTCGGCATTGTGGATCGCTAGTGTCTCAGGGATTCGAAAACGCTTAGCCCTTGGTTTTCGGCTTGCGAGCCGCTCGAAAAAATCCCCGGTGTGCGAAAAGAACCACATCCGTTGTTCGAAGTTGCTTGTTCGACAAACCCACGGCAGATGCCTCTCGATGAGCCTTGTGCCTTTAGAAAAGTCTTGTGCGCGGATCAGGTATCCAAGGTGCCAGCAGATGGTGCTGATGTAATCAGGATCCCCTGCGACTTGGCGATAGCCCTTTTCGAAAGCTTCTTGTGCTTTATCCAGATTCCCTAAAGCCAACTCAGCAAAGATGACTTCGGAGTAGGTTCGTTCTGGAACCGTCGAACATCGAAGTTTACCGCTAAGAATCGGCTTGGCTGCTTTGAGTGCAGCTTTGTATTCCCCTTTACTATTGAGATACTTGACTTGGCTATCGAGTTCACAAGCTTCACAATCATCCATGTCATCGCTGGGGGCTTTTCGCCAAAGGGCTTCGTATTTGTCTCTGCGTTCAAAGTGCCCCGTAGAACTGGCGTTGAGCATTTTTAGTTTGTAGACAGCGCCCAGTCCATGTCCACATCGTTTGAGACGATCTTGGTAGTCGTCCTCCATTTGGTGAATCCGCTGAAGCGATACGCCTGGGAACGAACTGATGGTTCCTAGGATCCATTTGAAACTCCAGAGCAAATCGCTTTCGGGAAATCGTTCAGGATCCTTGTCGCTTTGAGCGATGCACCAAGCAAAGGCCACGAGCGCGCGATCATCCACGCCTCCAAAAACGGCCGCTTCGATTAGATCCTGTCTTATCGCGTACGACTGCTCTAGATCCCCCAGAGAGTCCGAAAGGTTTACAGCCTGTTCTAATATCGCCACCTTTGTTGGAGAAGCTGGCAGATCTTCGGCTTGATCCATCAATTCTTCCAATTGCTCCTGGCTCATGTTTGGCTCCCTAGGGATATAATTTCACGTAAACTAGTCTTGCGATTTTTCGCTACTGGATAACCCTAATTCAATTAGCCCCAAGAGACCGTCGCTCAAGGTGGACATTTCTTGAGATCTTAAAGGGTAATGCCCTAGCAATAAGGCTTGGACGTAGAGCATTTCGACCGCCCTGCGTATCAATGCCTTGTTCTTGATTTTCGTAAGTCTAGCGATGACTTTGTTATTGTAATTCAAGCACAACTGAGCAAAGGCTTCGCTGGCAGGTTCACTAGCCACTCCATCGAGAATCCCGTTCCAAAGATCATCGGAGATCTCTTTGGACTGCTCGACGCTCCTGAGGAAGGTGGCTGCATCGTTGGCTGTGTAGAGGGTCGGCAATTCTCTGGGTTCAAACTTCCTCAAATCGGCATTGCAGCGAAACGGCCGCAAAACGGTATTGGCAAGCCGCAGAAAGTCGAACGTCTCTTGCTGCTCCCGATGGCTCAGTTCATCAAAGTTACGGGTCAATTCGCTTGGATCGACGAGTTCAACTCGACAAGCGGCGATCGCTTCGGGAAGCTTCTCGATCAACTCGGCATCGTAGGTGTAACCGGCATTGATGATGCAGATCTTTTCGGCTGCGGCCACTGCGGCTATTTGACGGAATTGGTCTCTCGATGGCACATAGCGGATTTGGTTTTTTACCAGTCTTCGGTACTCCCCCATCGTCATTTCCCCGAGTGTCGTCTCAAAGGGTAGCCAATCGATAAATAGCCGGAGGAATTCCTCGTCCTCGACGGCCAAAGCTTTGATCGAAAGAAAGTGGCATGCGATGATCTGGTCGAGTCGATCACGATTTTCTTTCGAGAGTTCAATGAGGTACTTTTTGAGGCAACTGCCGAGTTCCTCTCGGGTAGCTTGCAAAGCGTTATCGTCGTAAAAGGACTCGCGAGCCGCACTCGGTCTCAACCTAGTGGAGTTAACGACGCACCGTACAAAGAAAGCCCAATCGGGAAGTAGGTTGTCGACCGTTTCGCTCAGGAGCATATTCTTCAAATAGACGCGATGTACGCGCCGCGATGATAGCGTTGCGGGTTGTGGCAACACGAAAGCCACCCCCTGAATCCCTCCCGTTTGAGAATGGAGTGGAATTGCATCAAGAAAGGTGGTATCGAAAACGTCTTGACCGTACTCCAAAAGCCTTTGTCGTCTCGCATCGCTCGACTCGTGTTGGCCTTGCCAAGGTGGGACTGCATTGATCTGCACGCGCTGTTTACCTGAGACAACGCAGATGGGCATCGGCAGAAGGGAGCCGAAATGCGTTGCGGTATCTCGCACATATTCCGGTGTGAAAAAGTCCTCGGAGCCCTCCTTGGCACGCAGATAAACCTGAGTGCCGGGAGCCGAATCGATCGATAATTTTCGAATGCTGTAGGTTCCGTCCGAACGACCTCGCCACTCGACCGTCGCGCTGCCGGGTTTGATCGATCGAGTAACCACTGCGATCTCTTCGGAGACGACAAAACCCGAGAGCAAACCGATGCCGAATTGACCGATAAAATCAGCCCGATCGAGAGTCTCTCGCTTGCTCGATTGTCCGATCGTTGCCAAGAATTCATGAACCTCCGATTCGGTCAATCCAACCCCGTCATCTTGCACCATGAGCGTCGGTGGGTTATCGGCAATCGCAGGCAAGACTTCGAGTGTCACCGATCCGGTGTGATCCGGATCGATCTTGCGCCGCGCAGTGATCGCATCGACTCCATTTTGAAGCAACTCGCGCAAGTACACTTGCGGGCCGCTATAGAGGTGATCTGAAAGAAGCTCGATCACACCACGGAGATTGACTTGGAATTTATGCTCGGAAGACATAGGCGGTTTCTGTTGTCTTGATGTGGTCGCAATGGGTTCGTACCACTTGCAATGATACCCGAATGGACTCGATGATGCTTAGATTACCCGCTAGAGTAGACCTAAGCGATCACTTCCCGGCTGTAATTGGCTTCCTGAAGCGCAAGACACATGCTTAGGATTTGATTTCGAAGATCGCCTCGACCTCGACGGCCGAGCCGGTTGGGATCTGAGCAAAGCCCAACGCGCTGCGGGCGTGGAAACCATCCGAGGTCTTGCCGTAAATTTCGTGGAGCAGATCGCTGCATCCGTTGACCACGAGGTGTTGTTCGTGGAATTCGAGTGTCGAGTTAACGCAGCCTAGAAGTTTCAAGACGCGCAGACCATTGAGGGTGCCGTGGAAGTTCCAGACCGAGTTGAGGATCTTTTCGGCGCATTCGCGAGCAGCCACTTTGCCTTGTTCGACGCTCACCCCGGCACCGAGTTTGCCCTTGGTGTCACTGACATGACCAGAGGTGATCAGCAGGTTTCCAGTTCGGACAACCATGGCCAGATAACCGGGTTCTTGTTTGGTGAACTTTACGCCAAGTGATTCGGCTTTTTCTTGTGGGGTCATCGGGTGAGATTCCATGCGAAATACGAGTGAGTATGGAGCAAAAAAACACCAGGATATTGTATCACAAATGCCTTGATCGATTGCTGATGTTTTCGGAGAAATCAGTTGCGATGGAATGCGAAATTTGCTCCAGGCGAAGTTTCAATTCGCCGAGCATGATCGCTGTGGCACCCCAAACCCAATGTCCATCGAGCCAAAACCCAAGCGTCTCGACTTGCATCGCACTGCGGGAGATAACCCGAGATTTCGGACTCAATTCCAGAAGCTCTTCAAGTGGTAACCAAAGCACTTTGTCGACTTCCTGAGCATTTGGAAACATCTGAGGAACCTCACTTCCAACACCCAGCATCGGTACGACCCGGTGTCGACTCGCAAACACATAAAGCTGTGGCATCGATCCAATCAACTCGACACGGTCGGTGCTGCAACCGAGCTCCTCTTTGTACTCCCGACAAGCTGTTTGCTGAGGTGTCTCTCCGGGCTCGCACCTTCCCCCAGGAAAGGAGACTTGACCGGCATGCTCAGACATGTTCGCCGGACGAAGCGTCAGGGGAATCGACCAGTTTACATGCGCACCGGACGGCTCCCCCTGAGGCAAAAGTACCATCAGTACTGCTGCCGTGTGTGAAGATCGTGGCGCAGGACCTCGATGACGCCCATAAGAAACCTTCGGTGCAAAAGGATTGGCTCGATACGGGCGACTGTGAAAAACACCTTGCCATCGACCTCGAAATTCCTCGGGGTCAGCCAGAATTCGTCTGATTTGTTCGATCGCCGCGAGTCCCAACTTATGATCACCCCACAAAAGCAACGGAAAAACTCCATTCCGAAGGATCCTAACTTGGTTTATCATTCCATCTTGCCCCGAACTGCTTAGCAACCCCAATTGAACCCTACGATCGACTATGGCCCGCCGCTCTAGCAACGATACCGAAGCGCTCGCCAATGTATTGCGGCTCCTGCCAGCCAAATGGCTCATTGGCCTGCTCGTCGCTGTCGTCTTGTACTTCTTCCTCCAACCACGACTAAATCAGTGGTTCGGATGGAATCTGCCTAGCATTGCCGCCATGGCCGGCAATGAAGCTCCCAAACCATCGAAAGCTTCCAAAACAACGGAGCCCAAGGTCACGGAGACTAAATCAACGGAGTCTAAGTCAACGCCAAGCAGCCGATCTACCGCTGGCCCAAAACAAGCCGATGAGGACTACAAGTTTCGAATCCTCAAATCCATCGGTCGCGATCGCTACGAATCGCCAGCAGGACTCATCTATGCACCGGGAAGCGAGGAGGGACATCGGCTGGCTCATATCGCTCGGCACCTTGAGGATCAGCCCGATCGGCCAGGTTCCCACGGTGTCTTCGACGGCGACATGGCATCCTTCTTGATCGCTATTGATGACGCTTACAAGCGAGCACGCGGACACGCCAAAGGAACCAAGAGTCGAGTCGAGGATGGGATGACCGTCATCGAGGCCCCTTTTGATCAAACGATCGGCTATCTCGGGGGATCCGAAGGGGCTCGCAAAAAGAATCCGAAACTCAAGAAGATGCGACTCGTCGTGCGAGACCGAAATCTCATCACCGCTTTCCCTATTCAGTAACCTTGCGATGTCTCAACCCTTTGTGATCTACGTCAAGCATTGCCCGATTTGCGGAGATGGACTTTGCCGCGTGAGGGTCTGCCAAGACCGCCGCCGAGGTCGACTCACGGGCTGTATCCTGTGTGATGAATGCGAAACGGTCTGGACCGATCCGAGCCTCAAGCAGAAGTTCACCCGAGGCAAAGTCAGCGCAACTCCATGCTGCCCAGACTGCGGCGAGTCGCTTTGGGACGATAACAGCCACTGGGCCGATATTCCCGAAGTCTGTTTACTGGGTTGGTACGACTCTGTTCAAATCGTCCGCACGGAGCAGCGCGACCATAGGACCTGAATTTGTTGTATCATGTCGCTCCATGGCCCGTTCACGCAAGACTCAAATTAGCTCTTCTTTCATCGGTTTTTCTTTTCAATGCTTACGATCATCATCATCCTGTTTGTATTGGGCTACCTTGCCATCGCTCTGGAACACCAAATCCATATCAATAAGGCTGCTTCGGCGATTTTGACCGGTGTTCTTTGCTGGACTCTCTACGCATTGAACTACGGGACGCTTGTGCCAACAGAGGCCTTCGAGCACTGGCAGGCTGCTCACGGTGCAGCAGATAGCGACGGGGGTATGGATCCGAAACTTCATTTCCTCGTCGATGGCCAACTGAGCCATTTGTTCTCCGAGACCGCTGGGATCCTATTCTTCTTGATCGGTGCGATGACGATCGTCGAACTTGTCGATGCTCATGAGGGCTTTTCGCTCATCACACGGTACGTCCGATCCAAGAGCAAAGTCTCATTGCTGTGGGTCATCGGGATCTGCACGTTCTTTTTATCTGCGGTGCTTGATAACCTGACGACAACGATCGTGATGATATCGGTTCTACGCAAGCTCGTTGCCGATGCGCAGTTGCGACTCATCTACGTTGGAATCGTGGTCATCGCGGCCAATGCCGGAGGAGCTTGGACGGTCATCGGGGACGTCACCACGACGATGATCTGGATGAAGCACAAGATCGGAGAGTGGGAAGTGATGCGAGATCTATTCCTGCCGAGTGTCGCTTGTTTGCTGGTTCCACTTGGGATCCTTTCGATGCAACTCAAAGGAGAACTCGAATACCCTAAGGAGACCGAGGCGGACAACGAGGAGCGATCGATCGAGACGTGGCACAAAGCCTTGTTCTTGTTTCTCGGAGTCGCTGGTCTTTTGAGCGTACCGATTTTCAAGACCTACACGCACTTGCCCCCATTCATGGGGATGATGCTGAGTTTAGGATTTCTGTGGCTAGCCTCTGAACTCGTTTCGCACACGATGGACGAGAAGACCAAGAGCAGCACAGGTGTACTGGCGGCTTTGAGGCGTATCGACATGTCGAGCGTTTTGTTCTTTCTTGGGATCCTCCTGGCAGTCGGTGCGTTAGGTTCGATGAATGTGCTTACGCAGCTTGCCGAGTACTTGCAAGCAACCTTGAAGAATCAGTCGCTCATTGCCGTGATTATTGGGCTAGTATCGGCGGTGGTCGACAATGTTCCGCTGGTGGCTGCGGGGATCGAGATGTATTCGGCAACCAATCCACTGAACGATCCGTTTTGGATGTTGCTAGCATACTGCGGGGGAACCGGCGGGAGTTGTTTGATCATCGGATCTGCGGCCGGGGTGGCGGCCATGGGTCTTGAGAAGATCGATTTCTTCTGGTATTTCCGAAAAATCTCCCCCTTTGCCTTGGCAGGATATTTCGCAGGAATTGCAGTTTATTTCCTGCAACACTGGATCTTTTAAGTTGGGTTGGTTAGAAAATTGCAGTTCACAAAGGCTTGGCTTTTGTGATTTGGCCGATTCACCCTTGCAGGATCTTTATGTCGACTTATCCCGATCGAACTTCGACCCTCCCGGACGATCAACGGATTGTCATGACCTCCGTAGGGCTCACAAGCCCCAACGGCACGAACCTAGAGAGCTACCGCGAAGCTTTGTTGGCTGGCCGAAGTGGGGTTCGCAATTACAACATCCGTTATGTGGGTGACACCCATGCGGGGGTATGCGAGTTCGAAGGAACCAAATACCAAAGTCGTCGGGATGCAAGGCGCGGGACCCGCGCTGGAACCGTCGGGATCTGGTCTGCAGGCGAGGCCATTGCTCGCAGTGGGCTCGATTGGGCAAACATCGACAAGTCCCGAGTGGGTGTCTATGTAGGGATTACCGAGCACGGGAACGTCGAGACCGAAAACGAGATCTACTCGATCTCGCAATTCAACTATGACACATCGGTCTGGTCACACCATCACAATCCCCGCACGGTGGCCAACAACCCTGCTGGCGAAATTGCTTTGAACCTGGGGATTACTGGCCCCCATTACACTATCGGTGCAGCTTGTGCAGCCGGTAACGCAGGGATCATCCAAGGCGTTCAAATGCTCCGATTGGGTGAATGCGATTTGGCGATCGCAGGAGGGGTGGCCGAAAGCATTCACACCTTTGGGATCTTTGCTTCGTTCAAATCCCAAGGGGCACTGGCAAGCCACAGTGATCCGACGAAGGCATCGCGTCCTTTTGACACGGACCGCACAGGGATTGTCGTCTCCGAAGGGGGATGCTTGTACATCCTCGAACGGCTATCGGATGCCAAGAAGCGGTCGGCCAAGATCATCGCAGAGATAGTCTCCTATGCGATCAATACCGATGCGACCGATTTTGTGCTCCCGAATCCCGAGCGTCAGGCCCAGTGTGTGCGGATGGCGCTTGCTCGTGGAGGACTTTCGCCCGAGCAGATCCAGATCGTCAGTACCCATGCGACCGGAACGACCAGCGGCGACAATCAGGAGTGCGAAGCGCTTCGGAAGGTCTTTTCTGGGGTAAGCACGGTTCGGTTCAACAACACGAAAAGTTTTATTGGGCACACCATGGGCGCCGCCGGGGCCTTGGAATTGGCAGGGAATTTACCTAGTTTTGAGGACGGGGTTTGCCATGCTACGATAAATGTGGACAATTTGGACCCGCAATGTGCCTTGGACGGTCTGGTCATCAACCAGCCGCAGGAACTTCGACGCGTCGACTACATTCTCAACAATTCCTTTGGAATGTTGGGGATCAATTCCGTGCTTATCGTAAGGCGGTTTTAGTACGGCGTTTGGTTTCACGGGGTCCGCAGACGATTTGAATTTTATCACCGATATCCTTGGGAGTGATTTGATCCATGACAGCCGCAGAAATCCGGAATGAGATCCTCGACATTTTGAGCGACATTGCTCCAGACGAGGATCTTTCCGGTCTGGAAGATAGCAAGTCTTTTCGCGAGCAGCTCGAGCTCGACAGCATGGACTTTTTGGACATTGTGATGGAGCTTCGCAAGCGTCACCGAGTTCAGATTCCCGAGGAGGACTACGGCAATCTAGCGAGCATGTCCACGACGGTGACTTACCTTGAGCCCAAGATGCGCGACATCGTCCCTGCATAGGGTCGTGCGAATTATCTGGCCACCATGTATACAGCGGTTGCTCCAGCGCGCTTGGCCGTGTCGTAGACGCGAAGCGCATCGCCAGCCATGATAGTATCCTCAGGGTCGACGATGATCGGAATATCGGCCCTGACCTTCAAGATCGCTGCAAGTCGCTCTTGGATCTCCTGAAGCGACGCGACCACCAAGCCGTTCCACTGATACTCGATTTGATCCCCTTGGTTCTTGAGCTTGATCACGCAGTCGTGGATGTCTTCCTGCGGTGGACTCGGTGGGGTGTCCTGGGATTCCCCGAGCGTCGTATCGGACTTGGCCGATACAGAACTGGGCAAGAGTTTTTCGAGCCTTTGAAAGGAGGCTGTGGTCAAGAAGAAGACCAGTAGCAAAAACACCACATCGATCATTGGTGTCATCATGCTATCGAGCGAAGTGCGCCCCCGGGGGTTGCTGTAATTGGTTTTCATCGTTCGTCCTCGTACACGGCAAAGACGATGTCCGAATTCCCGGTCACGGCGCAAACTTTCAGAAGCTTCGCAATCGGTGCGTAGCTTGCTGATTTGTCGGTTCGGATTCGAATGCGAATCGGATTTCGACCGTTTTCCTCCATCTTCGCCAGGATCGCATTGCGAACCTGATCCAAGGGAATCTTGGCGCTGTTGACCATGTAAGTCCCATCCGATGGGATTTGGATTGTCAGCGTGGCTCGATCCGAAAAATCGGAGATTCCTGAGGCGGCCATCGGTAGTTCAAGGGGTAGAAAATTCTCTTGCTTGGCCAAGTGGCTGCTGACCAAGAAGAAAATAATCAGCAAAAACGTCACGTCGATCATCGGAGTTAGGTTGATCGAAACGCCTCGGCTACCGGGATAATTGGGAACTCTCATGCTAAGATTGTACCTGGTAAAATTCAGGCGAACCAACGCACGGGCGTTTCGCTGTTGTATTTTTTCCCGTTCCTCCACCAACTAGAAAATTACACCGAGCATGCGGGTCGCCTATTTGGATTGTTCGAGTGGCATCAGTGGAGATATGACCCTGGCGGCCCTTATCGATTGTGGGGCAAATCTCTCGCACATTCAATCCGCCATGGATTCGATGGATTTAGGAGCCCATCTATCGATTGCAACGGTTCGCAAACGAGGCTTCCGCGCAGTCAAACTCCATGTGGCTGCTCCAGAGGATCCAGTCCATCGGGATCTCGATCAGATCCTCGGTTTCATCACCCGAGCCAAGCTTAGCCCAGGTGCGCGAAGAATCGCCAGTCGGATCTTTGAACGCCTCGCCAAAGCCGAAGCGAATGTCCATGGGGTATCGATCGATCAAGTTCACTTTCATGAAGTCGGTGCAGTCGATTCGATCGTCGATATCGTCGGGACGGCCGTGGCTTGGGATCAGCTCGGAATCCAGCGAGCCCAGGCGAGTCGGGTTCCAACTGGAACGGGTTTTATTCAGATCGCCCATGGCCGCGTCGCTGTGCCGGCTCCTGCAACGGCGGAGTTGCTCAAGGGTGTACCGATCGCACAATGCAATTTACCCCACGAGCTGACGACTCCGACCGGAGCGGCAATCCTATCGGAACTTGTCGATTCCTATGGAAGCTTGCCATCGATGCAGCTTGAATCGATCGGCATAGGAGCAGGTACGCTTGATCTCCAAGACCGAGCGAACTGTTTGCGAATTTTCGTTGGTAGAGAACACGAGTCAGGGGCCTCTGAGGGAGTGCTTTGCGATAGTGTGGTCGTGCTCGAAACGAATCTGGACGACATCACCGGTGAAGAGATTGGATTTGCGATTGAGCAGTTATGGCAAGCCGGAGCGTTGGATGTTTTTACCGTCGCTATCCAAATGAAAAAGAACCGGCCTGGGACACTCCTGAGCGTCATCGCTAGTCCCGAGGATACCCAACGGCTCGAACAGTTGATGTTTCATCACACTCGAACCCTTGGGATACGAAAATCGACGCACGATCGAAGTGTTCTTTCTCGCCGCAGAGTCCTGGTCGATACTCCATGGGGCAAGGTCGCTTGCAAGGAAGTGATCTACCCTGATGGCACTCGGGGGTTATCGCCCGAGTACGAGGACTGCCGAAAAATCGCCATCGAGCATGGCCTAAAACTTGCAGACATCGTACGAACAGCAGAAAAGGCCGGGAAAATTGATCTGTAAAGCTAGAGTAAAATATGATCGAATGATGCAAGAACAGGTTTCGAAAGGGTAGTACATGTCGAGCAGGATCGGACAGCCAACAACCGCTAGCACACCTTCGAGCACTTCGCGTGCGGTGGCCGTCGTTGACATCGGTTCGACAAGTATCCGCATGGCGATCGCGGAGATCGAGGGGCAAGGCCAAGTTCGCACGCTCGAGGAAGTCTCTCGTGCGGTTTCGTTAGGCAAAGATACATTTACCAACCAAGAGATCTCCCGAGAGAGTATCGAAGAATGCGTGCGGATATTGCGAAGCTATCGGCGACTGATGCAAGAGTACGGCATCACTCGACCTGATCAGATCCGTGTCGTAGCTACCAGCGCTGTGCGTGAGGCGAGCAATCGTTTGGCGTTTCTCGACCGTGTCTACATCGCTACGGGGCTCGAAGTCAAGATACTCGATGAGGCCGAAGTCAACCGGATCACTTACATGGGCATCCAACCGCTCATGCAAGCCAATCCGATACTGGCTTCAGTGAAGACGATCGTTGTTGAAGTCGGCAGTGGCAGTACGGAGATATTGGTTGTCAGCGCCGGCAACATCCAGTTTTCCAACACCTATCGCCTCGGTTCTCTGCGGATGCTCGAACAGGTCGATCGGTTTAAGACCTCCCATGCCAAGCAACGAGCCATCCTCGAAACACAGATCCGACGGATTGTTCATCAGATATCCGAGAATGTGAGGGAGACTCAGATCCAAATGGTCGCGATCGGCGGTGATGTTCGCATGGCCGTCAAGAACATCGAATCGGTGGTCGCCGAAGGTGAAATGCATCGCGTTTCGGCCGATGCGTTGCTCGCGTTTGCTCGACAAATAGGAAGTCTCCATGAGGATGAATTGGTCAGCCGTTACTCGATGAGCTTTGCTGACACCGAAACCCTTTGGCCCGCACTGATGAGCTATGCGTTGCTGGCCAAAGAGTTTAAAAGCGAGCAATTGTTCGTAGCCGATACGAACCTGCGCGATGGACTTTTGACTGAGCTATCTGTACGGGACGCTTGGACAGTAGAACTGCGAAATCAGATTGTCCTCTCGGCGATCAACCTCGGTCGCCGTTTTGCGTTTGACGAGTCGCACGCTCGGCACGTCGCTACGTTGTGTCGCAAGCTGTTCTTGGACTTGATGCAAGAACATCAGCTCGATCAGCGCATGGAACTGATTTTGTACCTAGCTGCTCTGCTGCACGAGATCGGGACTTTTATCTCGAGTCGATCCCATCATAAACATGCCATGTACATTATTCGCCACAGCGAATTATTTGGATTGTCCGAACGAGATCAGCTTTTGTTGTCCTTGGTTGTCCGCTACCAAAGGCGATCCTCGCCGCAACCGGAGCACGAAGGATACTCAAACCTCGACCGAAATGATCGCATCGCGGTTGCGAAGATGGCTGCAATCCTCCGGCTTGCGATTGCTCTTGATGAGTCCCGTTCGGAACGGATCGGGACCATTCGGTGCCTTAAAGAAGACAACCGCTTGGTGATCATCACTCGCGGTAGTGAGGATGTTTCTCTCGAGCAGTTGACGATCCGCCAAAGTGGTGATTTGTTCGAAGAAGTTTTTGGACTGAGCGTCGTGTTGCGAAATGAACTTGAATAGGAATCGCGATGGCTGAATCGGAGTCATTGGCTCAGGACGCACAGGCTTGGTATCGCAATGGATTGCAGTTTGAATGCACCGGTTGTGGGAACTGTTGTTCCGGCCCTCAGACTGGCTTTGTGTGGGTCGATGACCAAGAAATCCTCGCGATAGCCAAGCAAGTAGGTTTGGCCGATGACATCGATCGCTTCGAGCGTCAATTCGTTCGAGAAAGAGGGCACCGAAAGAGCCTAGTCGAATACTCCGACGGAGACTGCATTTTCTTAGAGCCTCAGACCAAAAGGTGTAGTGTGTACGAATCAAGACCTCGCCAATGTCGGACTTGGCCCTTCTGGAAAGAGAACCTTGCAAGTCCATCGCGATGGGGGCAAGTTGCGAAGTCATGCCCGGGTTGCAATCGAGGAAGACTCTACTCGATCCAAGAAATCCAAGGCATTAGTGCAAGGTAGCTAACGACAGTCGCTAGAGTTTGCCTAGAGCAAATAAAAAAACCCCCTTGCGGGGGTAGGCGGTCGACCAAGAGTCGATTTGGGGGAGAAAGTGCTCGAAAACCCTTTGAACGTGACGACGTTTAGCCACTTTCACCAGGGTCGTCCTGGCGGGTACGCTACTCTCTCCCTCGAAACCGACACAGCAAGTATGCGTCGCGGAAGAGATTCGGCAAGTAAAACCACTTTGTTTTTTGAAGCGTTGATACCCAGGAGCGTTCAAGATTCTAATTCTGACGCGTCTACCTTTTGGGCCAACTTTCCGGGTGGCTTTGACATCTTTTGGATTGAGATCAAACTAGCACGACCGTCATTTGTCTCCCATTTTTCCACTTCAGCGACTCCCCATGTCCATGATATCTTCCAATCGAATTGTCCTATTGATGCTCGCTGTTGTGGGCTTATCCTCGATTGCTTACGGCCAACCTTTTCCGAACCGCAAATACGGACAAGAAGATAAATTCCGGCAACTCGAAGAAATCCTTCCAA
>JBJSXX010000440.1:0-10556 GCA_046086605.1 Pirellula sp. | reverse complement strand
GAGATCGCATCGATGATCGTGTTCCTGTCGTCTCCTATGACCGGATCGGTCACCGGCCAGACCATCAACGTCGACGGCGGCTACGTCATGCATTGGTAACCGAAGGGGGCGCTTAGAAGACCCAAAATCGGAAAAACGTTTAATAAATGCAAATTTAAGGTTGATTTCATGAAGTTGTTCAACAAAAATTTCAATGCGATATTGACTTAAGTCAATCCTTTATCGAGCCGATGTCTTGGGGTGAGCTTGCCAAAGCGCCTCTCGCAAAAAAGGAGTGCCAAATGGCAATCAAGCTGGAATAAGGAGACCAGGAGCGGCAGCGGTATCTGGATACGCTCAAGAACGGCAAACGATTCAAAGTTTACGTTGTCTTTGACAAACAAAGAGCGGCCCGGCCCATCGCCGAGCATCTGGGGTTGGACGAAGATGCGTTCACTTACCTAATGATCCCCTACCTGGAATCAGGAGGAAGGTTGGATCGAGTGGACGAGACACGGCCCGAGTGGAAGCACTTGTGGAAGTTTCATTTTGACCTTTGGCCCGATGTCACCTCGCAAGAACTCTATGTCGAGACCCGGTTTGTCGACGATCCAGAATTAGACAATCGCGAGATCATTGTCGTCAGTGTACATCCTCCTGGCGATGTCACATGGAGCCGATGGAACAAAAAATAAAAAGGAAAACTAGTTATGGCAGACAAACCCTATCCGTGGACTTGCGGCCAATGCGCTCAGAAGACCATCGAACCGGTGGTCAAGGACTATCAGGTCGCATTCAAGCACGACGGCAAGTTGCATCCGATCAAACTTTCGCAAATTGAGGTCCCAACCTGCAAGAACTGTGGTGCCGAGCAAACCGATATCCAGATCGGTCGGCAGGTAACGAGCGAGCTAAGACGCAACCTTGGCCTGTTGTTCCCCGACGAAATCAAGCAACAGCGAACAGCATTGAAGCTTAGCCAAGAGCAACTCGGCCAGTGCATCGGTGCGGCCAAGGAATCGATCTCGCGATGGGAAACCGGCACCCTTATTCAATCGGTCAGCACCGATAAACTGCTGCGAATGTTCTTTAAGCATCCTGGCGATCCGGTTTGGAACAGCCAGTTCACAACGCTGGCAACAGCCGAAGCGTGATATAAATGAGTTGATTGATCCAAACCGGTATGAAGCCACCGTCTCTAGTCATGCTCGTGTTCAAACTAACACTCGATCCAATTAAGGACATCACTGCAAGGAGTGTTTGGTTTGCTTCCATCTTCGAAATACTGCACCTCCTAGCTACAAAACAGAAGTGGCTGAGGGGTTGAAGACGCCCTTCTAAGATGCCCGCTGTAGCAGAAAGTTACGCCTCCACTGGCATAAGGCCAGCGGTAGGCTAATTGCCTGTAATGTACCTACAGCTGACTACAGTAACTTCTCAAGAACCTTTAATTACAACAACTATCGATCACTCAACTTCTTGAATCGCGGAGATGCTCTTTCATCTTGAGGTGATCCTCCAGCGTTTTGCTTCTACCTCGACGCTTGAACTGGGCATAATAGGAATAGAGCTTGCGTAACTTGTTGTTCGATAAAATCATGCGCGTGGCCTTGGTGATCTTTTGATCGGTGATCAAGTGAAGGCCTGGATTCAGCATGAAATAGCCGCACTCGAGGCGATCTGCCAACATCGCGAGCGTTCGTGCTTGATAAAAGCTGATATGTTGCCCCCCCTCGAAAGAGTAATACCACCAATCTAGCGGTGGCACACTCTGCGAAAAAACCAGTGTTGAGAATACGATCGTGCGGCAACCATACGCCGCAAAGATCTCGGTCAAAAATTGCATCGGGTCTTCGACGTGCTCGAGCACCTCAAAGGCAAACATCGCATCGGCCTTGAAACCCGCTCGAGGCTCGAACGTCCTTGCAAAAAGATTCTGGCAGTACTTGTCGGTCGTGTAGCAATCAAACCCCTTGTCCCTCATCAATCGCGCCAGCAATCCATATCCGCCTGCAACATCCAAGAAGGTTCCATTTTTGATCCCTAAGCATTCGATGACCGCTTCGAGCATGCGACTGTTGCTGATGTTTCGGGCCACAAGTCCCGTATCGGTGTCAGCGATCGCGTCTTGATAGGCCTCCTCTAACCAATACGCCGGCTCGGTCTTGAGCATGCCGCTGTCTTGGCAATAGTAGTACTTGACCTTGTGCTTTCCCAAGACAGTCTCAGAAAAAACGTACTCCATCGGCTTCTTGGAGATCGGGCAAGTGATCTGATTTTCCTGCGCCATCGGTGTTCCTTAGAAGACTCGGTTAGTGATTGCTGTGTTTCTCGACAAAATCCCTTACCGACTTGCAAATCCATCTTATTTGCTGATCTTCGAGTTCCGGATAACTCGGCAGATTGATCCCTCGACTCGAAACATCATCAGAAACCGGCATCCGCCGAAAGCCCCCGCTATACATGGGCATCGAGTGCAATGGATAAAAGACAGGGCGGGTTTCAATTCCAAGTTCCATTAGTGCCTCGCGCAGGGGATCTCGCATGGACGCTTTGGGCAAGAGCCCACACACCATCCAATGCGAATGAACCATCTGAGGCACCTCGGATTGAAATTCGAGTATTCCGCCCAATTCGTATCGATACAGTTCAGCGATCTTGCGCTTACGCTCGAGGGTCTCCGTCAATCGCTGCATCTGAGCGCAACCGATCGCAGCGCACAAATTGGTCATTCGATAGTTGTATCCGATGATGTCATGCCAGTACTCCCGAAACTTCGCTAAGCCTTGGCCTTTCAAATGCTCGACACGCTCGGCCAGTGTTGGGTTGGTCGTGACGACCATCCCACCTTCGCCGGTCGTAATGGTTTTGTTTCCATAGAAACTGAAACTCGATATGTCTCCGAAACCACCGACATGCTTGCCGGCGATCTTCGAGCCGATCGCCTCTGCACAATCTTCGACAACCAGCAGATCATGGCCTTTGGCTATCTGCATCAAGCCTTCCATGTCGCAAGGCAATCCGTACAAATGCACAGCCATGATGGCTCGTGTTCGATTCGTGATGACCCGCTCGACATCCTTTAGGGAAATATTCCATGTCCCAGGCTCGCAGTCGACGAACACAGGCCGGGCACCGGTATAGCTGACGCAGTTGGCAGAAGCGACATAGGTCAGCGACGGTACAATAACCTCGTCTTGTGGACCGATCCCAAGAGCCATCAAGGCGGCATGCAGGGCGGTCGTTCCATTCGAAAGGCTCAGCGCATGGGGAATCCCAAGGTACTTGCTAAACTCCTGTTCAAACTGCGGAATAAACCTTCCTTTCGATGAAATCCACTCTTCATCCAAACAAGCGATCACGTACTGTTTTTCCAAGTCCGTGATGGTGGGCTTGTAAACCGGTATCTTGATCTTTCCAACTCCCATGACTTGCTTCACCTTTACGACGCTTTGTTCATTGTGCATTGTTCTCAGGACACTTCGGGACGTTCCAAGGTTGAGCGCCATAGTTCTTCGACCAAGGGTCCGACTTTGATCTCTCGCAAGGCATCCATTCGCAATTGACTATTGTAGATCCCTTGTTGACGATATTCGCGATCGCTTGCCATTCTGAACATCAAATTGGCCATTTGCTCGGTATTCCTGGGGTCAAACACGAATCGATGGTCCCCAATCGTCGAGGGGAGCGAGGTGGTCGAAGCGCAAAGCACCGGAGCTTGTAATTGCATCGCTTCGATCAATGGGAAACTCCCCGCTTCGTACAACGATGGAACCACGACACTCAGCGCGTTTCGATAGAGCCATTTCAATTCCTCTTGGGGAACCACCCCGAGAAAGTGAATGCGCGAGCCTGCGCTACAGCGATCGATTCTTTTCTTGATCTCTGGATAAAACTCGTTCTTGACACCTGTGCATACCAAGCTCAATGGCTCGGAGCTTTGCTGACACACACGCTCAAAGGCATCGATGAGCCCGAGATGGTTCTTGTGACGCCAAGTTTGGGCAGGGTACAAATAAAATGGACCTAGATCGCGATGCTTCGATGCAAACTCGATCGAATCTGTACTCGCCGCATCGGCAAACCCACACTCAGAGTAGGGCACAGGGATCACCACGACGCGAGCTTCCAGCAACCCAAAGTACTTGAGCAAATCCTCTTTGACATGGTCAAAGGAAACCACCACGCGACTGGCTTGCGAGATCGCTCCCCAATACAAATCCGCCCGTTGGCGACGCGTTTCAGGAGAAAAGAACTCAGGGAAATGAAGCTCCTGAACATCATGCATCGTAACGATGAATGGGCAGCGAAATGTCGCTCGTGGTGGAACTTGGAAAGGAAAGTGCAATAAGTCGTAACGCAGATCGCAATGAATCCGAGACAACCAACGACGATAAGGCCCGAGCTTTCCTCCAACCCTTGGGTGGGTCAAGTGATACAAACTATCCGACAAATGGAACATCAACTTGCGAATCGTCCCATTGGGTTTGGTGATTCGAGTCGGAAATTCTACGTCCTGGCATGCCTCTTTTCCGCCGATGACCGTCACTTGCATCCCAGCGAAACGATGCTGCCCAAGCGCCCGGAGCAATCGGTCTGCGTAGGGACCTACCCCGCCCCGAGCAACATCGATCCCGCCTCGGTAGTAACCTATCTGCTTCAATGCTATCCTCTAAAAATGGCTCTTCAGGAGTTATTGTGCCCCTAAGTTTATCAAAGACGGGTGCAGGGTAACAACTTCGAACTTGCTGGAATTCCCAATAAAAACCCTGGTAGTACCAACCGAACGGGAAACTCCGCAGAAGTTGATCTTTGCGAATCAGCAGGCTCGCTACTTTTCGAACTCCATAAGGTGGACTAAATTGAAGGGAACTTATGGAACATTTTTTCCCCTGTTCCACTTAGGAATCCGACTTAGGACAAGCGACCAGCGTCGCGATCAACGTATCGATCACTGAAGATTCCTTCTCCGTTACCCCAAAGGCCGAAGCATGCTTGTGCGTCGGATCTAGCTCGTAATCCATCATGGCCTCAATGAAGCTGTTTAAGGATCCCACACTCTGGCCGAGAATTCGCCAAGCGACCGGTACGGTCTATGGCGATATCGGCACCTCCGTGCTGTATACCATCATGGAGATCACCCGCGAAACAATCTTGCTCAAGCACCACGCAACCGGCAATCAGTCGGCGGCGGATATGGTTGCCGAAGGCGGCAAGCTGCTTTCCGAGAACGAATTGCTCGGTAGCCTGAGTCTTGTTTTTTGGGCTCTGATTTTTTTAACCATCAAATACGACTTGATCGTCATGCGAGCCGACCATCGAGGCGAAGGTGGAACCTTTGCGTTGCTGAGTTTGCTCAAAGGGTACACGGGGAAAATTTTTGCTGGAGGTCTGATCAGTTTTCTTGTCGTCTGTGCAGCCGGGTTGCTCGCGGCCGACGGAATCATCACACCTCCGGTAAGTATGCTCGGTGCTTTTGAGCCCTTGGGGATACCTATTTCAGTGATCCTGACTTTGGTTTGTCTGGTGATTCTCTTCAAGATGCAGTGGCGCGGAACGAGCAAAGTCGGCGGTGCCTTCGGTTGGTTTATGATCGCGATCTGGTTTCCATGGATCGCTCTCAAAGGATTGCCTTGGGTGGTGGCCCATCCAGAGGTTTTCAAAGCGATCAATCCGTATTATGCGGTGGCGTTTTTGGCGAGCTTCCCGTCAATTGGTGCGCTAGTTATCTTGGGGGTCGTCGTCTTGGCGATCACCGGGGGGGAGGCCAAGTATGCTGACATCGGGCACTTTTCTCGTAGCAGTGAATCGCAGGCGCGCGGCGATTGCAGCATCGAACCGGCCTTATCGGGTCGACTGCCCGTGATGTACTCTTGGTTCATGATCGTTCTTCCCTGCTTGATCCTTTGCTATGCAGGTCAGATCGCCTACATGCTCGATCAAGGTGTCCCTCCTGGCGCAAACACCTTTTACGCACTGACTCCGAAAGTCGGCAACCCAACGATCGATCGCATCATTTGGGTTGTCGATATCAGCATTTCAGCGGTCGCAGCGATCATCGCCTCGCAAGCCTTGATCACTGGCATGTTCAGTATCGTCAAGCAAGCGACGGTGGCGGGCTTTGTTCCGAGATTCCGCGTCTTTCACACCGATGAGCATGGAGAAGGACAGGTCTACATTCCCGCAGTCAATTGGGCTCTATTTACAGGTTGTGTAGCAGTGACCTTGATGTTCAAGACCGCGACGAATCTGACGGCCGCCTATGGTGTGGCCGTCACAGGTTCGATGGCCATCACGTCGATCATTATTTCCTACATCGCCTTTTATCGATGGAAGTGGAACATCCTCTGGGTTCTGTTGGTTTTTGTGCCGTTCATGGCCATCGACTTTGCATTCTTTGGCGCAAACTTGCTCAAACTCGGCAGCGGCGGTTACTTCCCAGTGTTGATCGCGACGGGATTGATCCTTGTAATGCTCACATGGCAGTGGGGCCGGAAATCTCTCGCTACGGCTTTCTATGATTTCGGGGTTCGCGAAGGCAAACGCATCGAATGGCTCGTATCGCTTCGTGATATGCTCGACGAGCTGGAGATCACCATCCAGGAGAACCTTCCAGCAGCCCGATCGCTTATCCAAGGTCGCAGACGATTGGTCGAGAGCGATCGAGCTGCGGTGTTTTTGTGTTCGCGACCTATCGATTCGACCGATGACTATGTTCCGGTCGTCATGCGGATCTTCCTCAAAAAATACGGTGTGCTGCCATCCCAAGTGGTTCTCATGCACATCAATCAAACAACCTTGGCTCGCTACCCAGCAGCCGATCGCTATCAAGTGGTCAAGCTTGGCAACGATATCCATTCACTTGTTGCAAGTTATGGCTACATGGAGCAACCCGATATTCGCCGGGCGTTGAAAGATATCCAAGCTGCTGGATTGCTGCCGATTGCAGCCGAGCGTTGGATCATCGAAGTCGGCGAAGAGGACATCATCTCCGCGAGCGATCTGGGACCTGTCCAACGATTGCGAGTGTGGCTCTTTAGTTGGATTCTGCGACTCTCTACACCCGCCCACAAGTACCTTGGTCTGGTCTACGACGCAGCGGTATCTAAGGAGGTTATTCCGGTGGTCTTCAATCGCGATCGTGCTCGTATCAATCTTCCAGAGTTGGAACTCATCCAGAATCCTCCCTCCAAGTAACATCCATGTCGTCACTTCGGTCTATTCTCCGAAAGACATTGCATCGATGCGTGCATCGTTTTGGATTCCGCTTGGTACGTACCAAGCCGTTTGAGCGAGCTCTTCGGAACTGGGAACTCGATCACCAGCCGTTCTATTTTGTTCAAGTCGGAGCCCATAACGGGATCACTTCGGATCCCTTCCATCGGTTCCTGATCGAGAACCTTGCCTGGGAATCGATCTTGATCGAACCCCAAAGTCCTTGCGTGGATGTCCTGCGTTCGATCTATGCCGATCGAGAGAATATTCGCATCGAGCATGCAGCGATTGGATCTGCTGATACGCAGAGTGATTCGTCGCAGGCTGGAAAGAAAACACTGACTCTCTATAAGGTTAGCGATGCGGCGATTGGATTGCCTCACTGGGCAAACCAGTTGGCTTCGGCCCGTCGTGAGGTGATCGCGAGTCACAAAGACCGCATCCCTGATATCGAGCGTTGGATCGAGACCCAAGAAGTCCCATGCATGGGCTTGGCCCAAATCGTTGCTAAGCACGGATTTCCAAGGGTGGATCTGCTGGCCACCGACACCGAAGGGTTCGACTTCGAGGTCGTCAAGCAGATCGATGATCTACCCAGTTTACCGCAATTTGTGTATTACGAGCACATGCACCTAAGCCAACAGGAGTATTCCGAAAGTTTGCGATTTCTGAACGACCGCAACTATCGAACCGATAACTTCGGAAACGGCGATACGCTTGCTCAGTTGCGATAGGGCTCAAGGGAAAGCCAAAACTAAATCTGTGTTTTGCTGGTGCGCCCAAGTGGACTCAGAAGCAGGGCTGGCAGGAGCACTAGATCACCGAGGATTGAGCTACTCATCATGGCGATCATCAATGTTGCAAACTGTCGCGTGGGATTGAATTCCGCGAGCAAGAACGGCAACATCGAACAGCAACTGATGAGCATCGTATGAATCATGGCCTTGCCACAATTCGAGAACGAGTCTGCGATCGCTTGCTCGCGACTATCTCCAAGTTCGAGTCGATGGGTGTACCAATTGACAAAATGGAGCGTGTCGTTGACTGCGATCCCCATCGCCACGCTCGCGGTGAGAATACCGGCAATATCGATCGAGTAACCCAGCCAAGCCATCATCCCAAAGACGAGGGTTTCGGGCAGGATGTTAGGGACCATGATCAAAAGACCTGCTCGGATTCCTCGTGCAATAAGCATCATCACCGGTGTAATCAAAAGGAACGCGGTCGTGAAGCTCGATCCTAGGTCGTCCAAAAGAGCAAGTTGTGTGTCGTGCATGACTGGGGATAAACCGGTATAGATCGTCTTGAAAGCTTGTTGCTCTTTTTCGATCGGTTCGACGCTTTGGCGTACGCGCTGGGTCAATTCACCGTAATTGAGTTTTGACAACGCCGAGACTTTGGTTGTGATTCGCCAAGCGATCGACTCGGCGTCTTGCGCCACGAGTCCGCGCTGGACGAGCTGATCGAATTGCTTGGCGATTTCGGTTCGCATCACCGCCCGTTTCGATACATCGCGAATACGACCACCGCTGGGTATTTTGGGTAAGAAGGTCACGGCGCTTGCTACGCCACCGATGTCGGGATTAGACCTGAGTTCCTGGGTGACGCGGTCGACCCATACGAGCTGATCGTAAGGCTCCAGATCGGTGGGCTTGTTAAACTGCAGCAGGATCTCGACCGAAGCGATCGGGCCAAGATGCTCTTCGATCCAAGCCATCGATTCTCTTGTGGGGCTGTTCTTGGGAAACATGTCATCGAATTTCGTCGACGACTTCAGATGCCATAGCCCATAGAAGCTGATCGCAAGGAGACTAAAGCCTAGTATGCAAATCGTCCCATAGTGGGATTTGACCCAAGATGCGTAGGCACTTGCCCATGGGCTTACTGGGGGCGAAGAGTCGTGCGATCCCAAGCGTTCCTCTTGGTTGTGATCCCTTAACGCGGATTGACTTGCAAGATATCTCGTGCGGCATAGCCAATCGGACAATTTCGGAAACGCCAGGAACAGAACACCGGCTGCGAGGCACAAACAGCTAGCCGAATAGAGACCAAAGGTTCGCACTGGAGAAAGCTGGCTCGTTGCCAGCGCGATCATCCCCAGGGATGTTGTCAGGGTTGCAAGGACGCTGGGTTTGAATCCCAGCAAGATTGCGCGGGCTCCGAGATGATCGCGATGCGAATAGGCCACATCGCCATAGTAGTTCATGAAATGGACAGCTGCCGATAAGGTGAGCATAAACACCAATGTCGGTAGGACGATAAGCACGGCGCTGAATTCACCTCCGGTAAGGGCTACGACGGCTACGGCAATGAGCTGACCGATGCCTCCAATGAGCAAGACCGTCAGAGCACCTCGAACACTTCTCAAGCACAACCATGCGAGCACCACTCCCATGAGGCTCGAAGGAAGCACCAAACGTTTAAGGCTTTTCTCGGCGGCTTCATCGACCGCGAAAGCCTCGTAGATACTGCCGACCATTTGCAGGGGTTCACGTCCAAGGCCTACGACCTGATCGGCAGCGCTTCGAACCAGTTCGATCGATTGTTTCTGCTGGGCGATTCCTTCGGAGTTGAAGCGGACGAAGACGGCTGCGGTGCCGTCTTTTCCAAGAAACGATCCTTCGAGCCTTGCTCGAGCGTTGGCTGGACTTAGGTTAAGAGGTGGTTCGACAAGGCTCTTGAAAATGTCGGACGATGTCTGAATGGAATCGACCAAGGGCTGGGGTCTATCTGAGGTTGGTACAGAGTCCAATTCCCGAATCTTGTTGGTAAGGGCTTCGAGGCGATGGTCGCTCATCGCGCAGGAGTCCCATGAGACTACCAGGTACTGATCGGATCCAAATCGATTCGTGAACCATTCGTACTGAGTCCGTTCGATCCGTCCTTCGGGTAGCCAAGCATGGGCAGATGCCGATCCGATCTTGATCTTCGAAGCTCCCCAGAGAATCAGGGGCAAGAGTAGCGCCAAGAGGATGAGGAATCGAAACGAATATCGCTCTAGTAGCTTAGCGCGGGAGACTTGCTGTGGAAGCGACACGTATGGATTCCCGCATTGGCGATAGGATTAGGGTGATCGACGACGAGGGCTCAATCGCTCGAAGAGCCCTTTCTTTGGGGCAGGCACGACGGCTGGTTCATGGTTTGGGGTATCGACACGGTTTTGTTGCGACGAGTTAACCATTTCAAAATCCGCTAGCTCCCCTAGATACTTCTTACGCACCTGAGGATCACGCCGCACCGCATCTGGCTTGCCTTCACAAAAGACAATTCCATCGTCGATAACATAGCAACGATCAACACTTCTGAGAATCTCTTGGGCATCGTGATCGGTGATCAAAACCGAAATACCAGCCGATTGCAAT
>JBJSXX010000439.1:0-23160 GCA_046086605.1 Pirellula sp. | reverse complement strand
TCGAGAAGACGAGCACCGGAGTCAAAGTCCCACTGGCCCCTCCATTTACCTTCGCAGTAGGCTTTATTGTAGGGTCGCCAAGGTGCAGGGCCGAGCCATAGGTTCCAATCCACAATCGACTTATCAGGCAGTGGCTCGGGAGCAAGCCAATTGTTCTCAAGGACTGGGATGTAAACCGAAGCATGCATGCTTTGCAACTTTCCGAGTTTGCCTTGGTGCACCCACTGGACGGCTTGAACAAAATTCGGAACACTTCGCCGCTGCGTACCGGCTTGAAAAACACGTTTGGTTTGATGGATCGTATCGGCTAGTCTTTGACAAGCTTCGATGGTGATGCCGCAGGGCTTCTCGCTGTAGACATCCTTGCCAGCCTGAGCGGCCATGATTGAGGCATCTGCATGCCAACGGTCTCCGGTGGCGATCAAGACAGCGTCGATGTCTTTGCGATCGAGCAACTGGCGAAAGTCCGAGTAGAGTTTGCAATCCTGGTTTCCATAGAAACCATCGATGAGTTGTTTGCCGGCATCGCGACGGGACGCTTGGACATCGGCAATCGCGACGCATCGCACGTCTGTAAACGGAAGCATGGCTTTGACATCGTAGGTGCATCGAGGTCCGATGCCGATGATCCCAAGTTGGATCCGCTCATTGGGACTTTGAGTTGCATTTTCGGCTGCCAAAGAGGCCTTTGGGAAGATGGGCGACAGGAAGTTTGCTGCCGACCCGGCCATTGCGGATTTCAGGACGAATCTGCGAGGGAATGGATTTTGTTGGTTCATCGTTGTGATCTTGTTATGGTGAAAAATAGGGTAGGGGGGAGCTTGCTATCGCCGGCTAGACGCCCTGGATTGTCCATCGAATGATAAATAGGATCATGATAATGTAGGGGATATTGATGAGGGCTGCTTGCCAAGCCCGACGGGTGTAAACAGGGCGGAGGGGTTCATCGGAAGCGAAAATTTTGAAAAGTAGCAGATAGAAAACATAGATTTGCAGGGGCACAAACAGGATGCCTAAGACAGCACCCCGCAGTGCACGGACCGCATTTTCCTCTCGGGCAGAAGGCGGTATGTCGGTTAGCGATTCAGCCTCCGGGGCTTGGAACTCCTCTTGGGGGTCTGTTTTCCAAGCTTCGCCGATCAGGTCTGCAGAACTGGTCGATGATTGATCGAGCAGTTCCAAAGCTCTGCTTTCGTCTGTTTTTGTGACTAGGATTTCGACACCGCCGATGGCATCGGACATAAGCCAAAACATTCCGATAGCCGACTGATTGCTCAAAGCGCAGCGGATACCATGGGCTTCGAGGGTAAGTTTCGCGACAGCGGCTTGTTCGGTGTTTGTGAATCGAGCAACGCAAACGATGCTTGTCTGATCGACTCGCTGCGGTGAGCGATCATTTAGCCGGGAATCTTCGTTGGGCGGTTCGTATGGATTCATATTCGGGGTGGAAAAAACGACGGATCGGACGGATCTAAAACCCGCCAATAACGTCCGATAATGTTTATTATGTTCGGTTTAGGGTTGGGTTTTCCCTGGGTTTTTTGCGTTTTCGTGGTTTTTGGGACTCGGTGCATATTCTGGCCAGTTGCAGTTTGCCAGACGCCTGTGACTCCAGATCTGCAAACCGAATAGTTTACCCAACCCGAACCGCAAGCACTCCCGCGAGAACCCCAATTTTCGGATTTTTCGTTATCATCGTCCAACTCACCCATCGCCGAAGGCCAACTGCAATCTACCAAGTGCAAAAACAACCAAAAGCAACCCCAAGAAATTTCGGGATTGCGTCCTTCTTAGCTCTGATCCTGTGCATCGTTGTCGGCTTCTTCGTTCGACAACTTGCCATCGCTTGGCAGCAAGAGTTTCTAGCCGAAGTCTCCAACGGACTGCTTTTCCTGCCCATGAGCGTCACGACTCTGTGGATCGCTTGGAACCTTTCGCAACCACCAAAAAATCGTTGGATCGGACCAATCCTGATCGCCATGCTCCTCTCGGTAAGCTGCACATGCCGCTTCCTGATCGCTACATCCTCATCGATCAATGGCCCGGCCAGCACAGGGTTCGTATCCCCTAGAGTCTTTTGGTTTGCGATGCAAGCAGCCCACTGGGTTTGCTTTCTTCTCGTCGGTGTGACGATCGCGAAATTCATCCAGTGGGCCGCAGGAGTGGGGATCTGGCCGATCCATGCCCCAAGCAGAAAACCTGCAACGCTATCGATCGCCAAGCTGGGACTTGCTGTGACTCTGATTGCAATAGCGACGCTTGCTTATCAACGCTGGTTTCAAAGCTGGTCCTCGGGGATGCTCGCAGGGGAAGACTCTCCGACTTGGTATGAGTTCTTCCCGTTCGGTTCTCAGCCCTGGGTGACCGGACTTGTAGGTGGCACGCTCGTTCCAATCCACTGGCTCGCCATCACCGCGATCATCAATCAGAAATACTCGAGCAAGTTGGCCAAACTTACGCTTGGCTCGATCTTCCTAGCCGCTTGGATGCTCGTGGCAGCAGTGCTTCAAGCGGCTTGCTCCAAGCTCTACTTCCACAACCTGATCCTCACTCCGCCAAACCTCGGTGCATGGATCCAATACTCGATCGGTCAACCTTACGTACCATGGACGATCGCGCCGATCGATCCGCCGTTTACGTTTTATATGTTCAAAGCACTGCTACAGATTTGTCTGGTACTCATCGCCATCGAATGGATCACCAGGCTAGGCTACCGGATTGGTTTTTATCGCAGTCGATCGACTCAAGCCGATTAACTGACAAAGGCATGGCCGAATTGCTGGAGCGATCCGTCTTCGAGCTGCTCCAAGTACGAACCCATCCTCCGAAATTTCCCGTATCGGCTATCGATGAGTTGCTCGACCGGCAGCTTGCACAAGCTGTCGAGTGTCTTCGATAAATAAGCCTTGACTCTGGATGCCATTTGGTGGTGGTCACGATGGGCTCCTCCCAAGGGTTCCTCGACCACGTCATCGACCACCCCAAGCTTCGGTAGATGCGCCGAAGTAAACCGCAGCACATCGGCCGCCTTGGGCGCATGCTGGTGACTCTTCCACAAAATACCTGCGCAACCTTCCGGACTGATCACCGAATAGTACGAATACTGGAGCATCGCAACTCGATCGCCTAAGCCGATCCCCAGGGCTCCACCTGAACCACCTTCGCCGATGACCACGCAAACGATCGGCGTCTTGAGTTGGCTCATCAAGAACATGCTTTCGGCGATGACTTGAGCTTGGCCACGCTCTTCGGCACCGATGCCTGGATAAGCTCCTGGGGTATCGATGAATGCGATAATCGGCAGCTTGTATTTCTCGGCCAATTTCATCTTGGACATCGCTTTGCGGTATCCCTCAGGATGCGCGCAGCCAAAGTGACACGCTGCCCGTTCCTTGAAGGTTCTTCCTTTTTGGTGTCCGACGACCATCACTTTGCGGCGCCCAAGCTTGGCAAAGCCGGTGAGCATCGCGCGGTCATCTCCAAAGAACTTATCGCCATGGAGTTCGATGAACTCATCGAACGCCAAATTGAGATAGTCTTTGGTATAGGGACGATCTTTGTGACGGGAGACTTGGACAACTTCCCAAGGGGAAAGTTTGGCGTAGATCTCTCGCGTTGTTTCAGTCCAACGGCGGCGAAGTTGCCGAACTTCTTCTTGCTCGGTTTCGCTCGGCTGGGTCAGTGCTTCGAGTTCACGTAAGCGAGCTTCGATGTCGAGTATTGGTTGCTCGAATTCAAATCCTTTGGGTGCTGTGCTCATAATTCCTTTTTGTTGTTTGATTCAAGTCAGTAGAATCATTACGGTTAGCTAGCCGGCTCGATCCTGCCACCACCTTGATAGTCATCGAAGGGGTTTGTCGTGGGTATTCTCGGTGGCTTCTTGAAGATGGGCGTGCTTCGCAGCATCTTGATCACATCCCACATGTCTTGGGGACGTTCCTCAGGTTTCTTGGCGAGCATCTTTCGTACGATGTTGTTGAAATCGGACGAGACATTGTCGTTGTTGACAAGTAAAGACGGTATTGGTGCCGAGACGTGTTTATTGAGAAGATCGTTAGGGGTGTTAGCTGTGTAGGGAGGTTTGCCGCCGATGAGTTCATAGATCATGCAACCCATCGAGTAGATGTCGCTCCGTGGATCGAGGCTTCCACCTTTGATCTGTTCTGGCGACATATACGACCGAGTGCCTTCGACTTTGTTCTTGCCACCGAAGAGTTTACCGAGTCCAGTTCGGATTTTCTTGGCGATCGTAAAATCGATGAGTTTGACTTCCCAGTTGCGACTCAGCAGAAGATTGTCCGGTTTGATATCGCAATGAACGTAGCCCTTCGAATGAAGGTAGTAGAGGGACTCGCAGGATTGGTCGACGATGGATGCAAGCTGATAGGCGATCGCCTCGGGGCCTTTGCGAATCGCCATTTTCAGGTTTAGTTCACTAAAGAGTTCCATGACGATGAAGGGGGTTTCGGCATTGGTTCGGTACTCGATGAGTTTGATGATGTTCTTGTGGTTGAGCTCTTTAGCTACTTCAAACTCATGCTTCAAAAAACCGATTTCCTCTTTGTTGCCGCGCTGCTCGGGTCGCAAGACTTTCAATGCGTACCGCTTGTTGTCTTGCTCGAGGATCGCTTCCCAGACTTGGCAAGTGCTGCCCAATCGAATCAGGCGAGCCAAGCGGTAGGGCCCGAGGAAGTCACGTACTTTGACCATAATCGACTCGTTGTGAAAGCTATCGTCCTGGTAGTTGACAGGGCAATCCATTGTCCCCCCTGCCCTGCCCTTGGGCTTCGACCACCCAAGCCGTCGTGAAACAGCCAAAAACGCCGGGATTTACCTTGCGTTTTTAAGTTCCGAGCCAGCCCGGACAGTCATGCCGTTAGTATACGCAAAATCCTTATAATCCGAAAGGATTGACCTTTTGGTCGACTAGCCTACATTCTTTGCAAGTTTGCCGTAGGTGCACAAACCTCGGCTTTTTGTAGGTTTACAAGACGAATCGACCCTTTGGGTTCTCAAGTTAGGAGTTTGAATATGGCTCGGTCTGGAGTGATAACGTTCAAGGGAGCCCCGATGTCGCTGTTGGGCGAAGAGCTCAAAGTCGGGAGCAGTTTGCCAGAGTTTACCCTTCACTACTTCGAGGGCGGTCTTAAGACGATCACTCGAAATGACGTGCTCGGTAAGCCGACGATCTTCTCGATGGTTCCATCGCTCGATACGGGAGTCTGTGCGATCCAGACCCGTAAGTTCAACAGCGAGCTAGCGGCCCTCGAGGGCAAGATCAACGCAGTGACGGTCAGCCGCGATTTGCCTTTTGCAATGAATCGATTCTGCGGGGCCGAGTCGATCAAGAGCATGCGAGTTGGCAGCGATTACCAGTCAGGCGATTTTGGAACCAAGTTTGGCATGACGATCGATGAACTGAAGCTGCTCACCCGAGCCGTGGTCGTTTCAGATGCATCGGGCAAGGTTGTCTATGCGCAGATCGTTCCCGAAGTAACCAGCGAACCGAACTACGATGCTGCCTTGGCAGCCCTCAAAGGTTTGCTTTAGAACGATCTAGATCATTCGATTGGATCATTGATGAGCCTAAGGGCAGGAGTCACCCCCCTGCCCTTTTTTCTTTTTTGAATGTGTCCATTGAGCTTAATTTATGTTCAAGGCCAGGTCAGCCATTTTACTTGCCACCGTTGCGACAACTCTGATCGCTGTATCGTGCGCACTTGCTCAAGACCATTGGCAAGATCCTGCAGTCGGCTCGGTAAGACTGACACAAAGCGGACCGATCGCCCAAGGGCTTGAGGTCAATCGCAAGGTGCTCGAGGCGATTGGAGTCGACCGCGCACTATTGGCTTTTCAGTGGTCGACTGGTGATCGAGAGCAAGGAGTCCAAGCGGTTTACGGTATCGATCAGGGTTCCCAGTTGGGTCGACGAAGGTGCAAGTTTAAAGGTCAATGGCAAGTTGATTGCTGGCCAGGGAGTCGAGAGTAAACTGGTCCCGGGCGAATTTTACTCGATCGATCGGCAATGGCAGGATCAAGACCGGATCGAGTATGAGTATCCCTATGATCATTCGATTCGTGTGCGTCGAGCAAGATACATTCGGCTCACCACATTGCCGAATCCGGAGTTGAAGGATCATCAGGCACGTCCGAAGATTGCGGAGATCATGGTCTTTGGGGAGGAGTAACTGGAGTTTGTCCGGTATCTTCATCGTCGCAATCAATTGTGATGATCGCTAGATCGTCGACTGGGTTCTTCAGGTAATTTTCTGGTTCATTGTTTGATTTGTTGTACTCGATAGGATTCAGCGTCATTCTTCATGGAGTCACTTTAATCCATCTTCAAGAATGCATAAATAGATTGGAAGGGGATTCAAAGACTGAAAACACCTGCCAAGCCGCCTGACGGCGGCGTCTATTTGACGTCATTGACGGTGTTGACAAGATTGACTGTGTTGACAGCGGACAGGATTGACCGGATTGACATTGTTGACGGCGAGGGCCAATGAAAGCCTTGCCAAAGAGGTCACCCAACCAATGAGGTCACTCCGTCAACAATGTCCGCGGTCAATCTGGTCAATGCTGTCAACACCGTCAATGCCGTCCCCCCCTCCCCTCGGGTCGCCCCCCCCCGAACCAAATCGCCATCGAGTGTCTCTTTGAAGTATCAAGCACAATGATGCTTCGGATTTTTCTCCTCCTCAAGGATTCCCCTTTGGATCAACAATTGCACCAAGACTCTGACACTCCGGCCTTTCGACGTATCAAAAATCCCGAGACTCTCGTCGCCTCACTGCGCGAAGGCGACGGCATCGACCCTCGTTTGGAATATCGAAAAAGCCAGCAATCTCGCCGTAAAAATAAACCTAACCATGCTGCACTGCGACTGGCAAGCCAAATCGCCAGATGCATCCGTGGAAGTCTGGGGATTGGACTGCTCGTGAACTTCGATGTCGTCGGTGTCGAACCAGCCAAAGGCAATCACTTCCTGGTGACACTCGGGCCTGTCGCTGATGATTTTGACTACGACGAAGCGGTTATTCTCGATGCTGCCAACGATCTTCGTGGGCAACTGCGTTCGGAAATCGCCGGCTCTATCCACCGCAAAAAAGTCCCTAGCCTGACATTTCGAGTCCTCCCCTGCGCCGCCCACCGAATCGATGAAAGTCAGGCTGATTAACCAAAAAACTCCTCGTGAAATCAAAGACGAAAAGATACACGCTTGGACATGCGATCGTCTTTCAGATGCTGTCTCAAGCCAAGTCCAACGTTTGGCTCGGCTCGATGATGCGTTCCGAGTGGCCATCATGCCCGATGTACAACCCGGTAATCGCATACCCAACGGCTGTGTACTAGCCACGACCCACAGGATCTATCCCGAAGCGATCGGCAGAGACATCGGGTGTGGATTCTCAGCCGTATGTTTCGATATCCAGTCACATACAATTAGCCAGTCGGTTCTCGTTTCGATTCTCAGCCATCTCGAACGCTTAGTCCCTAGCCTGATGCAACCGAGCCCTCTGGCAGCTAAGGCATTTCCGCAAGCTTGTTGTGCCGAGCAACTGAGCAACTCGGCTCTTGCAAAGCAAGCTGCCCGCGAGGGATTGTTGCAACTCGGAACTCTCGGGCGCGGCAACCACTTTATCGAACTCGAGGTCGACCAAGCCGGCTGTCTATGGGGATTGGTTCACTCGGGATCTCGAAGCATGGGCCAAGCGATCACCGATTGGCATTTGAGAAACACTCGACGCGATGAGATTGACTATTTAGAGTTAGCAACCGACAACGGGCAAGCTTATTTTTCGGATATGCAGTGGGCGATGCGTTATGCGAGCGAGAACCGTCTGCGGATGCTCAACCATCTTGCTGACTCGCTCGATGATCTTCTCAACGCGAGTCCTATTGAATCGAGCTATATCGACTCGCCACATAATTTCGCAAGGATCGAACATCATTTTGGCCACGAGCTCATCGTGCATCGCAAGAGCGCCAACTCGGCACGTAAAGGAGAAGTTGCGATTATCCCCGGTTCGATGGTCAGCGGAAGTCGAATCGTCGTGGGTAAAGGGAATCCTCAGTCGCTGTGCAGTTCATCGCATGGTGCAGGCCGAACGATGAGTCGCTCAGAGGCTTTTGGGAAATTACAAGTCAAAGACTTCAAGGCGATCATGGGTTCGATCGTATATCCCAAAGAGCATGCTCGTCGGTTGCTGGACGAATCGCCGGCAGTCTACCGAAGCCTTAGCCAGGTTATGCAAGCCCAACAGGATTTGGTTTCGACCCGAGACACGCTTCGGACAATTCTTTGCTACAAGACTTCTTAAGAGGAAGTAGCATATACTCTTAGCCACAATGATTCCTGAAGACCCCGAAAAACCAACACATCCATCATGACGAATAAGCCCACAGTCCTTATCGCGATTTTCTATTTCTTGTTTCTTTCACTCGCAATTGTCTCGGCTCAAGATCTGAAAAACCAAAGCCTGCGTTCTAGCATCACCGGTGTCCAACCGATGACGGGGATCGTTCTATGGAGCACCAATGAGTCTGTATCCAGTTCACCGATCCAGCTAGAGTATGCGTATCTGAAGTATAGCCAAGTTGTCGGTGATGATGGCCAATACAACTGGACGGTAGTCGAGCAACTCCTCTCCGAAATCGCAGGCAGAAAACATCAAGCGATTCTCCGGTGGCATGACGCTTATGTCGGTCAACCAACAGGCGTTCCAACCTGTATCAAGCAACTTCGTGACTATGCTGAGACCAATGCGAAAAGCGAAGGTAAGCCGACGGGCTTCCCCGACTGGAGCAACGAAACTTGGAAGGCTTTCGTTCTGGATTTCTTCAGCAAATTCGCAGAGAAATACGACCGCGATTCTCGAATTGCCTTCGTCCAAGTCGGATTTGGTCTATGGGCCGAGTATCACATTTATGACGGCCCGATGATCCCTGGCAAAACATTCCCCGATATCGCATTTCAAACTGAGTTCGCCAAGCATCTTGGCAAGCAGTTCTCGCAAACTCCTTGGATGATTTCCGTGGACGCAGCAGGCGATTATGCTCCGTTCCAAAACGCAGAACTCAGAAAACTTCAATTCGGGCTTTTTGATGATTCGTTCAATCATAAAAGTCATGCGCAAGGGAATGCACCTAACTGGAAGACCCTCGGACTTGATCGTTGGAAAATCGCACCTACAGGTGGCGAGTTCAGTTTCTTTAGCAAGAAAGATCAACGAGATGCACTCGCGAGCAACGGGCCTTATGGGATCCCATTTGCGCATCAAGCCGCCAAGTACCACATCTCGTTTATGATCGGAGACGATCAACCCAGGTTTCGATCAGCCGAGGTGATTCGCGAGGCGGGGATGCAACTTGGATACCGTTTCAAAGTCACCCGTTTTGCAACCGGACGAAACCACAGCGAACTTCGAATCGAAAACATCGGTATTGCTCCGATCTACTACGATGCTCATCCTGCAGTCGATGGGGTCCGCTCGGCGAATTCCCTCAAGGGACTCTTGCCCGGAGAGACAAGAGATTTTTCTATTCCTCAGGTTTCTACCGAACCAGAGCTTTCGATCGAATGCGACCGGTTGGTTGCCGGCCAAAGGATTCAATTCCAAGCCGATTTGCCTTAGTGATCGGCATCGCCGCAGATCAAGCAGCCGACTCGAAAGTATCCAATGTATTTTGATTTTGCCCTTGGGACATCTTCAAGCCTGGGGGTGCTAGCCCACCCTATGCCGGTGGCTTGAACCACCGGTAAGGAACGCTTGAGTACAAGACTCGGCCCGTCAGGGCCGTCGACCCTGAAGCGAATGGTTAGAAGTCTATTTACTGCACTGGGCCAACATCCATTCCATCATACGAGCCGAAGCCTTCTTGATCTGCAAAGAGATAGAACTCATCATTTCTCTTATCCAGAGACTGCGGACTATGGACCCTAATTTCTTCCATGTGCAGCCAGAATAGATCCGGCTCATCCTCGCTCTCCTTTTCGGAGAGGAAGATGTCTACATAGCTAAGGCCCATGCCTTCCAACTTTTCTACTGCCGACTCAAGTAGAGATGGCTCGTGGTGGGTGAAGAAATGTCCCCAGAGCATCGGTTCTCGCATGTCCCAGCCAGGCCCGCTAGCGATGTTCTCAAACATCTCTTCAAGCTGATCGATGAATATTTTCTTTCCTGGTATATTCTCTGGCACAAATTTTCTCCTGCCTTCTTAAGTATGCAATCACAGGGCCGCAACGAGAGCTGTCGATGATAACGACTTGCGGCGACGCGGCAGCACCAGCAAAGTAATTCCTGCGATCACTAACGCGAAAGAACCGCCGCCGATGATGTAGATTCTATTGGAGGCCGCTTGGGCGCGTTTCGCAGGCTTGGGCCCTGCAAACCTAGTGTCAAAAAACTCTGGGCATACAAATCTAGTCAGCGGCATCGAAGCGGGCGTCGGTGCTAACTCTGATTTCATCGCAATCATCTGTTCACGCAACGTCAACGTACTCATCTGTTCACGCCACAACATAGCGCTCCGCATTTCTCGCCAAGTCATAACCATGCAGACAATCAGCACCAAGCCGAGTAGCAAAGTAAAAACTCCCAGAACTTTGATCGTCATGCTATCCCCAGGGTAAGCGGTAACCAATCGAGGTGGCGAATTTTCTTCTACAATCCAAACAGCAACAACCGCACCGGGACGACGATTCTCGGTCCCAATCTCGCCTACTGTCCGTATTCTACACCTTTCGGAGAAGGCTTGGCAATGAAGTTCTCAATCACTACGTAAAGTCTACTTTTTGGAAGCCGCGTTAGCGGCTCGTGAAGCAGAACCAAACTATGTTCCATTTGTTATCAAGATCGGCTATCAAGCAGCATTCCATATCGGAGTTGCGCCAACGTGAAAGCTTGGATTGATGAGGAATGTCGAACCATGTTGTGTCGGCCCCTCGGGCCTGTGCCTCTTCTTTTGTCAGGCCACCGGGGCCTCGAAGGCCCCGGCAGAGGTTGTGTCGGCCTTCCAGGCCTGAAAACAATTAGTGGTCGCGAACGACTTTCAACAATGATAACAACCGAAGAACCCAACTATCTTTTGTTGCGAAATATTGCATACTCCTCGACGTCGACCTTGCTGTCTTTGTTGACGTCTACATCGGAAAAGGAGTGGCGATCCTCAATCCATTCATCCCAGGTTAAGAAGCCGCTTTTGTCTTTGTCTAACCTAGCCATCTGGCGTTTTGAAAACGCCATCATGCTTTCATCGACTCGCGGTTGTTTGGGATTGGATTGCGAATTATCGCTAACCTTAGGTTGCCGAAGCCCTTGTGCGATCTTCTCAATCATCATGCGAAGTTGCTGATTCTCACCTCGCAACTCATCGAGCCCTCGCTGCATGCCATTGAGGCGATCCTCAAGCCCTCGAGCTTCATCCCTCTTTCGTTCGGGCTGATCCTTGCGGGGCTGACTGGACATCTTCTCCTTTGCATTTCGCAAATCTTGCTCGATTCCCTCAGCTTGTCGCATCAATTCTAATGCCATATCGTGCATTTCGGCATGCTTGAGATGCTCCGACGCGATTCGCAAATGCCGGACTTTTTGCATCGCCCGTTCAAATTTCTCCATTTGCTCTTGGCTCGGACCTGATCCTTCGGCCCTACCCTCACCAACCATGTGCCGGAGTATGTTCATGAGTTCTTCTTGCTCACGCATCAGTACAGCCGCTTTGTCCTTTTGGCCTTGGTCCATCAAACGGTCGGCTTGTTTCCTGATTTCTTCAATGCGATGTTTCAGTTCCTCTGGACTAGGTCCGCGGCCTTCGGCCTTCCCCTCGCTGTTCATGCGCCGGAGCTTGCCCATGAGCTCTTCTTGCTCACGCATCAGTCCAGCCGCTTTGTCCTTGCGACCCTCTTCGAGCAGCTGTGCTGCTTGTTTCTTGATCTCCTGAATGCGAAGCTTGATCTCCTCTCGCTCATCGCCATAGCTCGTAAAGCTAAACACAAGACCCGTGAATAAAGCAATGGCAACAACGCGTAAGCCGAAAGTGAATCGCATGATTACAGTCTCCGAGAGTGAATTGGGCAAGCAAGACTACCGCTTAGGATAGTTTACCACACGGGCTTGTCCAGAACTCAAAACGGCAATGGCGGAAGAACCGGTGTGCCACCGGGGAAGCCCTGATTGGGTGGGAGTGGCTGGATTGGCTGCGGTTGTCTTGGGGGAGACGCTGGGGCCGTGGGTAGAATGTCGTTGCCGTACCAAGTGTTGGTGCTTCCTGATGGTGGAGTGGCCTGAGGAAAATTCTGGGGCGAACCCTGTGGAACCGTCGTGGTTCTGGGGCTTGTTCCTAAAAACCTTTCGAGGATTCCGCCGTTGGATCCAGATTGCCCATTTGCATTTTGACCTGTGGCACCTTCGAGCCCAATGCCTCGCATCAGATCGTTTCCAAGGCTCGTGCCGTTGGCACCTTGGAGATCCAGAGGGACTGGGAACCCCTCGGGCGTACGACCTTGCTCAAGCTGCCGTTCGACATTGGCGATATACGGACCAATGACTTCTTTGACCTCTGGTGGCATGATCGATCCTGCATGGGCGAGAGCTTGGGCGATGTATTGCCCACTTTTGGACCTTGCAATGACGGTTTTTTGATTTGGCCCAAGAAGCGTCATGGCGAACATCGTAACGATGCAACACAGAACGGCTCCTTTGAGCAGGCCCAAACCGGCTCCGAGCTGGCGGTCGAACTCCTTGAGCCGGATCTTATCGATCGACGAGCTGATCATGCGAAAGACTAGCCATATCGCAAGGCTTGTTCCAAAGTACAATAGCAGCATCGCTAGGAAAACGTTCCAAGGTGGCTGGGCATTAATGTGCTTGGCCACATCGTGCCTGAAATGATTGGCAACGAAGTAACTCACAATGATCGATGCAAGCGAAGCGACTTGCCATGCAAAACCTTTGATCGCACCGAAGATCGCGGCCGAAGCCAAGATAATCAGCATGATGATGTCGTAAGTCTGCATGAGGTTTGGACCGTTGCTAGGAACCATTGGAGGAATGACTCACTTAATACCAGCAATCTTTGTAACAACTTGCCACAGGTCAACAAAAGACCATTTTTTGACATCATTTAAGCTTAGTTGCTCGCTCGACGGTCGCTTGAAACGCCCCAAAACCAGAACTGTCTTGTCAGGCCCGAGCCAAAATGCTAATAGCATTAGAGCGAATGTACCTATTGTAACGAGGGCTGGATCGAACAGAGTCCCCTCCCCTACCCTAGTGACACCCAAGTTTGCGTTTTGGAAAGCAACGCTCCGGAGCGATTCATGGCGGATTTTAAAACCCACATCACCGTCAGCACCATGGCTGGTGCGTTGCTTGGTATAGGTGGTTATCAGTCCGGGATGCCTTGGGAGAGTTGCCTGATTGCCGGTGGGCTGTGCTCGGTCAGTGGGATGCTTCCGGACTTGGATAGCGATTCAGGAATTCCGTTGCGTGAAGCGGTCGCGTTTGCGGCGGCCTTTGTCCCGATGCTTATGCTCGATCGACTCGAACGCGTTGGGCTATCGCACGAGATGATGCTGGTGGTCACTGGAGTGATTTACTTTTTCCTAAGGTTCGGGATTGCCGAATTGTTTCGTCGTTACACGGTGCATCGTGGAATGTGGCATAGTCTGCCGGCAGCATTCATCGCTGCGTTGTTTGTCTTTTTGGTGTCGGCCTCTGAGAACATCCATCCAAGGCTTTTTAAAACAGTCGCAGTTTTTGTTGGTTTTATGTCCCACATCTTGCTCGATGAGTTGTGGTCGGTCGAGTTTCGGAGAGGTAAGTATGTCTTTAAGCACTCGTTTGGAACGGCGCTGAAGTTCCTTGGCGAGTCCCGCTTAGCAAACATCGCAACCTATTTGTTGCTGATCGCTTTGTCGGTGGTGGCTTACCATGATGAAGCCATCATGACACATTTTGGATATAATCATCAGCACGATCTGCCTCATACGGCAGTCGACTGGCTCAAGACCATTCGTGAGCAATCGGAGTACTGGATCCGCTAGAGGTTCGGACGTTTGCGCAGGTTGGACTCGATCGGCCGGCACAATAGCTCACGAGGTAACAACGAAATGGTCGCTGCGATTTGCACCGATAAACTGAGCCGACATTTCTCGGGTAAGACCGCGGTCGACCAGGTCGATCTGGAGGTCACGAGCGGTACTTTCTACGGGTTCTTAGGCCCAAACGGAGCAGGTAAATCGACGACGATCAAGATGCTCACTGGACTCTTGCAACCTTCCTCAGGGTCGGTCGAAGTTCTCGGCAAGAACATGCTCGATGCGAAACAGAGTTTAGAGGTCAAGCGATCCATCGGGGTGATCCCAGAGAACCTTGCTCTGTTCGATCACCTCTCGGCCATGGAATACTTGACCTTTGTCGGTCGTATCCACGGATTGGCTCGCGATACGATCCGTCAACGATCGAGCGAATTATTGTCTCTACTGGACTTGGAGGATGACCCGAGGAAAGTAGCGATGGACTTTTCCCATGGGATGCGCAAAAAGCTTTCGCTCGCTGCTGCTTTGATCCATCGACCACAACTCTTGTTTTTGGACGAACCGTTCGAAGGTGTCGACGCGGTGGCCTCGAGAACCATTCGCGAGTTGCTCTTGCAATTTACCGCTAGCGGTGGAACCGTGTTCTTGACCTCGCATGTCCTGGAGATCGTCGAGCGGCTTTGTTCGCATGTGGGAATCATCGTCTCGGGCAAATTGGTCGTTCAATCGTCATTGGCCGATTTGGTCGAAGGTGGATCGCTGGAGAACGCGTTCATCAAAGCCACTGGTGCGGAACTCATCGAATCGCAGGGAGCAAGGCTCGATTGGCTTACCTCGGAGCAAGGTTCATGAGCGAATTTGATAGTTTGTCGCACAAGTTCCATCAGTGGAATGCATTGGTCAGCGCTTATTGGCGCGGTCGGATCAATCGTTGGATGAAAGAAGCGATCATCAGTCGGTGGCTCGGTTCGATCTTTTTCGTGGTGATTGTCCTGGGTTTACTCGTCTGTTTTGCAGCGATGTTTGCTGGTGGTGTCGCACTCGCCGGTGCGGTGGCAAGCGGGAAGACGATGGCGCCGATGGGGGCTTGGAACGCCCTGTGCGGTTTCTTCGTGTTCTTTTGGCTGATTAGTTTGGCCAACGAAATGATTCGCGGGGATGCTCTCTCGTTGCAACGATTGATGCACTTGCCGATCCCACCCGAGAGTGTTTTTGCATTTAACTTTCTTTTGACCTGGATCAATCTCCCGATCCTGTTTTTTGTGGCATCGGGGCTGGGATTGGCTTTAGGGAGTTGCGTGATCGAAGGCTTCGTGGGCCTTTGGAGAATTGTGCCGGTCTTGTCGATGGCTTTGATGGTCGCTGCCCTGACATCGCATGTACAAGGAAAAATCATTGTCTGGATTGCGAATCCGAAAACCCGCAAGCTTCTTGCGACCATCGTCCCGATCTTGCTCTCCTTTATCGGTGTCGCATTCTCAATGTCCTCGTTCTTGATCCGTCGGATAGGACAAGGCGGAAGTGTTTTGTATTGGACGCAGGTGCTCGACTCGGTTTGTCCGTTTTTTTGGTTGGCAGATATGTTCTCAGGAATGTCGCTGCTAGGTAAGTGGTCGTTTGTCTGGCTACCTTGCATGTGGCTGATTTCCGCTTGGTCGCTTCGAGCAAATTATCGCATGACCAGACGTTACTATCAAAATGGATTCGACACCGAATCGGCCTTGAGCAACAAGCGATCCAAGGATTCAAATGGCGGCGTTTCTGCTACTGCAACGGGTGCTGTGGGGTCAGATGCGGTACGCTGGACAGAGCGAACTTTTCCTGGGCTCAGCCAGCAAGCCTCGGCGATTGCCGCAATCACGTGGACTCTCTTTTGGCGATCGCCGCAACTTAAGCTCGCCATGCTCATACCGCTACTCCAGCCGCTGTTTCTGATTGTGATTTTCAGCCAGAGACCCTTTGTCGCCCCTCCCCAGGTGCAACCACCTAGCCCGACGGTTGTGCAAGTCCCTGAGGATCCATCGTCTGAGGCTGAAGCTCCAAGTGCACCAGAACCTCAAGCGAATCAGCCAGAACCGAGGCAAACACCAGCAACCTTTGAGTACCAGTTTCCGCTTGGGACACAGTATCAAGGTTTTTACCTTTTAGCGTTCACCGTGTTTTCGACGTACCTGGGCTCCTCATTCGCAAGCAATATCTTTGGTTTTGATCGTTCAGGGTTTCGATTTTGGGTGCTTTCGGGGTTGCCCAGATCTGAGATCTTGCGTGGTCGAAATTGGATGTTTGGTGTGATGGTCTTGATCATCGCTGTTGCTGCGATGATTGGGACAAATCTGCTTTGGAGGTTTTCTTGGCTGCGAGCCCTCGAAGCCTTGATCGCGTTTGTGGCTTATTTGCCTTTGTATCTGGTACTGTCGAATGTCATTTCGATTCTGGCCCCGTTTCCAATGGCAGCTCAAGGCTTCCAGCCCAAGGAATTCAATTGGAAGTCCGTGGTTTTGAATCTTGCACTCTCGACGATCATCCCGATCCTTATGGGACTGTGTTCGATCCCTTGGGCCATCGAGTTTGGCCTGCACTTGGCGATCCCTTGGAGCCAAAAACTTCCGATCGCCCTGTTATTGATGCCACTGTTGGTCGGTTGCTCTTGGTGGCTCTACGAAAGGTTCCTCGAAATCGTGGGTGAGCTCCTGCATAGCCGCGAGAAAAACCTGCTTGTGGTCGTAACCTCCCACGTGGAAAAGTAACCTCGGGCCTCTGCCTTGGCTCGAAGACAAAGGATTCATCGAGGAAATTTAGGGGGGCTGGGTTGGATTTGTCGCTATTTGACATACTCAACCGCTCCTAGTTTTGCCAAAATAGCTTCACTCTTTTCGCCTGAGTAATCGATACAACCCGCACTGTCTGCCCTTATGGCCTCAAGCACTATTAGCCATTGAAATATGTCAACCCAAGCGTCTTCGACGATCGAGAAACCGGTCGAGTTTGTCAGTGGAATCACCGTACGATTGGTAGGGGATTCCGGTGACGGAATGCAGTTACTCGGCCAGCAACTGACCAACACCTCGGCCCTCCTAGGAAACGACGTAGCCACTTTCCCGGACTTTCCTGCAGAGATTCGCGCACCTCGAGGTACCCGAGCGGGGGTTTCGGGATTCCAAGTCCAATTCGCTTCGCACGAAGTCCACACGCCGGGCGATACGCTCGACGCTCTGGTCGCGATGAACCCTGCAGCCTTGGTGACCAACCTTGCCGATTTGGTCAGAGGTGGCTTGCTGATCGTCAACGAAGACAGTTTTGAAGACAAAGATCTCAAGCTTGCCAAACTCAACACGAGTCCTTTGGAAGATCCATCGATGGAGAAATATCGATTGATCAAGGTTCAGATGACTCGCTTGACCAAGGAAGCTGTCAGCGAATTCGGACTGAGCACCAAGGAAGCCGATCGTTGCAAAAACTTTTTTGCGATGGGGCTCGTCTATTGGCTTTATGGTCGAAACATGGATGCGACCTTGCGATTCATCCATGGCAAGTTCTCTGCGGGCAAATCAGCGATCGCTGCGGCGAATGAAAAAGCTCTTCGCGTCGGGTGGGCTTACGGTGAGACGATCGAGGCCCTGGGCCAATCCTACAATGTTGAGCCTGCGAAGCTATCGCCAGGAACCTATCGCAACATCATGGGCAACCAAGCCTTAGCTTGGGGCTTGCTGGCAGCAGCACAACGATCTGGCAAGGAGATGTTCTATGCGTCATATCCGATCACTCCCGCATCGGACATCTTGCACGAACTGGCGAGGTATAAGAACTTTGGTGTATGTACTTTCCAAGCCGAAGACGAGATCGCTGCAGTGTGCTCGGCGATCGGTGCTTCCTACGGCGGTCAGATGGGCGTGACGACATCGAGTGGGCCGGGGATCGCGCTAAAGGCCGAAGCCATGGGCTTGGCGCTGATGCTCGAACTCCCCTTGCTGGTGATCGATGTTCAGCGGGGAGGACCAAGCACTGGGCTTCCGACGAAAACCGAGCAGGCCGATTTGTTGCAAGTCATGTTTGGACGAAACGGGGAAGCACCCTTGCCGGTACTGGCTGCTCGAAGCCCTGGGGATTGCTTTGACATTGTTCAAGACGCTTGGATGATTGCTACCCAATTGATGATTCCTGTGATCGTTTTGTCCGATGGTTACATCGCCAACGGTGCGGAGCCTTGGAAGATCCCGGACGTGACGAAGCTCGCTCCATTTACGATCCAACATCCTCAGGAAAGCAACAATCCTGACGGGCCATTTAAGCCTTATTTGCGAAACGAACTGCTTGCTCGGCCATGGGCAATCCCCGGAACACCGGGCTTGATGCATCGCGTCGGCGGGATCGAAAAAGAGGATGGGACTGGGAACATCAGTTACGATCCAGAGAACCATCAAAAGATGGTGCATATTCGTGCACAGAAGGTTGCCAATGCGGCTAAGTTGTTGCCGCCGCAGGAGGTCGAAGGCCCACAAAGTGGCGACTTGTTAGTCCTGAGTTGGGGAGGGACTTACGGAGCTTGTTTGACGGCTGTTCAACGGGCGCAAGCCGCCGGTAAGAGTGTCGCTCATGCACACCTCCGTTATTTGAATCCATTCCCAAGCAACCTTGGTGAGATTCTCGGTCGCTACAAGAAAGTCTTGATCCCCGAACTCAACATGGGGCAACTTCGAATGCTCGTTCGCAGTCGGTATCTGGTCGATGCGATCGGATACAACAAGATCAAGGGCAAGCCGTTTACGGTTTCTGAGTTGTACGAGACGATCCTCGAGCACACCAAGTAGACCAAAGCACCAAAACAAGATTTAGCCAACAATAAATTTCGCCATGAATACAGCACTGAATGTTTTAAAGGCCGACGACTTTGCAAGCGATCAAGACATCCGCTGGTGTCCTGGTTGCGGCGATTATTCGATTCTAGCCCAAATGAAAAAGGTATTGCCTGAGATTGGCATTCCACCAGAGCAAACCGTTTTCATCTCTGGGATCGGTTGTTCGAGCCGTTTTCCCTACTATGTCAATACCTATGGAGTCCACTCGATCCATGGTCGAGCACCAGCGGTGGCAACGGGATTGAAACTCGCTCGTCCGGACTTGAGTGTTTGGGTGATCACAGGAGACGGGGATTCACTGAGCATCGGTGGTAACCATTTCATCCACTTGCTACGTCGAAACGTCGATTTGAACATCGTTCTCTTTAACAACCGCATCTACGGCTTGACCAAGGGACAGTATTCACCGACGAGCGTCGAAGGGCAGATCACCAAGAGCACACCGATGGGGGTGGTCGATCACCCGCTTAATCCGATCAGTGTTGCGATTGGTGCCGAAGCGACCTTCATCGCCCGTTCGGTCGACAGCAACATCAAGCATTTAGCGACGGTGCTCAAGCGTGCTGCAGAGCATCGGGGGACAAGTTTTGTCGAGGTTTATCAAAACTGCAACGTGTTCAACGATGGAGCTTTTAGTTATGCACAGGACAAGGCGACTCGCGATGAGACGACCATAGAGCTTGAGCATGGCAAGCCGATGATTTTCGGTAAGGAGAAGGACAAGGGGATTCGGCTCAACGGGTTTTCGCTCGAAGTAGTCAATTTGGCAGAGGGCAAGGTCAAGGAAGACGATTTGCTTTTCCATGATGAGCAGGCCGATCCGGCGCTTGTTTACTTGCTATCTCGCATGCGTCATCCCCAGTTCCCTGAGCCCATTGGGGTGTTTCGCAACGTTGTGCATGAGACGTTTGAGCAAGCCGTACGTGGGCAGATTGACCAAGCCGTCGAGCAACGGGGCCAAGGTGACTTGCACAAGCTCTTCACCAGTGGCGACACATGGACAGTCAATGCCTAGCGACCAGGCGTAGGGTACGTGAAGCGGTCTTTGTTTCCATCTCAACAACCAAGACCGCATCGGCATCGGCAGTCATTTAGCAAACGCTTAGTTTCGCAAGAGGACCGCGAAACGTACCAGTAACTCTGGGAATCTGCGTGTAATCTAGCGGTTCCAGGATTCGTTAATTAGGAATCCGGACATTGGGATCCAAGGATCTCGCCTTATCGAAGGCCGCTTGTGCCTTGGATTGATCTCCTCGCTTGCGTTCGAGCAAGCCTTGGAGAACAGCTACGCGAGCCATATCATTTGCGAAAGACTCTGCCTCGGTCAGTTTCGAAGCGGCCAAATCCAGATCCCCTGCCCCGATCGCTGCCTCCACCAAGACCAGCAGCAACTCTGAGGCCTGGTCGGCGGACAATCCACCGCTTTTGAGTGCCGCTTGAGCAGCCTCTTTCGAGCCAGCGTAATCTTTAGCCGCAAGTTTTGCGACTGCGTCTTCGAACGTTTGGGTCGAAGCGGCGATGTCTGTGGCCCTCATTTGACTCGAGCCACACCCGCTGACGCAAAAGAGCACAGTGATCGCGATTATCCCGTTAGCAATAACAAAGCGTCGAATATGCATAAGGCCCGGTTACTTCAGAGAGGCTTTTCTCGTTAGTGGACGACAAATTCCAAGAAATACGAATCTTAGAGATCTGGATCGCTGACGACCTCGGCACCATTTCTGGTCCCCAGAGCTCGCCATACGATCACGTCGATGTTGTTGGTAACGAAGCGGGTCGAACCATCACCCATCGATGCGTTGACACCTCCTGAGTGCATGCTTCTTGCCGAAACGATCGCATGCTCACCGGGGGCATCTGGAATCGCGCTCCAAGTTCCGCAATCGAAGCCGTCCCAATTGGGTGGGGCCACGTGGTTGTACTGGGTGCTTGAATAAAATCCGAATGGCCATCCGTTGGAAAAGTCGGATCCCTCGAGCCAGCGACCAGCCGAATTGAAATGGAAAGAACTTGGTGGTTGTCCAACCCTGGCTGCGTTCAAGCAGTCGTTGAAAACGACTTGGGGATCAAGCATTACGTTCTGACGGTTCGGCGAAGTGATCATATCGGCTCGTGTGGGGGGCTCGACGGCAAGATTCCGTCCACTTCCCTTGGTACGCTCAGAAAAAGCGCAGGTGTTTGACAATCCATCGGTAAATGAGCTGAGTTTCAGACCGGTTCCGATCGTGAATGCCCCGTTTCCGCCGGAGGACAGGCCGGTTGGTCCTGTTGCGTTGATAACGTTGTTGAGACTTGCATTTTGAGCGCCGGCGTAGTGGGTGCTTCCCCCGAAGTTATATCGGAAGTTGTTCTCCGAGATGATTCGTCCAGTGTTGGCATCGGAGGGGCACAAGAACAGTGCTTGTGCGTTGTTGTAAGCAGCATAATTGCGATTAACTGGCGCACCGTTTTGAGTCATCCGCACGGCGGTGGGAGCCGACCAATCGATCAGATTGTAGATGTTGTTTGCTTCCATGAAGGGGAGAATCATCGAATGCACGGATCGAAAGCCGGTGAACATGTTGTTGGATGTTGGGCCGACAGAGTTGTAATTTGTGTAACTAGCTTGGGGGGCGCCGTTTACGGTCCAATCGGGCGACAGACGCCCAGGAGGCATTCGCTTGTTCGCAGCTTCGTAATTGGCTGTGGCAAGGGTCATTTGTCGCATTTGGTTCGAGCACTGCATCCGACGAGCGGCTTCCCGAGCGGCTTGAACGGCTGGCAGCAAAAGCCCGACCAAGACACCGATAATTGCAATGACCACCAACAATTCCACCAGTGTAAAACCACGTCGAAATCGCATGTGCATGGGACCGCTTCCTGGAAACAAGTAGGGGAGCAAAATGAACGGTTATGACGAAGATTTGCCCTGTCGTTCACTTGCGTTATTGAATCAGAAGATTCGATTTTGACTAGGTCGTAACCTCTAGGTTTGACAAAAAAACAGAATCGGGTTTTTCAGGGGCTATTGCGGGTAGGCCGTTTGGGGGGGCTGCTGGCTTGCGAACACTCCTTTAAACCGCAGACAATGGCGAGGAATTTAACCAAGCCCCCTAGTGTTTCTTGTCTGGGCAGCACCGAGACAATAGCACCCGACGGAATCTTTTTTCATGCTCTGCCGTAGCACAGTCTTGCCGGCCGTGCGTTCCTAGATCCCATTTACCGTTGGCAAATGCGAATTTCGTAGACGTTTCAGCCAAAGCCACAACCACACATCAGTCCGGGAAGCACAGAGGAATAAGCAAGTAGTTTGTTTCGCATGTAACACCTAGCAAAAAAAACAACGATTGCTACGAACATACTAGCGAGCATTCCGATCCCGTTTGGATTCTGGCTGCTGGTCCCAAACCCCCAGAGGCTCAAGAGCACCAAAATCATCAATGCGAAACTGTTCTCATTCAGACTATCGACTGGCTTCTCCATCACCCGCCTCCGGCGACTTAGGGATTTCCGATGGACTCAGAGCGACGCGGAAGCCAAGGAGACCATCCCGGTAGGATGGCTTGGCCCAGTTGCGGGTCGCCGACCGGCATCTCGCGGCTTGGTAGAGCCAACAGCCACCACGGTTCACCCGATCTGTGCCCATGGTTGGCCCGGTGGGGTCACTGACCAGACCCGTGGAATATTCACCGTACCAATTGCTACACCACTCCCATGACACATTCTCTACAGGAAGATCTGCGTTCTGGTTACCGACCAAAGCCCCTTGATAGCAGCTTGGGTTGTTCCCCGTCACCGTTTGGTATTGCGTCTGCGTGACTTCAAATGCACCAAGGTAGTACTCTTTGCTCATCGTCACTTCGTGTAGGCTTTCGTTCTCTTGACGGCCTTCCTCGGTCTTAGGCGAGCCCATCATGAAAGTCCCTTTGGGGATCAGCACCAGTTTCATGCCGATACTGTTGGTGATCTCTTTGGGGGATTGTGCAAGTATCTGACAATCCAGCTGGAACAATCCGAAAATCACCAACGCTGACAAAAAGTTCGATAGCGGAAGTGGCATGTGTTGATTGTTCCTGATTCGTTGGCGCAGTCGCGACTCCTGAAACGCCATGAAATTGTAGCATCCCATGCACAGTTGCTCAGTGAAACAGTGGTCATGATCGTGACCAAAGGAAAAATTCCAGCCCGAGCAGCGCGTTGATCTTAACGGAATGATACACTGGCTTGTCCGAATCGAGCACGAGCACGACGAACGGCCGGAAGTAAACATGCACCGACGTGGCC
>JBJSXX010000438.1:0-11662 GCA_046086605.1 Pirellula sp. | reverse complement strand
CTTCCAAAAGCGATTGAGGACAATCGCTTTACAGTCGGTTTTTTCTCAAATAAGCCCGATCTCCTGTTGACCCGCGACCGACCTGGTGTAATACTTAGCTAGTGCACTAGTCGCGTACTTTAGCAGCAGGTGTTTTTATGTTTTTCTCGATCGATCCGAGCAATGGCATCGCGATCTACGAACAAATCGTTCGTCAGGTCAAGTTCGCCGTGGCCGATGGGGTGCTGATCCCCGGACAGCTTCTACCTAGCGTCCGTACGCTGAGCGTTCAATTGGCCATCAACCCCAATACGGTCGCCAAAGCCTTTCAAATCCTTCAGTCCGATGGCATCTGCGAGTCGCTCCGAGGTCGGGGCCTGGCCATCCGCTCCGAAGCCGTCTCGCAATGCAATCTTGCTCGACGCAAGCTGCTCGAAGAACGTCTGCGATCGGCCATTAGCGAAGCTCTCCACGGCGGTCTATCGACCAAAGAAGTCCGACGACTGATGCTCGATCAACTCGGTCTCCTCGATGGCAACGTGGCAACCGTCGCCTCTCCCATCGGCTCGATCGCTGATGAATCAGACCCCGTCTAATCAACCTTTATCATCGAATCAACAATCCGAACAACCGTCCATCGGAGGACTCTCATATGAACGATGCGATCAAGATCCAAGGAATAGAAATGCACTACCGTGGTTGCGATGCCTTGCAAGGGATCGATCTTGCGGTTGCACCTGGGACAGTCATGGCGATCCTTGGTGAGAACGGTGCTGGAAAAACGACACTTATAAAGATCATGACCGGCTTCCAAAAACCGTCCAAAGGAACTTGCTCAATCCTTGGACTCGATCCTACGATGGCCGACCAAGCCCTCGAGCTGCGCAAACGGATCGGTTATGTCTCGGACTCTCCAGCTCTCTATGATTGGATGACGATCGGCGAGATCGGCTGGTTCGCTTCGTCGTTCTATCCCGATGGATTTAAAGAACGTTACCAAGACTTCATCACCCGCTATGATTTGCCGGCGGGTCGCAAAATCAAGCAACTGAGCAAGGGCCAGCGTTCCAAAGTCGCACTGTCGCTTGCTCTGGCACACGATCCGGAACTGCTGATCCTCGATGAGCCGACCTCGGGGCTCGATCCGATCGTGCGACGAGAATTTCTTGAAAGCATGATCAGTGTGGCGGCCACAGGTCGAACGGTATTCCTGTCGAGCCACCAGATTGCCGAGATCGAACGCGTGGCCGATACGATCGCGATTCTGCATAAAGGCAAGGTCCAATTGGTAGGGCCACTTGCGGATCTCAAAGAGTCGATCGCGTTGGTGACGGTATCGCTGAGCGATCCTCTGATTGCACTTGGCGATTTGCCCGCACCTAGTCGCATTCTTGCGGAGATCACCGAGGGGCGTCAGAAGCAGTTGATTGTCCAAGGAGATGGCGATGCAGCGGCGGCTTACTGGCGCGAGGCAACTGGGGTTCTCGGTGCTCAATCGCGAAGCGCCAGCCTCGAAGAGCTTTTCGTTGCTTGCACACGTGGTGATAGCATTTACAAACGGGTCTCCGAAGCGAGCATTCCAACCACCCTGGAGGCTGGTAAATCATGAGTAGTCAAGCGACTGCAAGGTTATCCAACGAAGCAGCCTGGACGAAGGCTTTGCTTTGGAAAGAGATTCGGCAGGTCTTGCCCCTGATGCTGACGGTATTAGGCATGGGTTTTGGGACCCTGCTACTGATCCTCATTGCGGCAGCTTTCAGCACTGAAAAGCTCAATCACGGAACCGGATTCTGGTTCCTGTTTCTTTCGATGCCGATGATGTACGCCACGGGCGTTGGCATTCTGTTGGTCGGAACCGAAAAGGAGTCTCGCTCCATGCAATGGATGAGATCCTTGCCCGTTAGTGCCAAACATATCGCTTGGAATAAGCTCGTGGTCGCGCTGGTCACGTTGGCTCTAGTGTGGTTGATCGCCTTGTCGTCATGGGCGATTTTCGCATCCGCCTTGGGCGCACCGCTGAGTACAAGCGATCGATTGATGACGGACTATTTGATGGTGTCTGTGTTCCTCTGCTTAGCAGGATTTGCGTTTGCTTGGCGATTTGAGTCACAGATTGTATCGTTGGTGATGCTGATCCCCGCAGCGCTTGCGATTTGGTTAATCTCGTACGGAATTAGTGCGTGGCTCGAGCACAGTTTCTTGAGTTCCGATTCCCACAGGTCTACAGATTCTTGGGTCTACTTCGTCGGGCTGACGATTGGCAGTATCGTGGCACTTGTTTATGGATGGCGGGTGAGCCAGCGGGAATTATCAGCCTTGGCTGCTCCCGGTACAACCTCGGGCATAGGGGCTTGGTTTGCGGCCATCTTCGGTATCGGTTCCGCAAAGGATGCACGGTCCGAAGCCCGGTTCGCCGAGGCTTGGTCGCTATGGCCAAGCGTCACACCTTTGGGCGGCATGCTATGGCAGATGATCCTTCAAAATAGGCTCTGGTGGTCACTGATCGGACTTGCTGCACTACCCTTTTTGGCGATCGGAGTATCTTATGATATCCAAGGCAACATCGAACCCATCGACGGAGATTGGTTAGGGTGGGTGGCACTGCCTATGGGATTGCTCTCAGGCTTGTTAGGTGTGCTTGCCTTCCAGTCCGATGGCATCGGCCAACGCGTTCGATTCTATGCGGATCGAGGTGTATCTCCATCGGTCCTTTGGTTGACGCGTCACTGGATTCCATTGACGATCGTGTTGGCGTTTGCCATCGCAAGGTACCTTTCACTGCGATTGGGTCCCCGGATGGATTCGCAATGGATCTTGCTCGATACCGCAGCATTGCTGGTGGGTTGCTTGGCTACTTACATCGTGGGCCAATGGGTTTCGCAGTTCATCAAGAGTCCTATTCTCTCGGCGATTGTCTTACCGGTAGTGCTCGTGACAAGCCTTGTGTATTGCATCTTTTCGGTCGTTGCGATGGAGGCACCTTGGTGGATGCTCGTTGCATCGTTTGTGATCACAGCGATTTCAACATGGTGGATGATGAGGCCCTGGATGGAGCGCAGGATCGATTGGAAGTATTACTTACAGCACGGCCTGTTCGTACTCGCAGCGTTATTTGTTCCGCTGATTCCTGGGCTTTGGAAGATCTGGAACTTGCCTAACATGCCAGCCGAGACTCGAACAAAACTTGAGCAACTAGCCAGGAGCAATTCTGGTGCTAGGCACTTAACTCCGACGATTGGTACCGGCTATCTGACTTCAATCGATGGACTCGGCAAAGACAGCGTTCAGGCCGTCTTCGATCGGAATGAACAGATCCGAAACTATCAGCAAAATCAAGTGATTAAGCAAGCTGCTAATCCCGATTACTGGTTAGCGAATCAAGATTCGCTTGAGTTGCTCAAGACTTATCTAGCGGAGCTAGCAAGCCTTCAAAACATCCTCATGCAAGCCCAAGACGACTCGGGGATCGGAACGAAGGAGACTCTAAGCAAATACCGCGATGCGATGGCGGATATACCAAAAGTTGTCGCAGGTTTAAGGGCCACCAAGCGACTGCGATTTTGTGATCTTGCAGAGCTCATCGAACTTTCGGCCTTGGGCCACTGCAAGCATTCGAAGGCACGCCTGTGGATGGGCGACTCCGCTTACGAATCCGTTGCTAGATTCCTCGGAGATGATCAAGCCCGAGATGAGGCCCGGCGAGTGGCTCTTGCGGCGGCCTGGTGGGAGCCAAAAGGAAACTTCAATCCCAAACGGGACGTGTATTATGGACTCGATAGCTATCCCCTTGGGTACGAAGTGAGTAACCAACCCAACCAGGGATCGATACCAGGAAGTCTCCGGTTGTTAAGAGGACGCGATTTGGTTGTCGCCGACTTATGGAAGCTTTTGGAATTTCCCGCAGGTAGCCAGCAGGCTATCGCTTATCGTGACAAGATCGGTTCGAGCAACAGCTATGCACAACAGATTGCTGCAGATGGCCAATTCATCGTGATGCCCGAATACAACATCCTTGCGCCTGCTGAAACTTGGCGAGGTGGTTGGGAAGTCATGGCTAAGAAACTAGCGACGGAGGTCAAAGGCCAATGAGCGGAACCAAAAGAACAGCATTTCCTCGGTGGGTGATCGCAGCGACTATTGCAAGCTTTCTTGCGGTCGTCATCCTAGGGATCCTAGCGACTCAAATGTTCGCTAGAGAGCGTGCGATTTACCGTCAGCAAATGCAGCGAAAGAGTTGGGCAGAAAGTAAGATCGGCTCGATGCCGAATTCAGGTGCTTACTCAACCCGATCAACTGAACTGCCCGCTAGCGACACCGATACCCTGCGTCGATGGGAGGCTGTCGTCGCTCAGTTGAGGAATCCCTACATCAAAGCCCAACAAATGGTGCTCGCGGAGGAGGCACCAGCGATATCGAACTCCTTATCGAACGATCCATCAAATCCTCAAAGTAGCGTTTTCGATTCGAACGTCGTTTGGTCCAGATATCCGATGGGATTGGCCGAGTTCTCAAAGTCCAATCGATTGCTTTTAGACACGATTTACGATTTGGTTTCCAAACCGATGGATGATCCATTGTTGGTATCAAGGCTCAACAATGACTTTACGTTGTTTCGGATTGACGAATTGGTTCTTTGGGATATGGCCAATTGCGTCGCATCCAAAGAAAAGGAGCGATTCGTCAAAGGGCTCGACGCTTACCACTGGTCAGTTGAACATCTTAATGGGTATAACCCTAAAAAAGCTGCATACTTCTGTTTGTTGCATCGTGGGCTCGACGAGAAACTTATGGATTCGAAGATGGTTGCAAGCTCTCTTGAACGCTATGCGAAATACGTTTCCTCGATTCTCGCACAAAAGCAGTCTCCCCTGGACGACTTGGAAACCCGACGAGCCTTCTATTACACTAATTTTGGGGAGCGATTTACTCAAGGGTGGACGTTACCGAGCCTTCGTGAAGCGATTTTTGAAGCCTATTTCTTCCGAAATAACCTGGGGGCCAATGCGTCGGTGGAGGATCAGCATTTCGTCGAGGCGATTGAGTTTTTCACCGTTGCGCTTCGGGTCGCTTTGCTAGAGGCAATTGAAGAAAAAAGGGGGCCGATAAGCGTGCCGCAGGACGTTTTGGTGAAACTGCGAATGCCGAGTGAATTGGAAAGTGTCCTCGTAACGAAACTCAATGGCAATTACTCACCGGCATCGTTCTTCGAATACAGTGAAGAGTCGCCCGGGGTTGGGGAACTCAAGTTCAAGCTACCAAGGAGCATTTCCTCGGGTCCATTTCCGATTCGGACGGCTTACACGATCGAGATTCCGAGTTCGAATTAGGGATTCTCAGCAAGGTAGTTTATATTGATGAAAAGCCTCACGGATGGGAATCCCATTTCGAGCCTCCTTCATCACCAAGATCGTTTCGATTGTGATCTACCTTGACAATAACGCAACAACACAGATCGACCCCCAGGTCGCTGATCACCTTGCGCAAATACTATCCAAACGCTACGTCAACCCGGCCAGCCAGCATGCACCGGGCAGATCCGCTCGGAGTATCGTCGAGGATGCCCGAGAAAGTCTTTTGGCACTTGTCAAAGCCCGGACTCGCGGAATGCATAGCGACCGCGCTATTTTCACCAGCGGAGGTACCGAGTCGAATAATTTGGCACTATGCGGGTTGATCGCCAAACGCCAAGGCTGCCTCGTTGTTTCTTCGATCGAACATCCAAGCGTCCTGGCGATGGCCCAACGGATCGAGCAGCAGGGCCGGGAAGTTCGATACCTGCCCTGCAAACAATCTGGTCAAATCGACATCCGTCCGCTCGCTCAGTGGATCGAGCAAGGCGATGCGATCGCAGCCGTTTCGATCATGCTTGCCAACAACGAAACGGGTGTTTTGCAACCTGTCCAAGAAACCGTGGGATTGTGCAAATCCGCCGGAATCCCTGTCCACACCGATGCCGTGCAGGCAGTCGGAAAAATCCCAGTCGACTTTGAAGCTCTGGATGTCGATGCCTTGACCCTCACTGCCCACAAGATGCATGGCCCAGTAGGAATTGGTGCCCTCATTGTCAAAAACGGGATCGAATTCGAGCCGATGCTCTACGGTGGGTTTCAGCAAGGGGCCCTTCGTCCCGGCACCGAGAGCCCTTTTCTGGCCAGCGCCCTGGCAATGACCGCTCAGCTTGCGATCCATCAGCAGCAGGTACGTTTTGAGCGAATGCTTCAATGTCGAGAACTCCTTGAAAGCACTCTGATCGATCAGATACCTAAGTCTGTTGTTCTGGGTGCTGATGCGCCTCGGTTGCCTCACACCATCAGCATTTCATTTCCAGGCGTTGATCGCCAGTTGATGCAATTGGCGTTGGATCGCGAAGGTATTGCATGTGGTACCGGTTCGGCTTGCGCCAGCGGATCGAGTCAACCTTCGCATGTTCTCCAAGCGATGGGATTACCTAAGGAGGTCATTCAAGGTGCGATCCGACTGAGTCTTTCATGGGAGACAACGATCGAGCAGGTGCATCAAGCTGCCGAGCGAATCACTCGTGTTGCTCTTCGTCTGAGTTCGGCGAGCCGATCTTCGAAAAGCTTGTGAAACGCGCCCAGACAGGCAAGTAGTTATTCCATCGGTTCGAAGCATTCTTGACCCAACCAAGCGGCTTATCATCCCAGCTCACCACGCACCATGGAGTCGCTGGTGAGTCCATCTCCGATTGCTTCAAGAGCGACTGTCCAAGCATAAAAGACTCGGCCATGGGTGTATCGAGCGCAAGCACTTGCGAAGGCTCAAAGAGATTGGGCGCAAGCATTGCTAACCCCAAATAGGGTTCGACACGATCGGAATTGAGTTCGGCGATGCGAAGTCCTTGTGCCAAGTGGCTCCCAAATTCTTCGACAAAACGCATCGCGCCAGGTTCATATCCGAAACAGATCGATTTCTCGAAACGCGTTTCAACGCAAAGCTTACCAAGCGAGCCAAGAAGTTGCTCGGGGCTCGCAAGCTTGGAATTCGACCGAGGTGATTTCACAGAACGTTTTTGACTCGATCTGCGTCGATCGGATTTAGGCTGAATCAGGAGCTGCGAGCTAGGTTCGATCGAACGGGTGACTTCGATGGCCGCGGCAAACCCACCGGCGCATCTGTCGCGATGGGGCCATAGGCGATAGCAGTCTTTGTGGATCGCAGACTCCCACGGTTTGAGTGCAGGGAATTCCAAAGTCCGAAGCGAATTTGAGTGAGCTTCGAGAATGGCGTCGAGTTGGTCTTCGTTTTCCTCGATGGCAAACGTGCAGGTCGAGAGAATAAGACGTCCACCTGGACGCACTAAACGAATAGCACTGGCGAGGATCCTTTTGGCCCTTGCAGCGCAGTGCAGCACATGGTTTTCAGAGAAACTGCTCTCGGATTGGCGTTTTCTGCCTAGGAGCGATTGACCGCTGCAAGGGACATCGACGAGGACTTTATCGAATCGGCCAGTCAAGGCTTCTGCTAGGGGTTCTGGATCGAGGTTGCTGATCGCATAGTTTGCACGACCGGTTCGAGAAAGCGCATGTCGGAGCACATCGAGTCGACTGGAGATGACTTCATTGGCAAGTAAGAACCCATCGGATCCGAGACTCTCGGCGATGGCCGTGGCTTTGCCACCTGGGGCCGCGCACAGATCACAAACCCAATCGGTAGCTTGGATATCGAGCATCGCTAGAGGGAGCATGGAAGCGGAGTCTTGGATGTAGTAGTCCGCAGCGGCGTACTGCAGGAAGCCTCCAGGGCGAATCGTCGGGTCGAGGAGTTGACGGCCTGCGGGATGCCAAGGGACCGGCGTGGTTTGAAAAGGCAGGTTCGAGCCGCTCCTGTCGATTCGAGGACGGATCGATTTGGGAGGTCTAGAACCTAGGGCTTGCTGAAAATCCTGGATTTCTGACTGGCTGATCAAGGAATCGAGTCGCGGGATCATCGGGTTTTGCCTGGGGACTTGATTGTAGGAGGGTTTTGGAGCATGATCTTTCGAGTGTTTCAAAACCGCAATTCCAAGCAGACCTAGTTCCAAGAAAAATCAGCCATGAGTTCGATGATCATCGACCCTGTTTTGACTCCAGCCAAAACGATCAACGGAAAGACGCCCAAACGGGACCAGGTGCCTAGCTCGGAGTGCTTGTGCGACTATTGTACTGCCAAATGCTGTCGTTACTTTGCAATGCCGATCGAGGAGCCCACAAGCGAACAGGACTTCGACTTCATGCGATGGTACCTATTGCACGACCGAGCCAGTGTCTTTGTCGAGGATGAGGTTTGGTATTTACTGGTTCACACGGCTTGCAAGCATCTGCAATCGGATCATCGCTGCGGCATATACCATACCCGCCCGCAGATCTGCCGGAGTTATTCGACCGACAACTGCGAGTTCGATGAGGACGCGGTCTATGAGATGTACTTTGAAACCGCAGAGCAAGTCGCCGAGTATGCCGAGGCGAGGTTTTGCAGTGATGGTGATTCGATCCGATCGCCAGAACCACCCTTGCTACCGCTACTGAACTAGAAGACAGCTAGAGCCAATGGACGGTTGCCCATTGGCTCTAGAGAATTTTGGACAGCGGTTTTAGAGGTAACGATCGAGCATTCGATCAAATGCCTTTTCGAGCATCTCATCGGTGTCGTACTTACCCGAGGCGATTGCTTCCTTCATTTGAGCAACCTTGTCGGCTCGGAAGGTTTCTGTCGATTGACTACCCGAGACAGCCAGAGCCTCGGGGGACAACTCGATTTGATCGACAGGTTCTTGAATGCCACCGGAATTAGCAACGCTTTGAGCCTCGCTTTGAGCTGCTGCTTTGGACGCAGCGCGAACTGCGTCGGCACCGGAAACGGAAAAATTGTTTGAAATCTCCATAGCTCTATCTCTCCCCGTAAACACTTCGTGGAATGGACTGCGGATTTGCTCGCTGTGGTACTAGTCACACACCAGTACCCCTTTGGAATCTTCGCAGTCCATGTCGCAGAGAAAGACCATCCGTAAGGGTCAAGGCGACTTTGCAAAGAGACGACGCTTTTTGCGAGCGTCCCGTTGCATCGGATGTTCTTCTCTACAAATCCATCGAATTTGGTCTCCTACCGATTAATCCAATTGTACGAATTTTGGCGTCCTAAATCCTTACCGGAATCGATGCTTCCAGGTGATTTCCTGAAACTCTTTTCTAGGTAGCCTATCCGCAACCACTGTCGGTGCAACACCAGTCGCAACCTACGTGCCAATGATGCTCTGCGTTGCGACAAGTTCCCGAAATTCGTTTCGAATCGATCAACGTGCTTATACAGTCTCCCTTGCAACCGACGCAAGCTCTCTAGCTTAACATTCCATTGCTTTTGGATTCTTCCACAGGTTCATTTGCTAGCCAAACTCAATGTTTGCAAGCAAAAGAAGTTTTTACAACGACTTGGTATTTTTTTCCGTTGGCGTTGTAAATCGATGTTGACGCAAGGCTACCGGTTTTTCTAAGTTGATCCTTGTCGTTGACCACGACGCTCAACGCCATCGATCTTTGAAAACTAATTCGCGAATTTGGCAGACTCAATGTCGTCGCTCGCAAGAGGGCTTACTCGGTCGCATGAGCACGGATCGCTCTAGCACCGGTTAGCTAATGACCAACGAGAGTCCATGGAGCGATCAAGGCGAAAGGATTTGCCTTGGTTGTCTTCGCCAATTTTTCGCAAGAGTCATTGTTGATCCTTTGGCTCCCGGAAGCTCGTAGTCCTCCGTCCCCCCTGGGACTCGTTCACGTCCGGGAGCCTTTTTTTATTTCCCTTGGATGATTTCGCGGATGCGATCCAAGTATTCTTCCAATACCTCTGCGCCCGAAACGATTTTGAGTTCGATCTCCAGGGCCCAAAGCGGGATGGATCCAAGCTGATCACTGGAGAGTTTTGCTAAATCTTTTCCAGTGCAAAGAACGGCTTGAGGCGGGACACTGCACTGGCTGATGCGTTCTTGGATCCCTTGCACATCCATAGGGCTATAGGGGTGATGGTCGGGGAACTGGATTTGATCGACGATCGTTCCCGAGAGCCCTTCGATGGTTTTGAGGAAGGCTCTTGGGTTGCCGATGCCACTGAGGGCGAGTATTGGTTTACCCGCGAAATGATCCAACGGGAGTTCTTGCCCAGAGGAATTTCGCCAGCAGACAGGTGCATGGATGGCTTCGACCCAACCGGCTTTGGGGTTCACACGCTGGACTTTGGTCCTTAGATTCGCAAGGTCTTGCGTGGTAACCTGATCGGATCGAGTCACGATGACAAGATCGGCCCGCCGAAGGCCCTTGAGGGGTTCTCGCAAGAGTCCGCGGGGGAGCAAATGTCCCCAGCCAAAAGGGTTCGTCGCATCGAGCAAAACAATATCGAGATCTCTTGCCAAACGTCGGTGCTGGAAACCATCATCCAACAAGAGCACCTCCATTTCGAGCTCTTCGACGGCGATTCTTGCCGTTTCGATTCGATCGGGAGCTTGAAGGTGTGGAACATCCGGAAGGAGAATGTCGAGTTCACGAGCCTCATCGTTGAGGCCATCGGCCAGGGCACCATAACCACGAGAAAGGATAGCGACGCGCAGTCCGCGATGCCTAAGCCACTTGGCGATTGCCGCACAGGCTGGCGTTTTTCCAGTGCCACCTGCTGTGATATTGCCGACGGAAATCACCGGCACGGCAGCTCGATGGGTTCGCAGTAGCCCCAATTGGTAAGCCTTGTTTCGGCAATTGACCACCAACTGGTAGGGGATCGACGCGACCCACAGCCCGCCACGGATCGACAGTGCCAAGAGATTGTTGTTGTCGGTTCGAAGATGTTTTTCGAACGGGTGCATAAAGTCCGTGACTTGAACTTGAAGTGGACGCAGAGGAATTCGACAAGTAATCCAAGTCAAGATTGTAGAGCTCAAGTCGATTGCTTGACAGGTGGCCAGATTGGGCTTGTCCGAACCAGCGTTTTGAAGGTATTGAAATACAGGGGAGTATCGTTTGGCTCTCGGGTCGGCTTTAGCAGGAATAACCAATGATCAACTCCAGAACCTTACCAAGCTGCTATCTTTTTGCGATTGCGGTCTTTTTGGCACTTTGGGCCAACCGCACGCCTACGATCAGTCAATCGGAGTTGCCTCCCTTGCCGGATCGATCAGGCTTGAGCGCACGTGGGATCTCCGAGCCACAGGGCCCAGCGGCATATATTCCCACCGAGTTGCAGCATCAGGGGATTCATATCGTAGGCGCCTCGAGCAGCAGCGCCACGGCCACTCATTTGATGACAACAGCCACCTTGAGCAATGGCCAGCAGCAGTTGGTCATCGTCGATCCGGCCAAGCTGACGTTGGCGGTCTATCACATCGAGGCCTCTCGAGGCGATATCCAATTGCGTAGCGTGAGGAAGATCGACGCGGATTTCTCGCTCGAAGAATTCAATCTCAGCGAACCGACTCCATCAACGATCCGCCGCAATGCGAAGTTTTCCGGCGGAAGATAGATCGGACAGATCGGACGGATCGGACAGATCGGACAGATCAGACGGATCGGACAGATCGGACAGATCAGACAGATCGGACAGATCGGACGGATCGGACAGATCGGACAGATCAGACAGATCGGACAGATCAGACAGATCGGACAGCTCGGACAGATCAGACAGATCAGACAGATCGGACAGATCG
>JBJSXX010000437.1:0-2478 GCA_046086605.1 Pirellula sp. | reverse complement strand
GAATTGGATTTGCTCACCGCTTCTGTTCGCCAACGGCGATATTCAACGTAGCCTAGGGCAACGCCCTAGGAACGCTTCAAAGCCGTTGGCTGCTGGTTAAACGATTGTTCGCCAAAGCGAACAGAGTAGGTAAATGCGGCTAATTTGAATTGAGCGTTTCTAGATGGCTGGTAATTTACGGTTGAGTATTTTGTAGCGTATGCTTCTCGATGAATTCGACCACTGGCTTAGGATCATCGAGTCCGTGGGGATGATGGCCGACGCCAGGCTTGTGGATCACCTCAATGACTCCACCAAGTTCACGATAACGTCTCTCGGCTGGCGCAGTATTTTCTTCAGGAGGTACGACATCATCGGTATCCCCGACGACCGAGATAATGGCAATTTTGTGTTTGGCTAAGACATCGAGTGTCTTTAATGGAGTGTCTTTGTAATCGGTGGCTTGCTGATCGGATTCGAAACCATACCATCGCTTGAGCTCCTGCCAATCGCCCGGGCTCCCCTTTCCTTTCCCCTTGCCACCAGGCCAACTTGTATAATCGAGTACTGCCGCGTCGTCATAGATCACACGGACGTGATCCGGATGGGTTGCGGCATAGCGATGTGCATAGAGGCCTCCGCGAGAGATCCCTATCAGGACGGCTTGGGGGTGAAACCCTCGGCGCATAAGCATCTTGTGGAACGCATCGAGTTTAGCGATCGCCTTGGGGGCACCGAAACTATTTCCCACCGACAGAAAGACGTGGTAGTACCCGCGACTCACAAGCATCGGTGCAGCGCATCGCTCAGTGAACGCATCGGGAAACATCATGCACCATGAGAAACGGCGATCGGCTCGTGGACTTGCCGGCTCGACGACCCAAGCCTCTGCACCCTCGAAGGTGAACTTATGGCGTTTGAATCCGTGCCAAGTATCAATCGCCTGGCCTTCGAACTCCAAATCGATGGTCGCCTCTTGACCACAAAGCAAATTTCCCAAGCAAAGCCAAACCAAGGCCGCACATGTACGAGCAAAGAGAGTGAGTTTTTGGTTCATAGTACAAGACTCGTCCTAGGTGGTGGGCTGATCGCTAAGTCTCAGCAAGTTACACTATTGGTTTCCCCTAGCCTAGTCGAACCACCAAAGAACCAGCCGATGAACCCAGACGTACCGAATCCCAGCGCGATTCCTCCTCGAAATGCTCATGAGCGAGGGCTTCAAAGGATCATGACCATGGGGGGAGAGTTTGGCACCCGAAATTACACAGTGAAACACCTGCAGGATCTCAAAGGCAAGCGAGTGCTAACCGAGACGATGCCTTTTACTACCCAAGAGGCCCAGGCTGCTCAAGAGGCTGGGATCGATACACTCAAAGTGAAGTTTGATCCCAAGAATCCGGCTAGTGCGATCGCCTTGCGAAAAGCTGCCCCCAATACATTCATGACCTTCTGCATTGGATTTACAAAAGTCGCAACGGTGCAAGAAGCGGTCCGAGCTGGTTTTGATGCCATGGACGCCGGAGCCGATGGAATCATGTGCCAATGGGGACCCGAGTTCATTCGCGCCGTTTCCCAGGTCGGTATTCCGGTACAAGCCCACGCGGGTCTTGTGCCACGACTGAGCACTTGGACTGGTGGCCTAAAAGCGGTAGGCAAGACGGTCGAAGAAGCCATGTGGGTCTTCGAGCAGATCAAATCCTTTGAAAAAGCTGGAGCTTGGGCCGTCGAAGTCGAAGTGGTACCCTCGGAGTTGCTCAAGGAGATTTCGAGCCGTACTCGCTTGGTAGTCTCCTCGATTGGATCGGGCAGTGGGGGAGACATTCAGTTCATGTTTGCCGAAGACATCCTAGGCAACCATGCCCCACCTTATCCTCGTCACACCAAGCAATATCGGGACTTGTACGCGATGGAGCAAGCGATCCAGGCCGAGCGAGTTGGAGGATTCCGAGACTATATCAACGATGTCAAAAGTGGACAGTTTCCTGGCCCAGAGCATGTCGTTAAAGCACCCAAGGGCTTGATCGAAGAATTCCTCAATCGATTGTAAAACGGTTGTCCTCAACCGTTGAATGCATCGATTGATTTGAAAGGGGTTCAAAGATTGAAAACACACAGAGACGCAAAGGACACAGAGAGAAAGGGAGGTATCCTCAAGGCTCTGTGCTCTCTGTGACTCTGTGTTTCAAAAAGACTTCTTCAGGGATTTTCGAGCGTATGGGCTCGATTTCGTTAGCCACAGTTGCTTTCCGATTACGATCACGAGCACCGTTTCACTGAGCACGAGCACGAAGTCACAGGGGCCAAAACTTCTTATGTTTCACCTACAATAATTCCTGAAGAGCCATTGAATTTCTTCATTAGCGGTTAAAAAAAGCTAGTTAGCTTCTGGCGAATGATCAGGTGGATCGGAAGCATCCTGCTCGGGACATGACTTGCAGTAATAAGGACAACCCTGCATCGGTTGCCGAGGATATTTAGGCCACCTCTCAGGTACTCGCT
>JBJSXX010000436.1:0-13853 GCA_046086605.1 Pirellula sp. | reverse complement strand
GAAGAAGAGACCGCAAACTTTCTTGCAAGCACGGATCCTAACAAGCGGGCGGCATTGATCGAAACCCTTTTGGGACGCAAAGAATTCAGCGAAATATGGGCGATGAAATGGGCTGATCTGTTGATGATCAAAAGCAACAATCAGGTCTCTTACAAAGCAGCCTACTTGTACTACAACTGGCTGATCAATCAGATCGCATCGAACACCCCGCTCGATAAGATTGTTCGCGAACTGCTAACAGCCACCGGAGGTACCTTCCAAAACCCTGCGACAAACTTTTATCAAGTCGAACAAGATCGCTTGAAGATGTCTGAGAACGTGGCTCAGGTCTTCATGGGGATTCGAACTCAATGTGCCCAGTGCCATAATCACCCGTTCGATCGATGGACGATGGACGACTACTACGGCTTTGCGGCTTTCTTCTCCCAAGTTGGACGCAAGCAGAGTGAAGACTATCGCCAGATTTTGGTATTCAACGGTGGGGGTGGGGAAGTCAATCACCCTGTTGGAGGAGCGGTTGTCAAGCCGAGGTTTTTAGGTGGTGGCCCTGCAACGACCGAAGGTAAGGACCGCCGAATGGTCTTGGCCGAGTGGATGACCAGCAATGAAAACCCGTTCTTTGCCAAGAGTGTTGCGAATCGAATTTGGGCTCACTTTACCGGAGTGGGTATCGTCAACCCAGTCGATGACTTCCGCGCTAGCAACCCTGCAAGCAATCCAGAGTTGCTCGATGCACTTGCGGCAAAGCTGATCGAATACAAATACGACATTAAGCAACTCGTACGCGACATTTGCAATTCGCAAACTTATCAGAGAACCACTATTCCGGTCGCTGGTAACGAAGATGATTTGCGGAACTATTCGCACGCCACGGTTCGTCGTATCCCTGCCGAGAACATGCTCGATTGCATCTCGCAAGTGACAACCACCAAGGACAAGTTCCGAGGTTTACCGCTGGGTGCCCGAGCGGTTCAAATCGCCGATGGGGCCACCAGCAATTATTTCTTGAGCACCTTTGGACGAAGCGCTAGGACTACTGTATGTGCCGATGAAGCGACCACCGACCCATCGTTATCCCAAGCTCTCCACTTGATCAACGGTGGAACGATCAGCGGCAAGATTAACCAAGGTCAGTTGATTCAAAGCTGGAAGAAAGATGGCCTAGCTCCTGAGGCGATTATCGATCGCATCTATTTGCGGTGTTTATCGAGGAAGCCTACTGAATCCGAGCGGGCACGGCTTATGCAACTCATCAGCGAGTCGGCCAACCCAGACCAAGGGCTTCACGATGTCTTCTGGGCGGTTCTCAATAGCCGCGAGTTCATTTTCAATCACTAATTGACACTAACAAAATCAAGATTTTCCGATGCGAAACCATCGACCTGTCTACTTGAGTGCATTGGCTCCCGTGTTGGCTGGAGCTCTTGCTAGTACATTCGCCGTGGGCGTGCATGCTCAAGACACAGCGAAAATCACTTACGATGATCACATCAAGCCGATCTTCCGTGAGCACTGCTCATCGTGCCACAACAACAACGCCAAGAAAGGTGGCTTGTCCCTCGAGAGCTATCAAGCGACCATGGCCGGTGGCAGTAGTGGTGAGGTATTGGTCGCCGGAGACTTAGATGCATCGCGTCTCTATGCGCTAACGGCACATAAAGAGCAACCGACGATGCCTCCGATGCAGGACAAGATCGCTCAAGCCAAGATCGACCTTCTGAAAACCTGGGTTGAACAAGGAATGCCTGAGAACAGCGGCTCTGCGATTCGCAAACCGATGGCAAATGCGGCGGCCATTAGCGTCACTGCAGCAGGTCGTCCCGAAGGCCCACCGCCGATGCCCGCATCGGTTCTAAAACAAACTCCTCTCTACACCGCAAAAGCCTCTTCGATCTCTGCACTTGGCGCAGCACCTTGGTCCCCCTTGATCGCCGTCGGAGGCCAACGCCAAGTTACGTTGTATCACTCCGTTACAGGGCAGTTGATGGGGATTTTGCCATTCCCCGAAGGTGAACCGCAATCGATTACGTTCTCACGCGATGGCAAACTGATTTTGATCGGTGGCGGTCGTCATAGTGTCGATGGTTATGCAGTCTTGTGCGATTTGGCGACCGGAAATCGGATCGCCAAGGTGGGTGATGAACTCGACATCGTAATGGCTGCCGATATCAGTGACGACAATCGATTGATCGCTTTGGCTGGCCCACAAAAGATGGTGCGCGTTTACGACACGCTAACCGGTGAGCGCAAGTGGGAGCAAAAGAAACACACCGACTGGATCTATGCGGTTCGATTTAGTCCAGACGGATTGCTCTTGGCAACAGCCGATCGCGCGGCTGGCCTGGTGATCTGGGAATCGGCAACCGGAAAAATGTATGCGGACCTTCAAGGTCACAAGAACGAGATACGTTCGTTGGCTTGGAGACCCGATTCAGGTGCCGTCGTTAGCGCTTCGCTCGATGGTACGCTCAAGATGTGGGACATGAACGAGAGCAAGCTGCTTAAGTCTTGGGATGCTCATCCAGGCGGGGCGGCGGCAATAGCCATTGCCAACGATGGAGTGATGGTTTCAACCGGCAAAGATCGCAAGGTTAAGGTCTGGGATGCGGCGGGCAATGCTGCAGGTGAGATGCCGGCACTTGAAGAAGCTGGACAGGAAGTTGCCATCACGGTCGATTCACAGCACGTTGTATCCGGAGATTGGCTCGGCAATGTTCGAGTTTGGCTCAGGGCTGATCCTAAGGATGAAAAGAGGCTTGCAGCAAACCCGGTAACTCTAGAGATGTCGATCGCTGCCAACAAGGAACGGCACGTTCAGTTGGCGGCTGCGGCCCAAGCTGCGGTTGCCGAGCTTACACAGCAAGCGGCTCAAACCGCTGCAGTTCAAAAAGCAAATACCGACCACCAAACTCTGATTGCAACTTACGTCGCACAGATTACCGAAACAACCAACGTATCGAATCAGCTAAAAGCTACTGTCGATATGTATGCTGTTCAGATTCCAGCCAAGCAGGCCGAGGTGGCCAAGGTTGCCGAAGCAATTGCGGCCAAGACTGCACAAGTCAACCAAGTTACAGCCGAAAAGAAACAGGCCGACGATGCATTGGCCGCATTGCAAAAGCAGAAGGAGGGCCAAGTGCCCGACCCAGCAGCTTTGGATAATCAAATTGCCGAGGCTGGCAAGGTCGTCGAAGCCAAGGCTGCAGCTCTCACGCAGGCAACCAACGAGCTCAATGCGTTGAATGCACAAAAGGCTCAGTTCGATAAAGAAGTCGTTGACTTGACCGCAGCAAATGCAGCCAAGAGCAAAGAGTACGCCGATGCAATGAACAAGCTTGCTGAACTGAACAAAACCAAGGCTGCCGCCGACAAACGACTCGAAGAGTTGGTTGCTGAACTCAAAGTGGCCACAGACAAGCAGGCTGCAGCGCAGGCCAAGGCCGATGGTGCGAACGCATCAGCCAACGGACTTGCTGCCGAGATCGCAGCGATGGAACAGGAATTGGCTCGTTTCAACGGACTAGCCAATGAGTACGCAGCGAAAAAGACCGCCTTGGAAACAGCGATTGCTCAAGTCAATGCAGAAGCCCAGCCGGTCCAAAACAACTTGGTTGCCGTTAAGACCAAGATGGATCAAACCCAAGCCGCGATTGCTCAGTTGGAAAAGCAACTTGCCGAATTGCAAGCGATGATGGCCGCCACTCAAGAAGCCAAGAACAACTTGGCCAAGGAGATGGCACCGCATCAACAGGCGCTCGATGCGATTATGGCAAAGCTACAACAAACTCAAGGAGAACTCAGCGGAGTGGCTGCTCAGCAAAAACTCTTCGAGGAATCCTATAAGAAGTAGCGTGCTACTTCTTTGCCATACGCGTGTTTTGGATGATGTAGAGTTTGGGATCATCGACGATCCAGTCGGTGGTCCAGTCCCGACCGTTGTCACCGTTGACGACGTTGTAGAAGAAGGAGCGAAGCTCTTCGCATCGGTATCCATAGGGCATCGAGGTTGCGATGTAATCTTCGCGGCGCAACTCTTCGACACCCGGTCTTGCGAAGTAATGAACAAGACCGTCTGGGGTGAAAGAAAGTCCTAGAGTCCACCAACCCGTGACGGGAATTTCAGGACCTAGAAAATCTCCACCGTTGCGATCCGCGCGGACTCGAAAGTACGCATAAGGAACGTTCTTGCCTTCGACTTGTTTGGTACCCCTTAGGATGAACAAGCCAGGCCAGTAAACTTCGTCCTTTTGCGATTTGCTGGAGAAGAGAAACTTAGTCTTGTTTTCCATGACGGTCGTCTCGACTGCGGCGCGGAAGGCAAAGTGTGGACCGTTTCTGTTTTCCCATTCATCCAAGGGTGGGATAAAGACGCGTGTTGTCACGTTGGGCGATTGCGACACTTTCAGTGTGCCGCCGAGTCGGTATTGCACATTGCAGATGAAGTCATCTTGGTGCATTTTGTGGCTGGGACGATTCGGGATCCCTGTGTAGAGGGATTTCATCAGCATCGAGCCTTGGCTGCCAGGAATTCCACCCGGTGGGGTTGGTACCCTTTTGACGACATCTGGATGACCACGCTTGGCCCCTTCGTACCATCGACCGTTGGTCGATTTGCCCATCGGCTGGCGTTGGTTCTCGTCGATGTCTTCGGTGCTCTTGGGATTATTTGGGATAAAGTCCCACGTTTCGTCTTCAAAGTCATCGCCGACTTGGTTGAGTTGCACTCCTGTGCCCGGCACGACGATGTCGCTGCGGGATTGAGCTAGCGATGGCAAGGCGTTTGCAGAAAGGACGCTCAGAAGTGCAAAACAACAAGCATACGAGTGAATTTTGCGCATGGCAGCCTCACGAAGAGAGTCCCCCTAGGGGGGAGTAGAATTGGATCGATACAATCGGTATCGGACTGCCGCGTAGGAAAAGCCGAGATTTCCTACTTGTCTGCGAAAACTTGCCTAAATCCCCCATTTAAGCCGTTAGGTTACTTGGACCGAAAGCGTCAGTAAGACTCGGCGTGAGTCGTTTCGGTAGGTATACTATCAGGTTCAGCGATACGAACCTTTTTTCTTGAGTGTCCATGGCCTTCCCCGAGCAATCAGATCCAGACTCGAACACCGAATCCCCGTACACACCGTATGTGGATCCAAACGAGGGCTTCGGTGCGGGTCCGATCCTAGGACGGATCGGGGATGCATTCAAATTCACCGCAGTCATCGTGGTGATGTTGGTGGCCATGTGGTTTGTTTCCAAGAAGCTCAAAGGGGTGACTTGGGAAGAGGTGAAGCGGGGGTTTGAGAGCCTTCCATTGATCCATGTTGTCGGTGCGTTGATTCTGACGGCCATCAACTATTTGATACTCACAGGCTATGACTGGATCGCGATTCATTTCATGAGGAAACGGCTATCGTTCCGAAAGATGATGGCAGGAGCGATCGTCGGTTACGCATCTGGCAATGTACTTGGTTGGCTCTTTGGGGGTAACTTGGCCCGCTATCGGATGTATTCGAAGTGGGGATTTAGCACCCTGGAAGTCATTGGATTGGTTTCGATCCTATCGGTTACATTTTGGCTCGGTCTGTTTCTGCTCTCTGGCATCGCTTTTATTGCTTTGCCGATCCATTTGCCGCCGACGGTCGAGGAGCACTTCAAGATCGAGTCAAAGCTCTTTGGAGACATCCAACTGAGCCATCAGATGTTCGGGTATATCTTTTTGGGGTGCGTGTTTGCTTATCTGGGTGCTTGTTTACTGATTCGAAACCCGATTCGAGTTAAGGGGATGTCGATTTCGCTTCCTCCATTCAAGCTTTCGGCGATGCAGCTTGTGGTATCGGCTTTGGATTTTTTACTCGCCACGACGACCCTGTATGTATTGCTTCCGCCGGATATCGTGGGACCCGATAAGATCAATTTTTCAACGGTATTGATCGCTTACTTGACGGCGCAGATCGCTGCGGTGTTGACGCACGTGCCCGGTGGGTACGGAATCCTTGAAGGGATCCTCTTGGCTTTTCTCGAAGGATCAGGAGCCGACAGAACCGCTTCAATCGTAGCGGCTGTTATCATGTTTCGAATCATCTATTATCTGGTCCCCTTTTGTATCGCGGGGATTCTATTTGTGATCAACGAGTATTCCCCGAGTCCCACGCAAGCGGATCAGGCCGATGGAATCTGATCGGCAAATCGAGTCGATCGCGGCAAGTTGGCAAGAGTCTCTCAGGCGAGCCGTCCGCTCGGTCGAGGAACTTCTAGAACTTGTGTCTTTGAACCGCGAGCAATTGCCCGAGCTGGATCCGAATCCGAGTTTTCCGCTCTTAGTGCCACGTGAATACATTCAAAGGATCGAGCCATCCAACCCGCACGATCCGCTCCTGATGCAGATCTTGCCCCTGGCCCAAGAGAACCAACAGGTTCCAGGCTTTGGATTCGATCCGGTAGGAGACGGCTTGTCCGTACGCTCTGCAGGGGTTCTCCACAAATACACATCCAGAGCCCTACTGATCGCCACAGGTCTTTGCGCCGTGCACTGCCGGTACTGCTTTCGGCGACATTATCCTTACGAGGAATCTCCAACAAGCCTTTCGCAGTGGGAGGATTCGCTCGCAACCATTCAAGCGAATCCTCGTATTGAGGAAGTCATCTTATCGGGCGGAGATCCGCTGTCGCTTGGAAACGCCAAGCTATTTGGTTTGATCAGCAGAATAGCAAGCATCGAACATGTCTCACGGATTCGGATCCACACCCGATTCCCAGTCATGATTCCAAATCGAATCGATGCGGATTTCATCCAGCGCCTTGAAGCTTATATGGGAGCAGATTCACCAAAGCCAATCTATATGGTCTTGCATGTGAACCATGCCAACGAGATCGATCGATCATTGATGCAGGCTTGTGCGAAACTAAGACGATCTTCGGTGGTACTGCTGAATCAGTCTGTTTTACTCCGAGGTGTCAACGATACGCTTGAAGCCCAAAGGGATCTTTGCAAGAGACTTGCCGATTCGGGCGTGATCCCCTACTACTTGCATCAACTCGACCGAGTCGCAGGTGCAGCCCACTTCGAGTGCGACGAGAGTCTTGGGGAATCGATCGTCGCTGGACTTCGCAGCGAATTATCCGGCTATGCGGTTCCTCGATTCGTCAAGGAGACCGCAGGCGAACTGAGCAAAACCCTAATTCTTTAACGATTCGATCCGTTGGCAACGCCTCGGTACCCAAGCGTGTAGGTCTGAGGTTCTCGCGGCGAGGAACTCTGAGGCATGGACGGTTTGCCGGTTGTTTTTGAGGCAACGCCCGAAAGAGACTCGATGCGAAACTTCTGGTCTTGGAAATTCATGATCGCCACTCGAACATCGACCGGCAATGCCGATAGGCGGGTGTGATGAAACGCGCCCGGTTTGTACACAATCGCATCGAGCCAGTTGTTGGGAATCTCGGGTTCATAAAGATCGAGCTTAGCACCGATCTTATGCAAAGGGGTTGGGAAACTCCTTTGCTCGATGGTCTTTGAAAATTGTTTCACGCACCGGATCAAGTTGGCTTGCTGCTTGACATACTCGGCCACCGCAGCGCTGGCCACAGCGTCGTTTTCTTGGTACAGAGCAACGACAAAGGATTGACGAGCAACAACGGCTTCCTTGCGATAATGAGGCGGCTCGAGTCCGGCGGCTTGGATCGTTACATCCATCAAATCGGCCCTCCAATTTTCGGGAACGCTGAGCAATAGACCGAGTTTCCTCGATCCTTCGATGGTCGTTTGGCTATTTGGACGAATCTTGAAATAGACACCCCGTTGGCGGTTCGTCGTACCGGCAGCGATCGTGAGCTCTTTAGCTGGCCGCTGAAGAAACTGAACGCTTTGTGTTTGGTAATCGGATTGGTTCCAAGCCCCTGAGACACTACCGATTCCAGGATAACCACCAATGCCTTGGAGATTCGCGTCGCGTGCCTGATCCCGCTCTTGAAGAATCTGCATGGAACCCTCGATGTCCGACTGCAATTCTGTTCTTGGCCAGTAGTCGACGACCAACACATCATCTCGCCGACAGGCAGCTTGAACCATCACCTCCTTGACCGATTGCTCTGCACCGGGCTGAAAAAGGGTCGAGACATCGAGCTCGAGCGAAACGAGTCGCGAGTTCGGTGTTCTTGCAAAAGCCGAGTGCGCGTAGAGAGATCGTGCCGGTGCAGAAGCGTTCACGTCGAAGGCCACCTGCCCCAGCGCAGATGCCCCAATTTGAACTCCGACGCAAAAAGCGACAATCCTGGCAATCCCTTTCAAGTGGCCTTTGATCAAGTACATCAGTGCATAACAGGTCATCAGCAATAACATCTTTCTTACCTCCGTGGATTGTATTGGCACCTAGAGCAACTAACGTTCCATCCTGGACATAAGATTCCTAAACATACCGGTTTTTGAATTTTGACCTACTTATTTGCAATAAACGTTCCAGTTTAATGCCAGCATCCGAAAGGAATCTCGGTCAATTTTTCAAAACAGTGCGGTTGCTTTGCAATCCTAGAAGCAGGTTTTTCAAAGGCAAGTGTTGAGGTTAGAATCACGCAACGATGAGATTGCGTATCTTATCTAGTTTCACAACTCAATTGATACATAGGTGATTGCATGAGAGCCCAAGACGTATTGAAAGCATCGCTCAAAACCACACAAATGGTTTACTCCAGTTACATCAGCGACCTGACCGACGATGAACTCATGGTGCGTCCTGGCCCCGGTTGCAACCATATCGCTTGGCAGCTTGGACACCTGATCAGTTCCAATACCAGCATTCTTAATTCGATTCTCCCCGGTTCAGCACCCAGTCTGCCCGAAGGCTTTGATGCGATGCATTCCAAAGCCACAGCGGCAAGCGACGACCCTAAGGATTTTCTTACCAAGGTTCAGTACGAGCAACTGTTTGCCAAACTGGACTCTGCAATCTTGGCCACCATCGATCGGCTCAGCGACCAAGACCTAGAAAAACCAAGTCCCGAGTATTGGCGTGGCAAGTTTCCGACGATCGGATCTTTGGCTGTCATCCTCGTTTCCCACACGATGATGCATGTGGGCCAGTGGGTGCCTGTGCGACGAAAACTGCAAAAGCCTGTATTGATTTAATGGTTATTTAGGTGTTTTTGTGGGTGGCTCGGAGTGTGTTTTATTCGATGAGCCTACCGCTACAGGTAGCCGCAAGTCATGGCCCCACCGGCGTGAAGCCGGGTGGTGGCCCATGGCGTTTTACCCACAATAATTCCTGAAGAACCGGTTTAATTTTCCGTCGGCATCAGCCTAATAAAGTCGATGCCAACCATGTAACCGGGAACGGCATCGGGATGCTTGCCAATAATCTGCACCTTCAGAACATGCTTCCCTTGGGTCAAGCTCTTGGATGGTAACTTCAATAGCCCAGTGGTGATCACGTCGGGAGTGTTGTACGCATCGATAGGATCGCCTAAGGGAACATCGTCGATCATCAACTGGACGATGGCATAATCCCTGGCCTTGGTCAGTACGATCTGAGGCTGGTATTTGCCATCCTGAGTGACTTCGAATTCCAAACTCAAGGAATCCTTGGGTTGGCCACCGGTCCACCAAAGCTGGTCGTTTGAAGACCAACGGTCTTTAGCGAACCCTCGCATGTCTTGCCCTATCGCATTCCCGCGACTCTTCTGCAGAACCTTCATCGATTCACCTTCGATGGCTCCAGGTACATTTCCTTTGGAATCAAAATCCGGCCTTGGGCCTCGAAGAGGAACCTGTGCGGGGCTAGCCAGATAGCCGATCAAATCTCTGATTTCCTCTGGCTGCATTTGCTCGAGGAGTCCATTGGGCATCAGCGATAGTTCGGAGAGTTTTCGCTGATCGATTTCAACCTTGGCAACGACGACCAGATCATTGATGGTTTTCAGTGTCACCGCACTATCGGTCTCCTTGGTGATCAAACCTGATAGAACTCGTCCGTCATCGAGTTGTAGCAACGTCATTTGATAATCCTTGCCTACGACGGCATTGGGGGCAACGAGATTCTCTAGGATGTAATTCAAATCGGCTCGGTTGGAGCCGGTAAGATCTGGGCCTACTTTTTCACCAGCACCAAAGAGCTGATGGCAAGCCATGCAGTGCTTGTTGAAATGCAAGCGACCTTGGCTCAAATCCGCCTTGGCCAATTCCTTCTTAGTCAACTGGGATTTGTATTTTTCAATCGCTTGTTTTTGCTCTTCTGAAGATGTTCCTACCTTACCCCAGGATTTGTTGATTCGCTCGACGAGAGGTTTGTCATTGAGGCTAACCATTTGCCGGACATGGAAGGCGTGCACATCCGATCTTGCGATTTTCCCAGCTTCGACCGCATCGAGTAGCTTCTCGGCAAACGGGGCGCGAGAGACTAAAGTTGCGACCGTATCTTCGCGAGCGTTCTTGGCCAATTGCGGGTAGAGACCGAGAAGCTTTTCTGCGGTTTGTGAATCGGCTACCGCCGATAAGGCTCGAATCGCTGGAGACTGCAATTCCTGCGTATCGAGGATCGCGTAGAGACTTGGAGCTAGCTCCTTATCCCTGCCTTTGACCAGGATATCCAAAGCACCGAGTCGCTCGGCTATGGGTCGGTCTTTATCCACCAAGCGTTCTCGCAACTGGGGAAAAGCTCGTTGATCGCCAAAGGCGACGGCTGCTCGAAGCGCCAAATCCTTAATCTCAGGTTCCTGAGCCTTCGATAGTCGTTCGTATGCTTCCTTCCAATTCTGAGGCTGCTGCACGTTGACTCGCCCCTCCATCGATTGGAGAACTTGCTCGAGGGTTTCCTTTTGCTTCGGGGCCGGCCATTGGGTCATTTGGGCGATCAGGGCTTCCAAGCCTTGGGCATCGGAGGCCGCGCGGCGAACGATGTATTGACTGACCAAGCCCAACCGACTCTCTGCAGCCAACTCCAACGCCCTCTTGGGATCCTTGGTCACCAATGGCTCGATTCCGTACCAAGCCACCAAAGGAATATTTTTGTCCTTGTTGTCCCCTTCATGGCTAACAAGGCCTTGGGCAATCTCCCAACGCTGATCGAGCTCCAGTCGGTTGATCGCCGAAGCTAGATAAAGTCGAACCAGTGGATCTGTTTTGTTGCTTGAAGCTAATTGAGAGAATCGAGCGAGGATCGAGGAATCCACTTTTTTGTCTTCGCATAGCAATTGGATGGCCCAAGCCACCGCGTAAGCAGATGGATGCTCCAAGATCGATTCAAGCTTCCTATCATCGAGCAGTCCGGTTGCGTGAGCCAGCCACAGACCTCTGAGAACTCGGGTTTCATCTTGGCTAGCGATGAGTTCCTGCACTTGATCGGCAACCGCATTACGATCAAGCTTCCCAGCGACGGAACGCTCTTGAAGCAATCTTCGTGAGACTCGGACATACCAATCGTTTTTGTGCCAAGCAAATTTCGCCAACTGATCGTCTGAGAGCTTGGACAAATCGACCGCTTGTCGACTCGGGACGCCGTAGGCGATGTTGTAGACGCGTCCATTGGTACGATCCCAGATCTCTGGGTTAACGCGATGGCATGCGTTTCGATCGTACCAATCGATCAGGTAGACCGAGCCGTCTGGACCTGTTCGTAAATTGATTCCACGGAACCAACGGTCGTTCGAGAGTAGCAAGTCATCGCCATGCTTGCCAACATAACCGCTTCCGTCCCGAAACAACCGATCCATGTTGACCCGATTGCCGTGGATGTTATTGAAGAAAATGTGATTGCGATACCGATCTGGCCAATTATCGCCAAGGTAGATCATCCCACCGCAATGGGCGTGCCCCCCACCGGCATCGGACGTATCGTCTTGGATACCTGGTTCGTGCCCCCACCATGCATGATCACCGATGTTACCTGCGTAATGCAAGTGATCGGCGATGGTCTTTATATCTGAATAAACATAGCGATTGAAATGCTCGCCGGCTTGCCGCTGATAATGGGCACCCTGGATCACATGGTACAAATGTGGAATCACACAAGCGGTGATGAAGGCCTGTCCATGATCGTTGAAATCCACCCCCCAGGGATTGCTCGTTCCCCAAGCAAAGACCTCGAAGGTGTGCTGGGTTGGATGGTATCGCCAGACAGCAGCATTCATCGGAACTCGTTGATCATCTGGAGTTCCGGGCTTACCGACCTTGCTGTGGGTAAAGACCCCGTGGCAACCGTATAGCCAGCCATCGGGTCCCCAATTGAATGCGTTGAGAGTCTCGTGGGTGTCTTGGTAACCAAAGCCATCGAGTAAGACCTGAGGCTTGGCATCTGGCACATCGTCTCCATCTGCATCGGGAATAAAGAGCAAGTAGGGTGCTGCTCCGACCCACACGCCGCCGAAGCCGACTTCAAGACCGCTGACGAGATTCAGTCCCTCGATGAATTGCTTGCGGGTGTCGAAGACTCCGTCTTGGTTGGTATCTTCCAAGATAATGATCTTATCGATCCCTTGACCCTCGGGGGCTCGTTTGGGGTAGGTATAAGCTTCGGCGACCCACAGGCGTCCTCGGTGATCCAAGGCCATGGCAACAGGTTGATGAACTTGAGGCTCTCCTGCAGCAAGCTGAACATGGAAGCCCTCAGGAACAGTCATATGAGCTGCAGCATCGATGCCTGAGAGATCCTCCTTAAGCTCTCCTCTGGGCTTGGGCTGGGCTGCTTGGTATGCAATTCCAGACAGCTCCTTTTGCTCATGTCGCAACACATGGCAACCGAGCATTCCTCCGACCACGATATCCGGCGAGCGATTTGAATCGACATCCGCGATGACAATCTGGCGTCCGATCCCCGAGGAATCGTCAGCCAAGTGCGGAATCCACTCGATCCCTTTTTCCGAACGCTTGAGTTCAAACCAGTAGACAACTGCCCCTGCATCCCACTCTGCGCTTTGTCGGTGGTGAGACCAATAGGTTTTACCTGTAATGATATCTTGCAGTCCATCGCCGTTGATATCGGCCATCTTGACCGAGTGAAGCTCGGAGATGTGGATTCCGTAAGGGTTCTCCGAGGGCTTGCTCCCCATGATCAAATGACGCTTGAATTCGCGCTGGCCGGTAGGGGACTTTTGCTGTTCCCACCAGACCAAACCATATCCGTGTGCATCGAGGCTAGTGATGACATCGTTTAGTCCATCGGCATTGACATCGTAGGCGAACATGTCGGCACCGCCGGGACAAAACGGGACAGCTTCAAACTCCCAAAGAGCTTGGCCATTGGAACCTGGGTTCTTGAACCAACCGTTGTTGGCCATGACATCGAGTTTTCCGTCGCCATCGACATCCCCTACGCCAAGAGCGTGCCCGAACCTCTCGTGAGCGACAACTTCGGAGATCCGAGTGAATTTCCAAGCATCAAAATTTTCACCCGATGGTTCGGCGTATCCGAACATACCGGCCCGTGTACAGACCAATTCGGGCTTGCCATCTCCGGTGATATCCGTGAATGCTGGGGATTCGTTCGAGACCCAATCGAATATCTGATGCTTAGTCCAGTGCCCTGCGGCGGCCACCTCTTTGCCTGGGTTCTCGTAAACAAAGGCAGGTGTGCCGGGGAAACCTACTGTGAGCACATCGTTGAATCCATCGCCATTGAAATCATGAACCCAAGCGAAGAAGTGATCGGCATAAGCGTTCATCGGTTGGGGTTTCGGAGCGTAGATCTCGTGTGAGACTTTAAACTCTGGGCCTTCGAACCAGTAGGGTCCGTAGACGACATCAGGTTTGCCGTCTGCATTGAGATCACCGACTCCAGCCCCTTCGCTGAAGTAGGTCTTGGTGAGCGATTGGCGATTGAATGAATGCACCGTGCCTTGATCCGACTGGACTTGAGCCTCGGTCGATCCACCGTTGCAAA
>JBJSXX010000435.1:0-5404 GCA_046086605.1 Pirellula sp. | reverse complement strand
GATGTATCTTTCGACTCGCTCTGCATGGGGCAGATTGACCTCAGGATCTTCCAGAAGCGGATCGAGTTCGAAGCTGACCCAACCTGTATTGCCTTGCGATTCTTTCCAGCATGGAAGGAACGCCTCTTGGGCTTGGGAAACCAGAGCGTCGGTAAGTTTCCAGCAGATCGTGTGGTCATCGAGCCCTTGGGAGATCAATTCGGCGATCATCGAATCGAACCGCCCTGTTCGAATCAGGTTCGAAACAATAATGGGGTTGCTCGTGGCACCAACGGCTCCCCAGGCGAGGTTCAATTTCACCAAATCCGGGTCGATCGAATCTAGATAGAGTTTGGTGCCGGTTTGTACGAGGGAAGAGATTGCGACGTTACTCATTGAAAAGCTCCTTGGGGCCATCGGCCCGAATTTGAACTACTACGCGCTTCGATTCGATTGCGATATCGTAAGATGTTTGGGTGGGGATTTGTTGTATTTGGGATGAAAAACGAATGGTTTTACGCCAATTTCGCCAATTTTTTACGAGACCCCAACTCGGCTGACAAAAAGCACTAGAAGAAGAGAAAGATTTGTTTTCGATGATCGATTTACGAAGCGACACGGTAACTCGTCCAACTGCCGGGATGCGGGAGGCCATGTATCGAGCCGAGGTCGGTGACGATGTGATCGATGTCGATCCGACCCTGGATCAACTGCAAAAACGCACTGCTGAGTTGCTGGGCAAGCAAGCGGCGATATTTATGCCAAGCGGTACAATGACCAATCAGATCGCACTTCGCGTGCATTGCTCGCCCGGTGATGAATTCCTATGCGATAGCGATTGCCATATCTACAATTACGAACAGGGGGCATTTGCCCAGTTGAGCGGGCTTGTTGCCAAGACCATCCAGGGCAAGCAGGGCGTGTTGACCTTGGACGATCTGCAGGGTGCTGTCCGTCCGATCAACGAACACATGGTTCAAACGCGTTTGCTTTGCTTGGAAAATACTCACAATCGAGGGAGTGGCAAGGTTCAGCCGCAATCGCACGTAGAGCAAGTGTGCAAGTGGGCCCACGAATCGGGTTTGCAGACACACCTTGATGGTGCCCGCTTGTTCAATGCATCGGTCGCAACTGGGCTTAGTCTCAAAGATCTCGCAGCACCTTTTGACTCTGTAAGCGTTTGTTTTAGTAAGGGTTTAGGAGCGCCCATAGGAAGTTGCTTGGCAGGAACCCACGAGCTAGTCTCCAAGGCCCGGCGGGCAAGGAAGCTTTTCGGGGGGGGGATGCGGCAAGTTGGAGTGGTCGCCTCGGCAGCACTCTATGCAATGGACCATCATGTCGAGCGTTTGGCGATCGATCACGCACATGCCAAACTGTTGGCACAAGCCGTTAGGGAATTCGATTTCCTGAAAGTTATGGGGGATGAGCCAGAAACGAACATCTTGATTTTTCACGTTTCGGAGAGGTGGGGAACGGCGCAAAAATTTGCGTCCGACTTGGAAAAACAAGGTGTCCGAGTCATGGCCTTCAGTCCGGTCGCAATACGGATGGTAACCCATTTGGATGTATCCCACGACCAAATACAAAGGGCCTGCGAGGCGATTCGAAGCGTTGCTGGGCAACGCTAATTCCTTAAAACGCAACGAATCTAACGATTTGGACACGAGGGCCTGACGAAACCACGGGCAAGTTCCAGAAATCCTCTGTGTGTTGTTTCAATGAAGGATTCATTTTGATACAATTTCCGGCGCTTAGGGGCCGGCGGTTCCCTTCCGCAAATCGGGAGAGACGGCACCTAGCTAAATCGCTTCGATGATTTACCAATGACCCTGCTTGTTCCTGTCCTAGTCCTCGCCATATTGGTGCTCGGTTGGATCGCATGGTTGGCTTTTGGCCCACGGTCAACACCCATCCTGCCTTCCCACCTTCTGAGCAACCATTCGCGTGACGCGCTTGATCGCTATGAGCAATCGAGTGGATTGGATACTGTGCCTACTAGCACCGTCGTCGATGAAACAGAGCACTTGCGGGATCGACTCCACGCTTCGAACAGCACTGCGTCCCCCTTGATGGGGAATGCTCTGCACCTTGAATTGCGACCAGCATTGCATACGTACAGCACGGCAGGCGGGCAAGGCAAAGACCGAAATCGGGCACAAGTCTAGTCATTTAACGAGGGAAATCAGCAAGCGAAGGCTACCGAGGTGCATCGTCCTAGGGTGATGTGACTCGCTGAAATTAGAAAGACTTCCTCGCGTGAACATAAGCTTTTCCTCTCTACCTGTAGCGCAAACTCCAGCCAACTCTGGAGACAACAGCGTTCTGTACGCATTGGCTGGTTTGATCCTTGGTGCAGTGGCCGTGGCCATCATTCAACGACTGCTCGGACAAGATGCAAAATCACAAGCCAAGAGGCTTCTAGAGCAAGCACAACTCGAAGCAGATAACCTTGCCAAAAAATCAGAGCTCCAGCAAAAGGAAAAACTGCTTTCCTTACAGAATCAGTTCGAATCGGATCTGAAAAAACAGCGCGACGAGATTCGCGACCGTGAAACACAGATCGCATCCCGTGAGCAGACCCTCAAACAAGCTTCGGATGACCTGAAAAAACAAGAAAAGTTTGTTGAGTCGAATCAACGGAAATTGGCTGACAAGCTCGATGATGTCAGCAAGAAATCCGATCAGTACAGCAAGCTGATCACGCAGGTACAAGCCGACCTGCAGCGAGTTACCGGGCTTTCGAAAGAGGAAGCCAAACGGCAACTCATTGAGCTACTCGAGAAAGAGCTCCAAGGCGAGCTCGGTTCGGTGCTATTGAAGCACGAGAAGAAGGTAGCAGAAGCCGCACAGCAGAAGGCACAAGACATCTTGCTCACGGCAATGCAACGATACGCCTCGGCCCAAACCTCCGAGAGCACAACCTCGTCGATCGATATTCCAAACGATGAGATGAAAGGACGGATCATCGGACGAGAGGGACGGAACATCCGAGCCTTTGAAAAAGCCTCAGGGTGCGATCTGATCATCGATGATACCCCAGGGGTAGTCATCGTTAGCGGTTTTGACCCTGTAAGGCGCGAAGTCGCTAGGCAAGCGATGGCCAAACTTGTGGCCGATGGTCGTATCCATCCGACAAGGATCGAAGAAGTCATCGCGTCAACGGAAAAGGAAATGGACGCGTTTATCCGACGCAAAGGGGAAGAAGCAGCACAAGAGGTTAATCTACAAGGATTGGGCGATCGTGTCATCGAAATGCTTGGACGCCTGCACTTCCGAACCAGTTATTCCCAAAACGTTCTTCGACATTCCATCGAAGTTGCATTCTTATCTGGAATGATGGCCGAGATGGTCGGACTCAATGCAAATACAGCACGAAGGTGCGGTCTGTTGCATGACATCGGCAAAGCAGCCGACCATGAACTCGAAGGGGGGCATCCGAAGATCGGTGCCGATTTACTCAAGAGATCCGGAGAGAACGAGCACGTCGTCCATGCCGCTCTAGGCCATCACGATCAATTGACCACCGAGTACCCCTACACGCTTTTGGTCGCGACAGCAGACGCTTGTAGCGCCTCAAGACCCGGTGCACGCCGTGAGTCCCTAGAGCGTTACGTTAAACGAATGGAAGAACTTGAAACCATTGCCAAGGGCTTTCATGGGGTCGAACAGGCCTTTGCGATACAAGCCGGACGTGAACTACGTGTGATCGTCAGTTCAAAAGAAACCGATGATGCCACCGCCGCAAAAATCTGCAGGGATATCGCTAAAGCATTCGAGGACCAATTGACCTATCCAGGGGAAATCAAAGTTACCGTGGTGAGAGAGTCCCGCTTTGTCGAAACTGCGCGGTGATCATCCAGTAGCTATCAATTACTAGAATCGTCGCCACAAGCGCCAGGATGCTTGGAATCCAAAGATCGGCGGTAATCAACCACCATCCGCCCGCTACCCCGAGCAATTTCCACCAACTCCGACTCTGAAGCCACAGTTTATTGCGGTTCCAGAGCCACACAAAAATGGTCAAAACACTCAAGGACAAAAGCGATTGCACTAGGCGAACATTCGTTAAACTGTAGCTGTCGACTCGAACATCCTTGGTTGAAGCAGATTCTACGCTTGAGGGTTCCAATTCCATCAAGCCTTGGATTGTCTGATCGTATTGACCTCTACTGGTCCAAGGCAAATCTGACAGGACCTCTGTCGCTCTTCCGAAGTCAGCCGAGGACATGCTCCCTATTTTCTGAGCCAATTCTTGTGCGCCGTACATCCACCACTGTGAGTCGGACGGATTTGGTGAATTAGGAATCGGCTGGCTGAGCATACTGATCCAAGCTTTCTGGTCGAATGACAATTCAGATTGCTTGTCACGTCGGCTTCGTGGGGTATCAAGAAGAAGGATCTCACCGGTGCTAACTGCTGCATCCAAAATCGGTAAAGAATCATTCGAGACACTCGCTGACAGTCCCCTTTCTAAGCTAAACCACAAATTTGCATGAGCTCGAGACTCTATCGTTGGGCAGTAAACCTCAACTTTGTCTCCGATTTGACGAAAAGGGAAACGTTCTCCATTGATATTCGCTTTGATACAAACCCAGCCATCTGGACAGTTCCATACAAGCTTATTGCTGGTCGTTAAACCTGCTTGTCGCTCGAGCCATACGCTTGACAGGTACAGATCCTCCGCAAGTCGAACATGTTTTGCAAAGCGCTGTTGGTACTCGGCACCAGGAACCTGCGGATCGGTTTTATGGTCATTCAAACTTTTGGTCTGTCCCTCCAACAAGCTATCCTCTTGGTTAGGGCCAATAGCCATGCGGATAGAATCTTCTTGTTTGCGTCCATTGACTTCAATCTGCTTGAAAGCCGATAGATCGAATCCACTTGATTGCTCTGGCGTCAGCTCGATTGAAAAATCGATGGGTAGCTTCTGTTCCGACAGCTCACTCTTGATGGATGCTATACGAAGAAGCTTGTGGTTCCACCGTAGGCTCGTAAGTTCTTGAACTGGATTTTTACTCGACCATGACGAGCAGAGGTCACGCGGGACCGAAAGCTCCAAACCGTACCAATCTCCAGACGCACTAGGCTCGCGTAAGCCCACAATTTGAAAAGCCTGTTGTCCGGATTCCGATGGCAAGGACTTGATCAGCAGTGCTCCTTCCCAATCCGATTCCGACCTTTCGACTCGTATCAGCGGTTTATTGCTTTTTGAATCAATCGATTCCAAAAGAGTTTTCCCTTCGCCTTCCCCGCGTATTTTTGTAGTGGTTTGATCTGAAGCAGTTTCCAAAATAGTCCATGACGGATCTGCTGATAATGCCATCGTTGTGGGACTAGACCAAGGCAACAATGACTTTATCTCCGGCCAAGTAAAATCAAAAGATTCAGATTGTCCTGGAATCGCATTGGACTTTGATTCGATGGT
>JBJSXX010000434.1:0-11861 GCA_046086605.1 Pirellula sp. | reverse complement strand
GATGGGTTCTTGCGAATATCGACGAACACACCAGACATACAGTCCAAATCCGATACGTAGACCACTTTGAGTGGCTTTGTCGAAGTTGCACTTCCTTCGGTATCGGAATCCACAGGCTTGTTAGATTCGATCAATGCTGCGATCGTTTGTTGGCCAACCGTTCTACCTCGTCGGTTTCGAATCTCCGTGCTTCGGTCGAGAGAAGACCTTTGCATACCTCTGAGATCCGACAAGGGCATGGTGCCTGCAAAATCTCCCGTCGAGACAAGTGGCGTGAACTGGTTCTTGGCACCATTCTTTTGCTTAAGGGTCCCAGCAAATAGGAACATCAGTTCCTTGAGCCCCTTGGTAATCTCACTGTCTTGATTGAAAGCATCCTTTCCACCGGGGGCCTCTTCTCGAATGAAAATCCATAGGTCGTTGGACTGTTGCATGGATTCGAGGATCGGATACGGGTTGTACTGTTGCCAAGCTAGATCTGGGGAGAAAAAGCCCATGGGGCTTGGTTGGCCAGGAACATCGATTTCCAGCAGATCCCAAAGGGGCTGAATAAGGCCCTTGGGTTGCGGTCCACCGCCACCAAACATTCCGCCGCCCATCGGTGGCCTCGGATCGCCCGTTCCTGGAATGGTCGGATTGATCGCTGACTGCGGGTCTTCGAAAATCGCTGTAGGAACTCCCGCTTTGACGGCTGCGATGAAGTTGTTCATCTCTTCAGGAGCCAGCGAAGAGGGTTGCACAGCGAGCAATGCATCAAGCCTATCGACATCGATCGGTGAAGCCGGATTGACGTCGATGAGTTCAAACTCCTTTCCTAGTTCTTCAACGATGGGTTCTTGCGGCATCTGTTGGAAGGATCGCATATCGACCCCTCCCATCATCTTGGCCTCGGTCTTGAGGATTCCCAGTTTCTTTCGTGCCGGCTTCGCGACCGTAGTGAGCGATCTGGCCAGCTCGTATTCGACAGGGATGCCGGGCTCAAAGAAAGGGATAACCACTTTTTGAAGTCCACTTCGGAATGCCGCACCTAGCATGATCGGTTGATCCGCAATGGCACCTCGCTCGCGCACTCGTACGATTTGTGGCGTGATTCCGTATTGCTGCTCGGCTTGCTTCTCTTCTTCGCTTGAAGGGGAGATCGAATCGTAGATCCGAACTTGCATCGGAACTCCAGCACCCTTTGCCGTCGACTCGAACTCTTTAAGCAGGCTGATCAGTTCGTATTTCGTCTTGGCATACATCTCAGGGACATCCGACGAGATATAGGCATCAACGACTACGTCCCGTTCCTTACCCATGCCACGAATCAAACCGGTGGTGACATCCGATAGCGAGCTGACTTTCAGTTCAGTGGCGTCGTATCGTCGGTCTTTGTTCCTAAACAGTACGCTACCGAAGATAACGATTCCCACCAGACACAAAGCTCGGAGGATGTAGTGCGCTAGTTTTTCATTGCCGTTCTTGCCACTGCTCCAGTGCCGTTTGCCGATGAGAATCATGCACAGATACAACCCTAGGGTCGTGAGCAAGATAAAGTAACCCAAACCCGAAAGACTGATCACACCGCGCCCGAAATCATCGAACCGTTCCGAAAGGCTAAATGCTTTGATCTCTCTTGAAAAATCACGGCTGAAGACTGCATCGGCGCTAGCGGCGAAGGCTAGGGGTGCATTGAACAGTGCCCCGAGGATAAAGCCGACAGTCAGATTGTTCGTCAAGAAGGAGGCGACCATACCGATAGCGATCATCGCAAGACCGATCAGCCAATAGCCTAGGTAGTTGCAAAAGAAGAGCCCTGTGTCGACCTCTCCGAGTGTCAGCGCGGCAAGAACGACGAAGGTCGAGAGCTGCGAAAACAACAAGGATACGGTGTAAATGGCTGCAGCAGCAGTGTACTTGCCGATGACGATGTCAAAATCGGTTGCCGGGAGGGTCAATAGAAGCTCGTCGGTCCCTTGTCTTCGCTCGTCGGCCCAGATGCTCATGGTGATCGCTGGGATGAAGAAGAGCATAATGAAGGTGAACCACTTGTTGAGCTGGCTCAGAGTCCCGAGATTCGAGTTGAAAAACTCGTAGGGCCAAAATGCTGCCATGCTCGTAAGCAATACGAATAGGCAAAGGAAAACGTACCCCGTCGGGTTGGCGAAATATCCGTAGAAATTCCGCTTGAGTACCGCGTAAGCGACCGGTCGTTGCCGAGCCATCAGCAAGATGATCCCGAGCAAGACACCTAGCGATACGATGTCGAGCAACAGTAATCGAATCAGAGCACTTACAATCACTTTCGAATATCCTTCTACAAACCAGTAACTGATTGATTCATTGGAAAATTAGCTTCGAGGCGACTGGGCAAAAACGCGATCGCCCCGTCGATCATCAAACTACGTTGAAAACGATCAGGCTGCGCTGCCGGTGAGCTTGTGGAAAGCTTCGGTCAGGTCACCCCGAACCTTCTTGAGTTCTTCGACCGAGCCTTCGAATACCTTTCGGCCTTCATTGATCATGATCACGCGGCTTGCCATCGCCTCGACCTCTTGAAGAATGTGGGTCGAGAGCAGAATTGTTTTGGTTTCACCGAGCCGGCGCATCGTATTTCGAACTTCGCGAATTTGGTTGGGATCCAGGCCAGCGGTGGGCTCGTCGAGGATCAGAACATCGGGCTCGTGCAGCAGGGCTTGGGCCATCCCAACCCGTTGACGAAAGCCCTTCGAGAGCTTGCTGATGGCCTTGTGCAACACAGACTTCAGGTCACACATCTCGACGACCGCTTCAATTCTGGATGATTTGTAACCTTTCTCCATCCCTCGAGCATCCCCGAAAAAATTAAGGAGTGCATAGGGTGTCATGTCCGGATAGAGCGGACCGTTTTCTGGCAGGTAACCAAGGTGCTTTGAGCCCGCGATTCGATCCGAGAACATATCGTGACCAGCGATCCTGGCGGAGCCTTCGCTCGGAGAGAGATACCCTGTGAGCATCTTCATCGTGGTGCTTTTGCCGGCACCGTTTGGGCCAAGGAACGCTACGAGCTCCCCGCGATTGACTCGAAATGAAATCTCTCGAGCCGCTGCAAATGGCCCATAAAACTTCGACAACCCATCTGCCTCAATCATCGCTTGAGTATTCGCAGCTTTGTCACCCATCGTCCGTTACTCGTCTTGGTAAGTTGTTGAAAGGTAAGTTGCGGGAGCATTGCCCGCTGAGGGGCGAAAGTATAACGAAATCCCCGTGGACGCTAGTACGGGGTCGCCGATCCAGTGGTTCATCAAAAACCAACAAAAAACCGAGAAAAATCAATGAATCTTGCGTCTGAGTTCTTCGTTACCCGAGCCTTGGGGCTCGCTGATATTTTGGTCGAAAGTCAAGTCTTCTTTCGCGGCAAAGACGGTTTTCGCACTTCCGGGTAACTTCGGAGCGTTGACACCCCTCGCAAAAACAAGCGCATCGACGCGCCTTGCACCTGCCGCGCACAGAGCCCTGGCGGCCTCTTGCAACGTTGCACCCGAGGTCATCACATCGTCGATCAACAAAAAACTTCGGTATCTGACACCCTGTGGCTTAGGAACCTCAAAGGCTTCGAGCAAGTTCTCTCGACGCTCGCTAATGGTCTTCATCCCCTGTTTTTGTGTCCATCGGCTCCTGCGAAGAATCGACTCGGAGCAACGCATGTTCAACCGATGTGCGACTCGTTCCCCAAGCGTCGTGGCTTGATTGTACCTGTGAGTTAGTCGCCTGAACCAATGCTGTGGGATCGGCACGATCGCATCGTAAACCTCGGGCTTAAATGACTGCTGCGATTGCAGCCATTGTCCAAGCAGATCACCTATGCTTCTTGTCAACGGCTCTCCATGGGATTCCTTCATCAGACGCACTGCGCGGGAGGCTGTGGAATGGTAGATCGTGTAGCTCCAAGCCCGCCCAAAGTCCCATTGCTGACCTTTGCAGAACGCGCAATGCGGCAGCTTTCGCTTCTTTGGCTGCCTCGCAACCGACACAGGACTTGGATCCCCCAGAGGCGCACCGCACCTTGCACATGCGTTTAGGATCGGACTGAAATCATCTTGGCAATCGCCACATATCCACGAGGCATGCTCATCGCCAACTGGACTCCGGCAAAGCATGCATACTCTTGGAAAAAGCAAATCGAGAATCTCGCGCATTCCTTTGACGATCATGGTTCGTTCGCTCCCTCGATCTCAAACTTGCTTAGTGTCTTATTCTCAGAACAAGCTTCCCTTGCAACACACTGGACTTGCCAATTGTATTGGATTCTTGCAATCGATGAGCCTCTGCGGCTTGTTCTAAATCCATGATTCTGTCGATTTGAGCCCGCAAACGTCCGGTCTGTAACCAATGGTTGATGTCCTCAGCCGCTTGGCGTTGCACCTTGGCAGAAGCCTTGAACATCGCAAAGCCGAAAAGTGAGCAGCCTTTGACATAGAACGGGCCAACAGGAAACTCAGGGCGAGCATCCCGTCCTGCCATAACGACCATTCGTCCGTTGGGAGCCATCGAACGGACTGCGAAATCAAAGTTGGGTTCTCGGAGCGTTTCCCAAAAGACATCCACGCCCGCAGAGAACTCCGAAGCTAACACATCTTCGGTCGATTCTTCGTTGTACAAGATGACGCGATCGGCACCGAGTTCGCGACACCGCTGGGCTTTTTCGGCACTTCCTGCAGTCGTCACGACACGAGCACCAACGGCCTTTGCCATCTGCAAAACCATCGCACCGACACCACCGGTTCCGCCCCTGACAAAAATTGTCTCGCCGGATTGCAACCGTGCCCGATCAAACAGTCCTAAATGAGCGGTGATACCGACCAAGGCGACCGCAGCTAGATCGGCATCGCTGACCGAATCGGGCGAGCGGTACAACCATTGCGGATCGATCGCAGCCAGTTGCGAGAAGGTCCCTTGGCGTCCCATAAGACCTTGATTCGATCCCCAAACTCTTTGTCCGATTTTCCAGTCCTTGCAATGCTTACCTGTCTCGACGATTTCGCCTGCAAAATCACAACCAATCACATAAGGATCTGGTAGCGGCCAATAATTCGCTCCGTTGCGGATGTAGGTATCGATAGGGTTGACTGAAACCGCATGGACTCGGACAAGCACTGATTCAGGGTCAAGAAGGGGCGAAGGAATCTCACCAACTTCGATGCACTCAGGACCGCCAGTTTTTCGTATGAATGCTGCTTTCATCTGCTCCTCGCAAAACAAAATCAATTCAACCCTGAGAACAAACGGTACTCGTAGATTCCTCTTGGTGCTTGACTGCAATTGGGCCACCTTGCAAACCGAGCATCAGAGAATTTACGCCCGATCCGATGCCTAACAAAGCACCCTGGGCTTCAGGATGCCAGAAGCCCGATTCGATCGCTTGTGCAAGCGCAATCGGGAGTGCGACCGACCCGGTGTTTCCCCATCGTGCAAACGTTGCATAGTCATTTTCGGGGGAGAGCTCGAGCGTCTCTAAAATCCGACGCCGATGGGCCGCTCCAACCTGGTGACAGACGCTCCTTTGAATCTTCGATCGCGTCCAATCCAACTCGCTGAGCAACTCCAGGAACGCTTCCTTGCCCGTACTGAGTCCAGCTTCGAGCAGCATCTCCGAGTCTGTATTCATTGTCGGGAGCATCGAAGCACCAGCTTGATCGGTATCGCTTTGACAAAGTCCATGATGCTCGGTTCTGGCAATGGCAACCGCAGCGCTGACATCTGCTCCTCGGCCTGGGAACCTCTTGCGATACCACTCGGAATTGACCAGCAACCAAGCACAACTCCCGGAACCTATCGTCAGTGAGGCGAATGCTGGCTTGATGGATTGCCTTGTGAGCTGCGCATCATTTTTAAGTTGATTCAAGGTTGCTTTCAACAAGCCTCTGGAGTCTTCGGTGCCTACGACGAGTCCGGCTCGAATGCTACCCGATTCAATCAATTGCGCAATTTGTACAGCTCCGTTGAGAACTCCCAGGCAAGCATTGCTTACGTCATAGACCCAGGATTTCGGGGGAATCCCAAGCAGATGATGGACGCGGCAAGCCGTGGCCGGTTCAAGGAACTCGCGGCACACACTTGCATGGATCAAGCAGCCGATATCGCTTGGATCAAGGCCGGAAGATTCCAGAGCCAATCTGCAGCTTGCGACACTGCAATCGCTTAGCCGAACCCCATCGCTCCATATTCGTCGCTGGCTGATCCCACTCATCCCCTCAAGTCTTCCGACGGGGAGTTTCAGCCGCTGGTATTGTTCGAAAAGTTGCTCTTCGATCCAATCGGAGGTGATTTCAACGCCCGGAGATAAATATCCAATCGATGCGAGGCAAACCGAGTGAAAACGCATACCGCTCTTGAGGCCGGATCAATGGTTGATGGATGGAGATGCAGAGCCCGAGGCATCGATCAGTTCTTGGAACTTGGCTCGATACTCGTCGGGAATCACAGAACTGGAAATCTGATGAGTGATCGGATCGATCTTGCTACAGACAGAAGTGACCAGCCCTAGTGCGATTACTTGAGGGCCACGACGAATCACGTGCCTGTAGGTCATGCTCTTGGATCCTATTCGTTCGATACCAACATCGATCGAAAGGATATCCTCGAAGACCGCCGGGGATTTGTAATCGCAAGAGCAATGAACGCGAGGCCAGGTGTAAAGCGGAGCCCGTAGGTCGTTCTTTTGTTGGGGGAAGATCGTCCAACCACAATGACGGAACAAGGCGTGTTCGGCCTGTTCCATATAAACGAAAAACGAAGAGAAGTGCGCAATACCAGCAGCGTCGGTTTCAGCAAACTCGACGCGTCGATCCCAAGTAAAAATCGGGGAGTTACTCGCCGACATAGGGCATAAGGGCCATGAACCGGGCTCGCTTAATCGCTTCGGCTACCGCGTGCTGGCTCGTCGCTGAGCAGCCCGACTTACGCCGACTAACGATACGACCATGACGGTTCACAAGCTTCGTCAGGAGCTCGATGTCCTTGTAATCAACATACATCGGACGTGGACGCTTGCCGTCGACGAGCAAAGGATCTTTCTTCTTGATCTTGACCTTCACTCGAGTTCGCTTCCGTGCAAACTTCTTGTCCTTTTGAAATTTCGAGGGGTACAGGGTAGAGTCCATGGGGGAAAAAGGAATGGAAAGTTCTTGAACCAGTTTTTTTAAAACAGGGCAAGAAATGTAAATTAGCTCAAGGTATTTTGCAAGCCCTGTTGGGCGGTCGACCCAAGCCTATTTTTCTAGTAAATCGGGTGGTTTCCTGAATAAATTGCAGATAAATTGCAAAACAGCTCGGCTAAGAAAACCAAAGTCCAACTGGGTCTGGAGGATATCCTGGACAAATAAGCTGGGCAGATTCGCTGGACAATGCGTGGTATACTTCTTGATCCCCTCCTCGAGAGCCCCACCCCTCCCACCTTCGAATCGTTATGCTTCCGAGCGGTCTATTGCAAAAATTGACGACCTGGATTTTGGCCCTGCCGGTTCTCTCAATCTTCTGGATTTTTCAGGCAAAAGCCCAAGAGCAGTCTTCAATCCACTTTGAAACCCATGTTCGCGGGATCCTCAAAACCCATTGCTTCCATTGCCATGGCGAAGCCGAACATCGCGAAGCTGGACTCGATCTTCGCCTTGTTCACCTGATGAAAACAGGCGGCGAATCGGGCTCGGCCATCGCTCCTGGTTCGGCCTCCGATAGCCTTTTGCTTAAGCGAATCGAATCTGGCGAGATGCCTCCCGGAGGTAAGACGATCCCTGACGCCCAAAAGGAAATCCTCCGACGTTGGCTCGATTCCGGTGCGCTGACCAAACGCCCTGAACCTCAAACGCCGGCTCCCGAGGACTGGACCGAAGAGGAAAGAAACTATTGGCTCTTTCAACCAGTCGCTTCCGTGAAGGTCCCGCCGATCCCCGTTGATCAAGTCCCATCGGCTAACTCCCCTCTCGATGCTTTCATCCTCGAAAAAATCTCAGCAAATAGAATCCCTATCGCGCCCGATGCGGATCGATTGACATTGATCCGTCGATTGAGCTTCGATCTTTTAGGCGTGGCCCCGACCCAAGAGGAATGCTCAGCCTTCCTCGCCGACACCAATATCGATGCCTACGAGCGTCTCGTGGATCGACTCTTAGCGGACCCCCGTTATGGAGAGCATTGGGGACGCCATTGGCTCGATGTCGCTGGTTATGCCGATAGCGATGGATACAGTGAACAAGACACCCTGCGGCCTTGGGCTTGGCAATTCCGAGACTATGTCATCGACAGTTTTAATTCTGATGAACCCTACGATCAGTTCGTCATCAATCAACTCGCTGGTGACGAACTCGTTCCACAACCTTGGGAGAATCTCACCTCGGATCAACACAGTAAGCTTGCAGCAACCGGATTTCTACGGACGGCACCTGACGGCACCGAACACAACGGTGTGGATCAGAATGTCGCTCGAAACGATGTGATTGCAGACACGATCAAGATTGTCTCGAGCTCTTTTCTAGGGCTGACTGTCGGCTGTGCTCAGTGCCATGACCATCGCTACGACCCGATCTCACAGCGGGACTACTACCGAATCCGCGCACTGCTCGAACCCGGCTTGGACTGGAAGAACTGGAGAGGCAAGGGAGCCCGACTCGTCAATCTTTGGGATGCCCAAGAGCGGCAAAAAGCCTCCGAAGTCGACAAGGAGCTTGCGGAACTCGAAACCAAACGACTCATGGAGCTCGATGGGATCGTCGAGGATATCTTTCAAAAGGAACTGATGAAGCTGCCCGAAGAACAGCGAGAGGCAGCCAAGTTGGCTCGGTCTACACCCGCCGATAAGCGAACCGAGGACCAGCAGAAACTCATGCGAGATTTTCCAAGCCTCAACGTCGATCGTGGAAGTGCGACGCTCTACGATGGCGCTCGCATCAACGAGTTCAACAAAAAATACGAGACGATGCAATCCGAGATAAAAACCAAACGTCCCGAAGAGGTTTTTTTGGCAGGGTTCTCGGAAGTCCCTCATCAGATCCCAGTGACTTACCTGTTTAATCGGGGCGATTTTCAGCAACCCAAAGATCCGGTCAACCCCGGAGGCTTGAGCATCCTCGGGGAGCATGACAAGATCGCTGCCGACGATCCGACGATTGCAACCAGCGGGCGAAGGCTGCAGTTTGCGAAGATGCTCACCCAAGGCGTTCATCCGTTGCTGACACGCTCCTACGTGAACCGGACATGGATGCACCATTTCGGCCGCGCGATCGCTTCGAATCCAGGGGAGCTAGGGTTGTTGGGCGAGCGTCCTACCCACCCAGAACTACTCGATTGGTTGGCCAGGGAATTGGTTCAAACTGGTTGGAGTCGAAAGCGTCTGTCTCGCGAAATACTAACCTCGGCGACTTATCGCCGCTCATCGAATAGACCTTCTGGGGGCCAAGATACCGATCCACAGAATATTTGGCTCGGGCGAACCAGCGTCCGCCGTCTTCAATCCGAATCCGTAAGGGATGCGATGATGGATGCTGCTGGGATGCTGACATGGAGAATGCACGGTGCTCCGAGCAACGTCAATCCCGATGAGGTTGGGCAGTTCATCATCGGCAATGCGACTCGCGACGGCAACGGCATCCTCGTAGCCAAACATGCGGAGATCGCCGACTCCTATCGACGCAGCATCTATGTTCAGGTTCGTCGCTCGATGCCACTTGGAGTCATCGAGCCTTTCGATCCAGCGGGCACTTCGCCCAACTGTGACCGTCGTTCGCAATCGACCGTTGCGACTCAGTCCCTGATGCTGATGAACAATAGCTCCGTCGTGAGGATCTCGGAACATTTCGCCAAACGGGTTGCAAGAGAAGCCGGCGAGGATCCAGCGGCTCAGGTTCTTAAGGCTTGGCAATTGGCTTACGGAACAAACCCTAGCGATGGGCGTCGAGACGAGTTAATCCAATGGCTTAATCAACAGAGAACGGTGCTCAGTCAGCCAAACCCCGATCCACCCTCCTGCTTCTTAGGTTGCGTTTCCTGAAGGTGGCTTCTTCAGGATCCCTTCGACGATCTTTCCTGGCTGGCCATCGAGCAGACTTCCTACGCCCCCAGGCCTTGCAAATACAAGCTTGCTAGGTTCAAGCCCAAACAGATACATCAGCGTCGCATGGTAGTCATGATGATGCACGATGTCAGTTACGGCTTGGTAACCAAAATCATCGGTCTGACCATACACCAACCCCTGCTTAATCCCACCGCCGGCTAGCCACGTACTAAAGCCATAGGTGTTGTGATCCCGACCGACATTCTTCTCGTTTTGAACCACTGGCAAGCGACCCATCTCGCCACCCCAATGCACCAAGGTGCTATCGAGCAAACCTCGCTGCTTGAGATCCTTGACCAAAGCAGCCGAGGGTTGATCGGTTTTCCTGCAAGCTGCCGGGAGTGCGTCTTTAATGTTGCCATGGTGATCCCACTGCTGGGTCGATGTGTAGATCTGGACAAATCGAACCCCTCGTTCGACCAGTCGTCGCGCGATCAAACACCGCGTCCCATACTCCCGCGTGGCTTCTTGATCCAATCCATACATCTGATGGGTTTCTTGCGTCTCCTTGCTGATGTCGAGCGCTTCGCGCGCGGCTGTTTGCATCGCTTCGGCCAATTCGTAACTTGCCATTCGAGACTGCAAGTCGACTTCATAAGCACGGCTCGACAAATGCTCAGCATTCAACTGCTTGAGGAGTTCCAAATACGCCTTCTGTGAACGGCCCGCAAGATGCGGTGGTGGATTGAGATTAAGGATCCGCGGCTCTTGGGGACGTATGACCGTTCCTTGATACATCGACGGCAACCAACCATTCGACCAGCAATCGGTTCCAAGGACAGGCAATCCACCCGGGTCGGTCAGAACGACAAAAGCGGGTAGCTGCTGGCTCTCGCTTCCGAGCCCATAGGTGATCCAGGAGCCGAGAACCGGTCGACCTTCGGTGATCCTACCGTGATGCAGAGCGTAGATCGATTGTCCGTGATTATTCACCCCCGTATGCATCGAACGGATCAAAGTGATGTCGTCAGCGATCGAGCCCAAGTGAGGTACCAACTCGCTGAGTTCCATGCCGCATTGCCCATAGTTTTGCCATTTCCAAGGTCCAGCCCATATCTTGGCCGACGACTCGGCAGCATTATCGTACTTAAGTTCTCCTGAGTAGTTCTCGCCACTGCGTTTCTCAATCTCGGGCTTGCGATCAAACAAATCCATGTGGGAGGGGCCTCCCTGCATGAACATTGAGATCATCGCCTTGGTCTGCGGTACCAAATGCGGCTGTTTCGGTTTCAGATCGTATTGGATCGGTTGCAATGCAGGTTTAGGGGGCTCACCCAATACCTGTTGCGCCGCGATACCTGCGATCCATAACGTGGCTCCGGCAATTCCCTGCTGGGCCAGGAAGTGGCGTCGCGATGAAAGTGACATACTCGATAGAGCTCCAGTGCGAGGGGACTTATTAATCGATGTACAAGAAGGCATTCGACGATAGCAACGCTTGACAAAGCAACGCTAATGCTTGCTCGTTGGCCTTTGCCGTTTCGAGGGCTCCGCCGTTGGGCGCAGCAGGTTGATCAGGGTTTGGTTGACTGAGCACCGTTCTCTGTTGATTAAGCCAGTGGATTAACTCGTCTCGACGCCCATCGCTCGGGTCTGTTCCGTAAGCCAATTGCCAAGCCTTCAGAACTTGGGCGGCTGGATCCTCGCCGGCTTCTCTTGCAATCCGTTTGGCAAAATGTTCCGAGATCCTCACGACGGAGCTATTGTTCATCAGCATCAGGGACTGAGTCGCAACGGTCGATTGCGAACGACGGTCACAGTTGGGCGAAGTGCCCGCTGGATCGAAAGGCTCGAT
>JBJSXX010000433.1:0-25855 GCA_046086605.1 Pirellula sp. | reverse complement strand
GCTCGAGTACGGCCTAGTACAACCAGACAAGCCATTCTTTTGCCCTTCTGCGCAGGGTCTGTCCCTGAGTGATTAGGTTCCAGCTGGGAACATGCAAGCAGGGGTACAAGAGGTCCTAGGTCGTTGCAGGCGTTATTCATTGCCTTTGGTCAGAGTGTCTTGTAAAGACTTGATTTGCACGGTCTGGGCTTTTCCGAAGAGCCGAATTTTTTTCCTGTCCAACTAGATAAACCACCCTGGATCGCGCATCCTTATAGAACCATGGTGCATTCCCAAGATTTTTCCGAAACCGTTCGAAGACAGGTCGATACCATCGCCGTGCATGGAATCGCGGCCGTCGCAGGACTCTACGACCTAACTAGCGTACGCTTGGTGCGGTTTGCGGCCACCATCACCCGAAATCAACATGATGCCGAAGACGCGGTGGCTTGTGCACTACTGAAGGTCGTTTCGGATGTCGATGTACTTCTCCAAGCTAAAAACCCTTGGGCTTTTCTCTTGCAAGTCGTTCGCAACGATGCCCTGCTAATCTTAAGACGCAAGAAACGCTGGCAGTTGGCCGCGAGCAAAATAAAGGACTGTCTGTCGGATCTGATCCGAGCACCCCAAAAAGTGGATGCCATCGAGTCCCAGGAATCGATGCAGCAGATTTGGAGAGCCATCAGGCAACTGCCTACCGAACAAGCCGAAGTCGTCGTGCTAAAGATTTGGGAGGACTTCACATTCCATCAGATCGCCCAAACCTTGGCTATTCCCCCGGCGACAGCTGCAAGCCGATATCGCTACGCTTTGGCCAAGCTTTCTGAGATGCTCGGAAGTGATGTGACAAACCAACTCGATCCACAGGTGCACTATGGACTCTGAGAGACTCTTTGATCTGGAGAATAGGATCCGTCGCTCTGGAGACTTCGTCGCTCCCTCAGACACTCTCCGCGGGCGAGTTGTATCGGAGGTCCTCCGTCGGCAGTCCGGCAACGAGATCATTTCTAAGCTTTACCGAATCTGCTGCGTTTTTCTAATCGGTAATGCTTGTGCATTGATGGCAGCCAATTCACTGGATCGTTGGTGGGACGAGCATTCTCATCCGGTAACATCTAGCGAATTATTGCGTAAAGCAGATCAGATCCAAAAACAACACAAACTCGATCCATCTGAATCACTCGCTGAGGCTTACAGTCAGTGGAAGTCTCAATTGGCAACCCACTGGAAGACCGCTCCTATCTCTTCGACCCCTTGACTCAGCGATGGAGGATTCCTGAAGAAATCTTTTTGAAACACAGAGGCACATAGAGCACAGAGCCTTGAAGACCTTTCCCTTCCTCTCTGTGTCCTTTTTGTCTTTGGGTTCTCAATCTCTGAATCCCTTGTGCCGACTCACGGATAAGCGGGCTTTCTACCGCCTCATGGCCGCTGGTTTTTCTTGAGCCATTTTCTCAGCAGGAACATAGCCAAGGTAGACCAGCAGATCTCGAATCTCTGAAGGTGTCAGATTGTCCAGAAGTCCCGCTGGCATCACCGAAGTCTTGCTGCTTTGCACTTCTTGGATCTGATCTTCAGCGATCATGAATTCCTTGTTCTCGTTGACCCGTACGGCAAGACCCTTGGGTGTCTTGACCAGAATCCCGGTGTAGACTTCACCGTCTTTGGTTAAGACTTTTTTGGTTGCGTACTGATCGCTGATGACATGGGATGGGAATAGGATCGATTCGAGTGTTTCGATGCGGGTGAAGCGTCGGTTGACACTACTTAAATCCGGTCCATAGCCACCTCCGATGCCATTCATCTTATGGCAAGCATTGCAGCGGGCTTTGGCATACACCTGTTGGCCTCGATCCTGAGATCCCTGGCGGCCTTGTTCCCCATTGAGGAACTGCTCGATAAATGCCAAGGACCATCGTGGATCGGCTGTTTCGCTAGCAAGAACTGCCGGAGGTGCATCGGGATATTTGGTGGCATACCAGCGTTGCCAAGCGGCGATGGGTGTTAGAGTTTCCTTGGAAGCTTCTGTGACACTCGAGCCGATGCTCACTTCTTGCTCATTGTTTTCAGGATCGACGACGGGATCTTCAAGCAAGCTTGCTGTGCTTGTGGCCGTCCAATACTCGAGAAGTTTGATCACCGGCGCGGGGTCTTGTCCAGCTTCGACAAGTTTGCATCCTTGTAGGATCGCTTGTCGTACCGCTTCAGCATCCTCGGTCGCTGCATCGATTTGGAGCAAGCAGTTGCAGACATCGCCCACAGCAAACAGGTCGAGTACACCCATGGAGCGCACCAGATAATCCCAATTGGCTTCGCTGGGTTTTTGGGACATTGCAAGAGCGATCGTTGCGCGGCGATCAGGACTCTTGCGCCAACGTTCGCGCAAATGTTCCATGGCCGCTTCGTCGCTTTGCATCGAGAGAATTGCGGTTATACCTGTCTTGAGCCGCTTGAACACATCGGTCTCTAGACCACCTTGATCGATCGCGGTATCGAGCTTCTTGAGTTTCTCGATCTGATCGGCATCGAGTTGTTCAGGCAGCTTATACAGTGCGGCCATAGCTGCATTGGGATAGCGTTCGCCCAAATCGAGAATTTGAAGGGCTTCGCGCTCGGTAAGAAACTTCGAGAGTGACTCGGACGTTTTCATAACATACAGAGCATACGAACCCCCGGTCTGATCGCCCAAGGTTCCTTCTAGGAACTGCAACGTGGCCATCCGCTCAGAGGAAGTCCATTCGTGGGGCATCATCGGTAGATGCATCGCGATGAGCATTCGATCGGCCATCGTCGCATCGGTTTTCAGGTAAGCTACGGCTTCGGAAACCACATCGACTTGGGCAAACGTGGCCAATCGAATCAGTTCGCCATTGATGGTTGAATTTCCGGTTGGGAACTCCTGGGACACAAATGCTCCGACTTCTGGATAGTCTACTCCCTTGGCTCCGCTGACATGCAGTGCTACTTGCATCGTTCGCAGAAGGTCTAGAAAATCTGCGTCGCTGACAAAGCCTTTCGAGACTCGCATCAAGTGATCCATCACCTGCGCGCAGGTGGTTGGATCTCGATCGCGATGCACCAGGGCCAGGGCCGATTGAATGACGACCTTGCTGTTGCTATCGGTCAGAAGTTTCCGCCACTGGTTTGTTGGGATGTTCATCAGAAGACGACGCCCTAGGAATCGTTCCTCTCGGGAATCACTCAAAAGCAGAGGACGAATTTCGGTCGGCTCGCAAGGTTGTCCACTGCGAATCAATGATTCGCAACAAGCAAGCCTGACTTCGGCCGATTCGTCGGCAAGCAGCTCGCGCAGTCGAGCCAGTACCGCCGTGTCGCTTGCGCATTGACCCATCAAACGAACCGTCTTCGAACGAACTTGATCGTTCGGTGTCTTGGATAACTCCACCAAGATCTCTGGCGTGGGAACGGGACCGAGCAGTTGCATCAAATCGAGAGCTTGGGTGCGATATCGGGCAGGGTTTTCTTCGCTGAAGGCGACCCCGAGGACTTGTTCATCCCAAGCTTCGCCGATCTCGCGTTTGGTGATCGCAACGGCTTGCCGAGCATAAGCCGAATAGAGTTGAGGTTGCCGAATCGCTTTGGCGATTCCATCACCGAGATTGCGTACTGCATCAGGAATCTTGCCTTGCCAACGGACTCGGTAGATGCCACCTTCGGTGCCCCGTCCTCCGCAACAAAAGTACAAAGCTCCATCGGGACCGACTTCGACATCGGTAACGTTCATCGGTGTACCAACCACGAAGTCTTCAGCTCGCACTTTGCCACGATCGAGCATGTCGACTTGCACGGCCACGATTCGACCTTCGGACCAGTCTGCTGTGAAGATGGCGCGGTGGTAGCGGGCTGGGAACGCAAAGTGATTGTAAATGGTGATCCCAGTGGGGGATCCACGACCAGTGCTGGCCAGTGAACCGAGGCGGTCTGGATAGTACTCAGGCCAATTCGCCCAACCGCTTCTCCAGCCGAATTCCCCACCCTCGACGACTTTAAAGAGCCCTGTTGCTCGATGCCAAGCGGATCCGATATCGGCTTCCATGTCGCTATCATGGAGGAACATCGATCCGTTGGGGTGGAACGAGATGTCGTAAGCGTTCCGCAACCCACCGGCTACGACGCTCATGGTTCGTTGACTAAGGTCGTATCGAACTACTGTTCCACCGGGTGCTTTGATCCCCATGGCGTGCCCACCTGGATCTTCAAATCGTGGTCGAATTAAATCGCCTTCATAAGGATTCATCAAAGATTGGTAGCCCCCTGGCGTTTCGGCTAAAGCAGCGTGGTTTCCGATCGACAGATAGAGACAACCATCGGGACCAAAAGCGATCTGATGGGCACCGTGTTCGCCTGGAGTTCCCTTGAACTTGGCCAACGTTTCGCACTTTTCCAGCTGGCCGTTTCGATCTGCATCGATCAAGCGATAGAATCCTGATCCGTCGGGCCCTTCCCCTGTGACATAGACATCACCGTTGAGTGCCAAGATACCTTGAACGTTTTCCACGAGATCGCAGTAGGGCTTGCTCGTGTCTGGAACACCATCCTTGTCGGTGTCATACATCAGGATCAAACCGCCACCTTCGACCGAAGCGATGATGTGACCGAATTCGTTGAAGGTCATTCCGATGAGAGACCCGATCTTCGTATCTGCAACTTCCTCGATCGCAAAACCGGGGACGATGGTGAAGCGTTCTTCGAGAGGGTTCTTTCGATTGCCTACTTGCTGAGCCACTAGCGGCATCGATTCAGAACCTTGGCCACCACCTGCTGTGTCGTCATTGGCCTGATTGCCCTGTGCAATACTCGGTGCATTCGTTGTAGCATTCGAGACTTGGTTCAGATCGACCGCTTCGGACCAGGAGCCATCGTTAAAGCCCGGTGTTTGCCAATTGCGAGGCGCTCCCTTGGAAGCTTTCCAATCGCCATCGGAAACGACCATTCGCCAGTTGCCCTGCTTGGGTTTGAAGTAGAACTCGACGCGCACTCCCGGTGCGCTCGCTCCAGGAGCTTGCACGGACATGGCAAGTACGTTCTGACCCGGCCGCACTGCTGACTGCAACTCGATGCGTTGCTTGCCCGTACCAGGCTTCGTTGGTCTTACTCTTTGACCGTTGAAGTAAACGTCGGTTTTGGTTTGGCAATCGATGTCGACAAAACATCGCTCGACTTCTGGCAGTTCCATGGTGCGACGGAAGTAACAATCGCCAGGTTGCTGAGAGTTCGGTGCCAAAGGATCAGACCACATCAACCAAGGCTGCGGTCGACTCGGATCGCTTTGGGTAGTATTGGGCTGGGTAGTATTGGGCTGGGCAAGATTCCCACCTGCTTGAGCAGGCGGTGCTGGGCTGGTTGGAGTTGGATTCGCTGGTGTGAAGTTGTTTGAGGCTCGACCCATCGGAAAAGGCATCCAAGATGGCTTACGAGGTTCCTGCGCAAGCCCCAGGCCAGCTGTTTGAAAGATTGCTGTGTGCAAGCTTGCCAAGAAGGCGATCGCTACTAAGAAGCGATAGGGAATAATCTGTTGGTGAGCTTGAAGTCTACGATTCAAATCGACCATTGCATCTTCCTTGATGGCGCTGGGATCGTTGAGTGATGGTTCGTTTGGACGTTGACGGTACGAAAAAAACGTCGGTCGCATCAAGACCGATCTGCTCTCTCTTCCCAGGCTTGTCCATTTTTCGCAAGCTTGCCCAGTTTCCAAAACGAATGCTCGGAGTCTTTTCTCTCGCGAAACCCAGAGGGCGTTCCCTTTTTGAATTTTCGCAATGAAGCTTGTCAAAATTGACTTCTTGCCTATACTCCTAAGCGTCGTCGGGGAAATCGCTGGCGCGTTGGATTGACGTAAGATCTTTAAAAACATGGACTTAGCACCTACAAACAACCAGGTTCCCACACGGCCAGTCGACCAGTTGGTTCTGGATCTGTTGCGCCGCCAAGAAGGGCTGACGGTCGTCGACCTAACCGAGAAGCTCGAAGTGACTGCTACGGCAGTTCGTCAGCGGCTCGACCGGCTGGAAAGCGCCGGGTATGTCGAGAGACGCAAGAACTCGATAGGGCGAGGTCGACCGACTTTTTCCTACTTCCTAACCGATCTTGGTTGGAGACAAGTTGGTGTGACCTACACGGATCTTGCTGTTGCCCTTTGGAGCGAGATCATGCAACTCGAGGAGAGCGGCACAAAGGCCAAGCTCATCGAGCGTGTTTCGAAGCGGATGGGACGTGCGTTTCGAGATTTGCTTCCCGAGGGAAGTATCGAGGAACGGATGAAGTCGCTCGCTGGGTTGATGGCCGCCAGGAGAATCCCAGCTTCCTTCGTCAGTGTCGAAGGGCTCCCGATCCTCTCGGTGCATGCCTGCCCCTATCCAGATCTGACGAGCCGCGATACCGATCGCAGCTTGTGTCATCTAGAGCAACAAGTCCTAAGCGAAGCCATTGGCCAGCCGCTAGAGTTGAGTTGTTGCAAACTCGATGGTCATGGATCTTGCCAATTCAAACCTACTCAAAAACAAATCCCCCAAACCTCAAACCTTTAAGAACCTTAGAAGCAACTGGAATGAGTCATATACTTCGAATTGAAAATTTGCATGTCTCGGTCAATGACAAGCCGATTCTGCGCGGCGTGAATTTGGTGATCAAGTTTGGTGAAACTCACGCGCTGATGGGCCCAAACGGATCTGGCAAGAGCACGCTTGGTTTGGCGATCGCCGGCCACCCGAATTATCAGATCACCGAAGGATCGATTTGGCTCGACGATGTGAACCTGACAGATCTCGAAGCCGACGAGCGATCTCGGGCTGGGATCTTCATGGCCTTTCAGCGACCGGTAGCAATTCCGGGGGTCAAGATGGCCGACTTCTTGCGACACGCGGCGACGAATGTCCGCCGACCTGACCGCAAAGAGGGTGAAGATTTGATTGCAATGCGTGAGTTCCGAAAAGAGCTCAAGAGCAAGATGGAGCAACTCAAGATGGATCCAGAGTTTGCCCGTCGTTATGTCAACGACGGGTTCTCCGGTGGGGAGATGAAACGAGCGGAGATTTTGACGATGGCCATGCTATCGCCCAAGTTCTCGATTCTCGATGAGACCGACAGTGGACTCGATGCCGATGCGGTTCGTCTAGCGAGCGCGTCGATCGCCGAGATCGGTCGTGACAAAATGGGGCTTCTGATCATCACTCACCACGACAAGCTTTTGGAGCACAATCCTCCGCAGTTTACGCATGTGATGCTCGGCGGAAGGATCGTCGAGACTGGCGGTGCAGATCTTGCTCGCCAGTTGCATGACCATGGGTACGATCGAATCCGCAAAGCCTATCCTGATGCCGAAGCGGCCAACCAACAGATGCTCGCCAAAGAAGAACCTTTGGCCGTCTAGTTGCTGAAACTCAAACCTCCGAGAAAAACGAACTCATGTCTACAGATACATCGACCAACGAAACCATCGGCGAGATCAACAAGTACGATTTTCGCACCGAGAGCAAAGCTGTCTTCAAGGCCCGCAAGGGTCTCGATGCTCAGATCGTCGAGCAAATCTCGGAAATGAAAAACGAGCCGGCTTGGATGCGCGAATTTCGCCTCAAGTCGCTTGAAATTTTCCATTCCAAGCCAATGCCCAAGTGGGGCGGCAGCATTGACGTCAACTTCCAGGATATTTATTACTATCTTAAGCCGACCGACAAACAAGGTCGAACATGGGAAGATGTCCCGCAAGAAATCAAAGACACCTTCGACAAGCTCGGTATCCCCGAAGCCGAAAAGAAGTTCTTGGCCGGGGTTAAAGCCCAATTCGAAAGCGAGGTCGTCTATGGCTCGCTCAAAGAAGACCTCGTCAAGCAAGGTGTGATCTTCACCGACACCGATACGGCAGTGAAGGAACATCCAGATCTTCTGCGTGAATATTTCGGAACCATCATTCCGCCGAATGACAACAAGTTCGCTGCATTAAACTCTGCGGTTTGGTCTGGTGGATCGTTCATCTACGTCCCCAAAGGGGTCAAGATCGATTTTCCTCTGCAAGCGTACTTCCGCATCAATGCCGAGAACATGGGTCAGTTCGAGAGAACGCTGATCATCGTCGATGAAGGTGCCAGCATTCATTATGTTGAAGGCTGCACCGCACCGATGTACTCTTCGGAATCACTTCACTCGGCGGTTGTTGAGATCATCTGCAAGCGTGGCAGTCGTTGCCGCTATACGACCATCCAAAACTGGGCCAATAATATTTATAACTTGGTGACCAAGCGAGCCGTGGCCTACGCCGATGCCACCATGGAATGGGTCGACGGAAACCTCGGTAGCAAACTGACGATGAAGTATCCGGCAGTCTACATGCTCGAACCAGGAGCACGCGGAGAGATCCTTTCGATTGCGTTTGCATCGGCTGGCCAGCACCAGGATGCTGGGGCTAAACTTGTGCACGCAGCACCTCACACGACCGGTCAAATCATCAGCAAGTCGATCTCCAAAAATGGTGGTCGAGCAAGCTACCGAGGACTCGTGCGTGTGGAAAAGGATGCTCGCAAGTCCAAGTCGAATGTCGTGTGCGACGCGCTTATCCTGGACTCCAAGAGCCAAAGCGATACGTATCCCTACATCGAAATCCTCGATCAGGATGTGAGCATCGGTCACGAAGCAAGCGTATCTCGGATCGGTGAAGAGCAACTCTTTTACCTCATGAGCCGTGGTCTATCCGAAGCCGAGGCAAGCACGATGATCGTCAATGGATTTATCGAGCCGCTTGTCAAAGAACTGCCGATGGAATACGCCGTCGAAATGAATCGTCTGATCCAACTTCAAATGGAAGGATCGGTGGGTTAATCGCTATGACAACAACGACCATTACCGATCGTTTGGATTCTTACGAGACTTTTGGCCAAGTGGCTTTTGATCGCTTGCTCGAGAAGCGAATCGATCCGACTTGGTTATCCGCCAAACGAAAAGAAGCTTGGGAGGTATTCCAAGGTCTCGATTGGCCGAATCCTCGCGATGAGAATTGGATGCGATCCGATATTCGAGGGCTCAAGCTCAGCAAGTTTGCTCCGAATGTCGAGGAGAACTCGCAAATCGACCCAGGCACCCCTGTTCGTTTGCTCGAAGGAGTCGATGTTTCAGCCAGTTGCCGGAGCGTCAATGGAGTCGTCGTTTCCGAATCACTCGACGAAGCTTTAGCAAGTCGAGGAGTGGTTGTCGGTTCTTTGTCCCGCTGCGCACGGGATCATTCGGCGTTGGTTGAGAAGTATCTTCACAGTCTGATATGCCCAAAGAGCGATCGGTTCGCTGCGCTGCAAACGGCCATGTGGAGCGACGGTTACTTTGTCTACGTTCCACGCAACGTCCGAATCGAGCGTCCCATTCATCTCCATGCAGCTATGGGGGATGGACAAGTCGATCTGTCGCATACATTGATCGTCTTGGAAGAAGGTGCCGAGGCAACCGTTCTGTTTGAGTCGGCAAGTCCCAGTGTCGAGGCTCGCGGGTTGCACTGCGGCGGTGTGGAACTGATCCAGCGCGGCAACAGCCATCTGCGGTATGTGAATTTGCAAGACTGGGGCAAAGGGAGTTGGCACTTTGCCCATCAAAGAGCCTCGGTGGGTCGAGATGCACAGTTGCAATGGACCGTCGCTGCCGTGGGTTCAAGGTTCGCGCAAGTCGACCAGCGCGTCGAGCTTGTTGAACCCGGTGCGCGTAGCCAAGTCAACGGTGTGATGTTCACTCAAGACCGACAGCACTTGGTCTACAACACCCTGCAGCATCACAAAGCGCCTCATTGCACGAGCGATTTTTTGTACAAGAGCGTTTTGCAGGATCGATCTCGTACGGTTTGGAGAGGGATGATCAAGGTTAGCGAGGGAGCTCAAAAGACCGATGGTTACCAGCGGAACGATAACCTTTTGCTAAGCGATACAGCTCGAGCCGACTCGATTCCTGGTCTTGAGATCAATGCCGACGACGTGCGATGCACTCACGGTAGCACCAGTGGGCGAGTCGACGAAGAACTGATTTTCTACGCACAGTCTCGAGGTTTCACGCGGTCCGAAGCGATTCGAATGATCGTTACCGGATTTTTCCAGCAGATCTTTGACCGCATTACCATCGAGAGCGTCCGCGACGCACTCGGAGCAGCGATAGCACGCCAAGTTCGCCAGTACGAGTGAAAGAAACATCGACGATGTCGCAATTCCATTACGTTTGCCCAAGAGATCAAATTCGCCCAAACCAACCGCATTCATTCGAAGTCGATGACCGGTTCGTCGTGCTTGTCGAAATCGACGGCCAAGTTCATTGCATCGAGGATATGTGCACCCACGATGGAGGCACTCTCGGCGATGGCCAACTCGATGGCAATTGCTTGGTCTGTCCAAGGCATGGTGCCAAGTTCGATGTGAGGACGGGCAAGGCAATGTGCATGCCAGCAACCGAAGACACTCCGAGTCATACGGTAAAGATCGAGTCAGAAAAAATCTACGTAGCGCTAAGCGAGTAAAGTTCGCTAGAATAGATTATTACGAAAGAGCTTAACAATGTCCGAGAATGCAGAACCTACAGGGCTTCAACCGAGTCAAGGGGAACCGACCCTTGCGATCACCGAGGACAAGGTTCGAGAAGAGCTAAAGCGGGTGATTGACCCTGAGCTATTTGTGAACATTGTCGATTTGGGGCTGATCTATGTGGTCGACATTGTGCCTGGGGAAGAAGGCAAACTGAATGTCAATGTCGAGATGACCATGACCAGTCCGATGTGTCCAGCAGGGCCACAGCTTGTCGCCAACAGTCGGCAAGTCATCGAGGAGATTCCTGGTGTTGGCGCAGTGGATATCAAAGTCGTGATGGATCCGCCATGGACTCCTGACAAGATGACCGAGGATGCCCGAGATCAACTTGGGATATTTTAACGATGAGCCCAACGAGCACGCGGATCAGTATCGACGATATCCGCGAAGAAGTGGCGGAGCTTGAGACACCCGAAGAGCGTCTGGCTTATCTGATCGAGCTAGGGCAAACTCTGCCCGATTTGCCCAAGGAGTATCAGACCGAAGAGTATCGTGTACTGGGTTGCCAGAGCATGGTTTGGCTGGTTCCTCGGCTCAATGGAGACAAGATTGATTTTCGAGGATCGAGCGATGCACCGATGGTTCGCGGGTTGGTCGCGATTTTGCTGGCAGCTTACTCGGGCCGAAAAGCTTCTGAGATTCTAGCGTTCTCGGTCGATTCTTTTTTTGACGAGATCAAACTCAAATCGTTTTTGACTCCGATGCGGAGCAATGGTTTGCATTCGATGGTGCAGCGGATTTTGGCCATCGCCAAAGGCGCTTCGTTGGCCAGTGCACCGCTAGAGGCGATGCCCAAGTTGGTTACGGGCTACCGCGTCACGCTACCTGCAATTCCGATTGAAACCTGTCGCGATGATTTTCCGATCCTCTCTGAGAAACTTCCTTGTGGCAAGCCTTGGGTTTATCTCGACAATGCGGCATCTTCGCAAAGGCCAACGTCGGTGATCGACTGCATGAGCCGCGTGTATCGCAAGCATTATGCCAATGTGCATCGCAGCGGACACCAACTCGCCGCAGAGACAACCGCAGCGATGGAGGAGTCCAGGCAGGCATTGGCAAATTGGTTGCAAGCCGAGTCGTCTTCTCAGGTGATCTTCACTGCAGGAACCACTGCATCGATCAACCTAGTTGCTCGCAGTTGGGGTGATGCAAACCTAAAGTCAGGCGACGAGATCGTTCTGACGGAGATGGAGCATCACTCGAACATTGTTCCTTGGCAACAGCTTGCCGAGCGCACGGGCGCAGTGATTCGATGGTTGGCTGTCGGTGAAGATTTTCAGTTGAATATCGATTCGCTCGATCAGGTCTTAGGGGCTAGGACCAAGTTGGTGGCTGTGACAGCCGTTTCAAACGTGCTGGGAACAATCAATCCGGTGCGAAGGATCGTCGATGCGGCCCATCGTGTGGGTGCGAAAGTTCTTGTCGACGCTGCCCAGAGTGTACCGCATGGGAGCGCTTCTGCGACCCAATGGGATGCCGACTGGGTAGTCTTTAGCGGCCATAAAATGCTTGGGCCAACCGGTATTGGCGTTCTCTTTGGTAAACGGGAGATTCTCGAATCGATGCCACCGTTTTTGGGTGGTGGGAACATGATCAAATCGGTCAGCAAAGCGGGATTTACGTCCGCTGATCTCCCGCATCGCTTTGAGGCAGGTACTGCTCCGATTGTCGAAGCGATCGCCTTGAAACCGGCTTTGGAGTACCTCACGAGGGTAGGTAGCCAAGTTATTTTGGATCATGAAAGAAAACTGGCACAGCGAGCCATCGAAGGGCTTTCGACGATCCGGGGTTTGCGAGTCTTGGGTCCATCGATCGCTAGCAAGACAGGGATTGTATCGTTTGTCGTGCAAGGAATTCACTCCGATCAGATCGGGCAGTACCTGAATGCATCTGGGGTAGCGATTCGAGTCGGTCACCACTGCGCCATGCCGTTGCACGAACGGTTTGGTTTAGGGGTTAGCGCTCGGGCATCTTTCTATTTTTATAACACCGAGTCGGAGGTCGACGCGTTGGTTACCTCAACGATTCGGGCTTGCGAGTTGTAAGAATCACTGCAGCAGGCGTGACACCTTAGGTCACCGGGGCGTTGAAAAATTGCGACTACGTAGAATTTGCAGGGTATACTGGGTCGATGGGATTCCTGTGGTTTTGTGAGGAGTATTGATCGATGAATCGCTGGTCGCACAGCCACCATCATGCTTTTGGGTCGTTTGGCGCACTTGAGCCTGAGGGGCTGGTGTGTGCGAGCCGCAGAAATCTGCTCAAAGCGAGTCTTAGCGGTCTCGCCGGGTTGTCCCTTCCGAGATTGATCCAGGCTCGAGAGCCGATCGCTCAAGGTGGCATGGGTGCTCCCAAGGGCAAGAGCGTCATTTTGTTGTGGATGACCGGTGGTCCTAGCCAGATTGATACTTGGGATCCCAAGCCGGATCGCCCGATCCAGAATCGAGGCCCCTTTGGAGTCACTTCAACGGCCTTGCCTGGGGTGTTCGTCTGCGAGCATTTGCCCAAACAAGCGGCGATGCTCGATCGTTTTACACTGATTCGATCGGTCGATGCCAAGTTCAGCAATCACGAGCCGAATATGGTTTTGCAAACTGGGAATCTCGACGCAGAGCCCAGGACGAACCCAGAGGCACCGCGGTTCCCATCGATCGGATCGATCGTGGCCAAACATCACGGTTCGAATCGTCCTGGATTACCGCCCTACGTCGGATTCTATCGTTCTCGTAGCCATATCGCGTTTGGTGGATATTTAGGTCAGCAATACGACCCGTTCCCAGGCAATCTTGCGGCAAAACTTCCAATCTATGATTTGGTGGGAGGCGATACGGGGAAAAGGTCCGAAGGAGAGATGTTTCAACTGGCTAGGGGGCTGAGTTTCGAAAGGATTCAGAATCGACGCCAGCTATTAAAGGATCTCGACCAGATGCGGCGAGATATCGATCAGACCGAGACGATGAGTGCGATGGACTCGCATCATCAGCAAGCTTACGAATTGCTTTTAGGGCAAGAAACACGCGATGCTTTTGATTTGGCTAAGGAGTCGGACAAAACCCGGGAGCGTTACGGACCGCATCTGTGGTGCCAGCAGGCGCTTTTAGCACGGCGATTGGTCGAAGCCGGTTCCGCGTTCGTAACGCTTGATCTGAGCTACCATACCGCCAGTGGCACATGGGACAACCACGGCGATAATATCCCGCCTTATGGAGGTATCTCCAAAGGTCTCAAACCGCTTCTACCTTTATTTGATCATTTGCTCACGACGCTCGTGAGCGATCTGGAAGAGCGAGGCAAGCTCGATGATGTCTTGATCATCGCGATGGGCGAGTTTGGTAGAACCCCGATGATGGGGACGCAGGAAAGCACCGATGGACGTGACCATTGGCCAAACCTTATGTCGATGGCGTTGGCCGGTGGAGGGCTCAAGCATGGTCAGGTTATAGGCCAGAGCGACAAAGAGGGGGCTTACGTCCGCGAGCGAGTCGTCAAACCAGGAGACATCGCAGCGACGATCTATCGGTTCTTTGGAGTACCTTTGGAAACGCAGTACACCGATGCAACCGGCAGGCCGAGAAGCATCGTAGACCACGGCGAACCGATCCGCGAACTCGGAATATAGACTAACTCTCCATTCAAATCGATGCTGCTCGTGCGCTACTCGCTGCAGGTGCCGATGTGAATGCACGTGCCGATGTAGATAGCGATGGGCTCAACGGGCACACACCGATCTTCCATACGGTCAATTCGAACGATAATCGTTCAGAGCCGATCATGCAACTGCTATTCGACGCCGGCGCTCGAACCGATATCCACTTAGCTGGTATCCAGTGGGGCAAGGGATTCGATTGGGAGACGATCTTTTTCGACATGACCCCAATTTCCTATGCGCAAATCGGACTCATGCCTCAAGTACACCGTTGCGAGTCAGATATCTACAATAACATCCAAACACTACTAAATGCGGCCAAGCGTCCTATGCCAGAAATGAACAACATTCCTAACCGTTATCTAAAAACCCAATGAAGTTGGATACGTTTTAGGTTATTCGGAAATTATTGTGGGTAACAATCTAGGATAAAAATCCCTGAAGAAATCTTTTTGAAACAGTAGAGTCACACAGAGCACAGAGTCTTTGTGTTTTCAATCTTTGAATCCCTGCGAAGTCAAGTGATGCATCCCTCATTTGTGAAGTGGGATCGCAAGCATGTCTTCGTGGTGATCGATATCCAGCAGGTGCTCGTCGACGAGCTTGAGCATTATCTCGACGGTTTCAGGGAGTTTATCGGCAAGATTGTATCTCTCGGAGATATCCTGTTCGATATTGTACAACTCCGGTTTGGCCAACTCGACTTCTTTGCCGTAGTTGACCGCTTCACGCATCTTTAGGTGCAGCTTCCAAGATCCTCTTCGGACCGCATGCAATTGGGCGTTGGTCCAATAGAACATAGTGTCTCGCGGACTTTTTTGTCCATCGAACAACACACTCGATAGATCATAGCTGTCGAGCTTGCGATTCTCTGGAAGCTCTCCATTGGCGATCGAAGTGAAGGTTGCCATGAAGTCTAAAGTGGAGCCCAGGTCCTGCTTGGTTCCTGGTTGAATCCTACCAGGCCACCAAAAGATCGTTGGCACGCGCATGCCACCTTCGAAGGTTGTTCCTTTGCCGGCACGCAGTGGTCCGGCTGAACCTCCATGGGTTTCAAAGGACAACCAAGGTCCATTGTCCGAGGAAAAGACGACCAATGTTTTGCTTTCCAGTTTGAGTTCGCGAAGCGTATCAAGAATGTAACCGACGCTTGCATCGAGTTCCTCGACGACATCACCATACAAACCGCGAGGTGAGCTACCTCGAAAACGCTCCGACGCAAAAAGAGGGATATGGGGCATCGAATGGGGCAGATACAAAAAGAAGGGTTCTGCTGCATGGTCTTCGATGAACCGAATGGCTTCCTCTGTGTAACGCTTGGTGAGTGTGTTTTGATCGGCAGGCCTTTCGATCACCTCGGTATTACGCATCAGCGGCACGTTGTAGTGTTCGATCTGCGGATAGTACGAGGCATCCTTTCGAACCTCCGCCATGTAACCGGGTCCTCCTAGCTTGTCCATGTCGTTCGAATAAGGGATCCCGAAATAGCTGTCGAAGCCTTGTGCGGTTGGCAGATACTGTGGCTGATGCCCTAGGTGCCATTTGCCTACAATCCCAGTGGCATAACCGGCTTCCTTAAGCATCTCAGCAAGGGTGATTTCTTCGGGGGGAAGACCACCACCGGAATCGGGAAAGAGCACCGCACGCTTATCGCTAGTCATACCGTTACGGATCGGATAGCGTCCGGTCATCAGCGCAGCTCGGCTCGGAGTGCATACTGGAGCAGCGACATAGAACTGAGTCCACCTTTGACCTTCGCTCGCCATTCGATCGATATTGGGTGTTCGAATGATCGGGTTACCGAAGCAACCCAAGTCACCCCATCCTAAATCATCGCAGAATATCACGATGATATTGGGTTTGTTTTCTTTTCTGTCCACTGCCGCAGAACAAGGCGCAAAGCTTCCACAAGCCAATAGCAGGAGAATTATCGACCAAGAAAAGGAATTCAGTCTCATCGCAAGGCACTCCAGGGTGAATGGATCGTGATCCAAGCGACTAGTCTATCACAACGCGAAACGTGACTTGTACTCGACGCTCCTGAAATCCATTCCTTCTTTTCAAACAAGAGTACCATTCCATTGAATACCAGGACGAGTACGATTAGATCCATTCAGCCCCCGCTCCAGCAAGCAAGGTTACCTTCGATGAAGTTGTTCAATCGCTATAAGAGTCTTTCTGTCCTATGGATGGCGATCGGATCGCTCAGTTTGTCGAGCACAGGCTCCCTGGCCGAGGATTGGCCGCAGTGGCGAGGACCCGCCCGCGATGGTACATGGCAGGAAACTGATATCATCGACAAGCTTCCCGAGGGCCAGTTGCCCCATGTTTGGTCGACGCAGATTGGCCCGGGTTACTCCGGGCCTACGGTGGCACAAGGACGCGTGTATGTGATGGATAGGCAGCCCAAAGATCGCGAAGCGACCGAAAGAATCCATTGTTTGGATTCGCAGAACGGTAAGTCGCAGTGGACCGTTGAGTATCCTGCCGAGTATCGAATCAGTTACACCGCAGGTCCACGGGCTAGCGTCACGATCGATCAGGGCAAAGCCTACTGCGTGGGGGCCATGGGACACTTCCACTGCTTGGATGCCATAAGCGGTGAGGTCATCTGGAAGAGAGATTTGCAAAAGGACTACGATATCCAGATGCCTATCTGGGGTATCGCAGCATCTCCCTTGATCTACGGGGATATGGTGATCCAGCAAGTCTGCGGCGCAGGGGATGCGTGCATGGTCGCGTTCGACAAACTCACGGGCAAAGAGATCTGGCGAGCATTGAAAGATCGTGGGGCCTATTCGTCCCCAATTCTCATTCGCCAAGCCGACCAAGACGTGCTGGTGTGCTGGACTGGGGACAGCCTATCGGGGCTTGATCCAAAAACTGGCAGCGTCTTGTGGGGGCATCCATTTCCACCTTCTCGCATGCCGATCGGTGTTGGAGATCCGGTGCTATCGGGGGAGCAGTTATTCGTTTCGTCGTTTTATGACGGATCGCTGATGGTTCGAGTTCCAAGAGACAAAGTCACCTCGGAGGTGATCTGGCGAGGGGTCGGTCCCGACGAGCAGCACACCAAGAGTCTCCATGCGATGATCGGTACGAGTATCGTGCAAGACAACTTGGTCTTTGGCACCGACAGCTATGGGGAATTCCGATGTTTGGATGGGATTACCGGTGAGCGGATATGGGAAGACACCACGGCGGTACCTCGCGCACGTTGGGCGACGATCCACATGGTACGGCAGGCCGATCGGGTGTGGATGCTCAACGAGCGGGGGGAGTTGCTCATCACCAAGTTATCGAAGGAGGGTTTAGAGGTGCTATCGCGAAGCAAGCTTATTGAGCCGACGCGTGACCAGCTAGGCCAGCGGGGAGGCGTGTGCTGGTCCCATCCGGCTTATGCCGAAAAGAGCATCTTTGCCCGCAACGATCGCCAAATCGTCCGAGTCTCACTCGACAAAAAATAGTAGGTGGCGCGACGATTTTGAAAACAAATGCTAGTAGATCTGCGTTCGGATCCTGTCACTTTATGACGACCGTGACGATCAAATCATCTTCGCGATCTGGATTCATCCCCAAACCTGCCTCGGTCCGATCTACCAGACGTCCGCAAGAAGCGTCTTTCGCGGGGAAATGCTGGCAATTGGAATCCGACTCATGGATAACTCGGTTCGAAGCGAACAGGTCAACGTGATCGCCTTGGTGCGTGGCGAAGAACATTACGTCTTTGTCTTCGACCCAAAAAGACGAACCGAACTGTTGCGACTCCTTGGCCGCTATGCTGCTGACCCGACGATGTCGTTCAATTGGTACGATGCTGCCGTGTTGAGCCAAAAAATTCGTGACCTCATGCCCGCCACCGACTTCATCGACCCACCAGCAACGGCAAAAGTCGAATCTAGCGACCGCTCTCGACGCTTCTAAGTCGATCTCGGTAGATCCGCAGCCCGCTGAGTCCATGGTAGAGCCCGCCACATTCTAGCTCTACCTCTGATGCCGAGCCGAGCAACTCACATAACCGCACAACGGCTCGCTCCATCCATGGCTCTTTGAGCTGCTGTGGCTCAAGGGCATAGGCGAGGAATTCGAGTGTATGTCCTGTGGTTCCAATCCGAGTACTTAAATCGGCGCTTGTTCCAGGACGAACGGTGTAGTTGGCCGAAAATGTTCCATCGGAGTTTTGATACTTTCTAATCGTCTCGATCGCTTGCTCGACGACCTGCTTGGCTGCTAACCATCCACCTTGAAAAGGGATCTGTCGATTCCTGCAATACCGAACCGTATGAGCCAAACCCATGAGTCGATGCATACCTCCACAGGGACTCTCGGCAATATCCTGCTTGGCCTCGAACTCCGCTACTGACTCCAGTGTCCAGGGATTGCCATCGCCGGCAGTCCAAGTGACATCGTTTGGAAAGAGATTGGTCAGTGCGATCAATGTCCAACTGTATTCACGGTAAGGATTATTGGGTAGCTCGTTCTGAGCCGATCGTCCCCAGTCCTCTAGGGTCAGTTTTTGGTCTTCGATCTGAATCGGTGTGTCCAAGGGTAGTGAAGCTTGGGATAGATAACCGAGGAATTGATCGACATGCCCTTGTCCTACATAACTGCCGGCCTCGACATAGGCTTGGACACTCGGTCGCTTGGTACTGGCAAGTATCGGTCCTGTGGAAAGTTCCCAGCCTCGTATCTGCCCACCTTGAAAGAGATAATCCAAGGCAGGAACCTCTTTACCATCGACTTGAAGTTTCAGATCCTTTCCATAGGCCACTGCACCGTGTGCGACTTGCCAAGCTGCATTGCGGTCCACCGATAAGACGCGTCGAGAGCGATTGTATTCAAGCGTCGCATCGATCATCGAAGCGATCGATTCCGCACTGCTCACTTGCACCGCCTGAGGTGGTTGATGGATCTGGGGCTGGCATCCTCCTAAAACGGCGCAAGTGACGCTTGCCATCGCTGTGCAAGCGATGCTAGGAGTGGTTCGTTTAATCATCAAACTTGCAAACATCGACGTTAGGTAGGCGAGGATCCGAGTTGTTTGGCGCTCGAGTAAACTTGGATTGGTACAATCATCCCGTAGCGTTTGTAGATACGATGGAGCCGGGGCGGATCGATCGGGTTTGCGTCGATTTGACGGATACTAATTCGAACGATTTGCTTCGGAAACTTCGAAGCAATCTTGGCATACATCTCGGGATCCTTCTCGCCGCTGTCGCCAACGAGTACGAAATGCCGCTGCGGCATTCTCTTGACCATGTTGCTGATGATCCCGAACTTGCTTTTGCGACGAATGATGAATCTCTTGATGAGTTCATCACGAAGCCGAAACCACTTTAGGTGCATGCTCCCGCTTGGAAACTGCTCGGCATGCAGGAACTCATACAGCGAGTCGTAGATTTGCCAAGGACTCGAACTGACATAGTGAAACATCGCTCCTTTGGAAGCCCACTGCTGATAGATTTCCGACATCCCTTCGATAGCCGTAAAGGGCTCGGCAAAGGTACGTCGAAGCATCCTTCGGCGGCTACAAACATCGGTATGTTTAATGGTGTCATCGATATCGGTGATAACACTCACGCCATTTTCTTGGGCCAAAAAAACGGGGCTGGCAATGGGTCGAATGCCATTGTCCCATCGGATCGAGCATTGTTGCTGGGACTCTAACAAGCGTCGGGGCAGATCGAGCCGACACTGGAAGAGCCCGCTGGACTTGGACTTTCTGGGCAAGACGTACATTTGATCATTGATCGAAACGTGGATCCGCTCGCGTGAAAGAGGGCTGACGAGAAAACCGTGGATGCGATCGTGGAACAAGGAGCTCTTGGCTGTCGAATCGTCGAGTTGCAAGGCTCGAATCAGGGCCTTAAGGAGCAATCGCTTGGCGAGCGAGGGAGCATTGTTCTGGCAGATCCGGCCTTGAACCTGAACGCGCCAGAGCGATCCGCGATCGACCGGATAAGCGATCGTCGGATAAAGCTGGACTTCAGTCTGGGATTCGAGGGACGGTTGATCCCAAGATCGGCTAGCGTCCAAGGGCTGGTTTCTCTCTGGGGCTTAGTTGTTGCTCTCGTAGAAATACGAACTTAGCCCAATTGTACTTGGCTTCGTTGGTTTATCGAACGCAAAATCGCTTCGACGAGCAACATGTCTTCGAGAGCGCTCGCTGGATCGAGCGTATTGAACCTATCGGCAGGCAAACAATCCTTTCCTTGGATCGAGGCGGCAAAGGCTTCGAGTTGGTTGGCTCGGCTCCAGTAATGATTTGGCGAAGGAAACTCAGAGCTCAGGCAGGCCTGTTGGCCTTGGACATTCAATTGACCTGGGGCCGAATGATTCAGGCTCACAGCCCCATGAGCGACTGTGCCGTTTGCAAAACCTAAACTCCAAGTAACCGATTCGTCGATCTGAGCAAACCGCGTTGCATCGGTTTTGGTTTCCTGGGCGATTACCCATAGGGGATCCGAGTCGGCCCAAAGCCGTTGGGTACGAAGCACATCGATACCGGCTTGGAGCAAAGCTCCACCGCCTGCGAGTTCACGATCCAGTCGCCAAGAACTCTTTGGATCGATTGTCAAAGCGTTCGAGGCTTCGATGGATCGGATCGGTCCGCAGCAATTCATAAGCTTGGGCAACGGGGAACTGGCCACTGCAAGGGCTCGATTGTTTTCATGGCAGGCTTGGATCATGCTTTGGCACTGATTCGAATCGATGGCCATCGGTGATTCACAAAAGACATGCTTACCCGCTTTGGCCGCCCGCAGAGCAAGTTCGCAGTGCATGGCATTTGGGACAGCGATGTATACGATGTCGATCGACTCGTCGCTGGCGATCTTGTCGAACGATGCGTAGCTGTAAAGCTGTCGGCTAGAGAGTCCGAGTTTTGTTGCATAAGTCATGGACTTGCTGCGATCACTCGATACGAGTCCAGCGACTCGGCAATAGGGACTTGAAGAGATCCAGCTTACACTTGCTTCGAGGACCTGTTGGCTCTGGGTTCCAAGGCCGACGACGGCGACGCCTAAGGGTTTCGAGCCTGACTGCAAGGCTCCGTGAGCTTGCGAATGAACAAGTCCAGCGGCTGCGGCAGAAGAAACCGCACCGAGAAAATGACGTCGTGTGTGAGACATATCGAATAACTTTCGGATCGGGAGGTGGGTACTTTGGATTCCCGATTATAACCCCGGCTGTTGTTATCCGACAAGCGCGAGCTTCGGGCAGTGCCATAAACCACCGCAATGTTGGTTATGATTTGGGTAAACCGCCCGCAGGCTCACTGTCGGAATTGGATTCCGAGTTTTCATTTGCATTCTCATTAGGAGGCTGCGGTGTTGCCGCAGGCTTGGCATGCCCGGCTGGTTTTGGAGCATTCAAAAGAACCGTCACTGCCCCGAGGATCCCAAGGAGCAACGATGCAGAAAACATCAGGTTCATGGTCTTGAAATTCCCTGCGACGATCATGCTACCGATGGTGTTAACCACTGGTGCAAAACCAAAGACAAGGGGCATAACGAAGATCGGTTTTCCTCCGAACGTGAAGGCCAGGATGATTCCCAAGGCTCCCATCGCACCGCAGACTCCCGCGAGTATCGAGCCGATCATGCCCCAGGTGGTATACCCACTGGATTCGTGCATCGCTGTGGATTCGAGCAAAAGAACAGGCAACATCACGGCGATCACAAAATACGCGATCCCTACACAGCAAAAAGGACGCAGGCGTGATCCACCCATCTTGGATTGACCGATGTGCAGAAACGGACCGTAGGAGCCCCAGCAAACAACAGCCAATGCGATTGAAAACCCGACGGCCAACCAGTTGACACTAGGCTTCTTTGATTCGGCCTTCGGTTCCTGTGCTGTTGTCTGAGAGTCTGACTGGCCCATCGTCGCTTGGGCCTTGCTCTCATTAGAGTGGTCTTTGCTCGGTGTGGGTGCGGGTCGGTTGATGAATACACCGACCATCCCCAAAGCGACCATCAACATGCCAATCATAAAAAGTGGTTTGATCTGATTAAAGGACTTGTTCAAGTAGGATGTCAGCAGGGTGTTGACCACTGGTGCACCGCCAAAAACGATCGGCATGACAATGATCGCCGGGGCCTTGAAAGCCAGAGCCAAGCTCACACCCAATGCACCTAGGGCACCAACGGCTCCTGCAAACAAAGCCATGATTGTCCCGCTAACGGACCAATAGCCTGTTTCACGTTTTCGATTAAGCAGAGCCACAGGGACAAGCACTGCGATAAGGAAATAAGCAAGCCCCACTCCGACGAAGGCTCGAAGAGCGATCCCTAGTTCACCTTGAAAGGACTCTTGTTTGAGATTCATCCAGTGGGTTCCTGAGCGGAGGACGACCCCGTAGACGCCCCAAAAGAAGGCTGTCATCGCCGTGGCGAGCAAGACATAGGGGAGTTTAAACATCGGATGATTTCTTTTGCGTTGTTAGGAATGAAAGGTTCTGCTACTTGACCGTGAGCATGCGTTCCAGAGCGATCAGCGACCAGCGGGCCACATCCTCTTTGACGTGGATCTGATTGACGATGGTACCTTGGACGATGTTTTCTAAGCTCCAGCAAAGGTGTGCTAGATCGATTCGATACATCGTAGCGCACATGCAGACCAGAGGTGATAGAAAGTGGATCTCTTGCTCAGGATGTTGTTTCTTGAGTCGATTCACCAAGTGTAGTTCGGTTCCGATGGCCCATTTGGTTCCTGCTGGGGCTTTTTGAACGGTTTCGATAATCTTGCTCGTCGATCCGGAGATATCGGAAATGTCGTTGACTTCTTGGGGGCACTCGGGGTGCACCAAAATCTTGATGCCGGGGTGTTTTTCGCGAAACTGATGGACGTGGGCCGCTTGGAACATCTGGTGAACCGAGCAATGGCCCTTCCACAAAATGACTTTCGATTCCTCGATCGCTTGGCGCGAGTTCCCACCGAGTTCTTCTTCGTGAGGATTCCAAACGGGCATTTGGGCGTTGGTGATCCCCATCTTGAGCGAGGTGTTTCGACCGAGGTGTTGGTCTGGGAAAAAGAACACCCGCTTGCGCTGCGCAAACGACCAATCGAGGACTGCTTTGGCATTGCTGGAGGTACAAACAATGCCACCATGCTTTCCGCAGAATGCTTTCAGGCTCGCAGCGCTATTGATGTAGGTTACTGGAGTCAACTCTTTTGTATCGATGACTTCGGAGAGTTGTTCCCAAGCCGATTCGACCTGACGAATCGCGGCCATATCGGCCATCGAGCATCCGGCAGCCATATCGGGCAAGACGACTGCAACTCTGTGGCTATCCCTTTGTTTGAGTTTCTCGGGTCGATTGGCCAGGATGTCAGCGGTTTCTGCCATGAAGTGCACGCCGCAAAAGACGATCGTTCGGCAATCCGGACTCTCTGCAGCGAGCTTGCTCAACTGGTAGGAGTCTCCGGTGAGGTCTGCGTGCTCGATGACCTCGTCTTGCTGGTAATGGTGGCCAAGGATCAGCAGACTCTTGCCAAGGGTCTTTTTGGCTTGGCTTATCCTTTGGCAAAGCTCATCGTTTCCGATTTCGCGGTAGGGGGCAAAGGGTTTAGAAGAATCGAGGGTTGAAATGGTCATGCTAAATCCCAAAGGGCGTGGCCATCGAATTGGCCAGAGGTTCGATCGAGGATGAAATTATTGTTTACCGCAGTAATCGATGGCTGCAGCGATTTCTGTCTTCAATCGGAATCGTTCGACAATCCGATCGATGTATCCGTGCTCAAGTAAAAATTCGCTAGTTTGGAAGCCTTCGGGCAATTCGATTTTGATGGTCGCTTTGATGGTACGCGGACCGGCGAATCCAATCAGCGCTTTGGGCTCGGCAAATACCAAATCGCCTAGACTTGCAAAACTTGCGGCCACACCACCCATCGTTGGGTTGGTCAGGACGCTGATATAAAAACCTCCCGAGGCATGGTATCGCGCAAGGGCCGCAGACACCTTGGCCATCTGCATGAGCGACAAGATTCCTTCGTGCATGCGTGCTCCACCTCCTGAACCGCTGACGATGATCAGTGGTAGTTGGTGCTCCGTGGCACGTTCGATCAGGCGTGTAAGCCGTTCGCCTACGACCGAACCCATGCTCCCCATGATAAAGGCCGAATCGGTCACGGCGATCGCCACTCGTCGGGCTCGGATCATCCCGGTTCCGCATAATGCTGCGTCGGTCAGTCCCGTGCGGTTTTGCTCAGCGGCCAGTCGCTCGGCATAGGATTTTTTGTCGGAGAATCGAAGCGGATCGGTTGGCAGGATGTGCTCGTCTTGGGCTTCAAACGTTCCCTCGTCGAGGAGTTGGGCGATGCGTTCCCTGGCCGAGACGTAGTTGTGGTATCGGCATTTGGGGCAAACGCTAAGGTTCTTTTCTAGTTCTTTGCGGTAGATCGACTCGCCGCACCCGGGGCAACGCACCCAAAGTCCCTCGGGGATCCCTCGCTTGGGAGGGCTCGATCCCCGGGGATCGAGATCGGAGCTGGAGGTGTCTGCTATGGCCATTTGGGGGAACTATAGATCGGGTAGGGTTGACGAAAGTCCCCTAGTTTTAGCGGTATTTTGAAACCTGGGCAATTGAGACTCGATCCGAGCCTAGGCCATGATTTTCAACGAAGGGCTCGCCGGGTCAATCAGCTCCCAGCTTCCGGTATCGCATTCGGACTTCCAAAAGTCGTCGATTGTCGAGGATTTCAGTTGGGTCGCGATAAGTGTCGCAAGCGGTTCGGGAATCACCACCGCGATGACTTCAGAGGCGTGTTTTTTCTGGAGTTTCTGAAGTTGTCGTCCAACGCGTTGCTGAGCTTGGATCAGCGATTCACCTTCGGGTGGATTGAAAAGGTTCGGGTTTTCTTGGACTTGTCGGTAGAGTTTGGGCTGCTGTCGCTTGATCTCTTCGATGCACTTGCCTTCCCACAGACCATGATGGAGATTCTTTAGCCACTGGCAGACTTTCCATTTGCAGTTGGCTTTTTCTGCGAGAATCTTGGCCGTATCGATCGCCGATTCGCAGGGCCCACAGTAGATCACTGAGATTGGAAACTGAGCGATCTGGTCAACCGCTTTGAGAACTTGTTGCTTTCCGACTTCGGATAAGGGGATATCTAACGAGCCCTTCATCCGCTCTTGTTCGTCTAGAGCTGTTGCACCGGGGCGAACGACTAACATCTGGCACATCTACAAAAATACTCCGAGAGGACTACGCGTCGCTGTTAGTCCCGAAGGACTTGAAATTGCATCGCAGACGCGTCATCGCTTGGCAATAATCTGCTTCGCGGAAAATGGCCGAGCCTACGACGAGCAGGTCGGCGCCATGGGAAGTAACATCGGGTGTGGTCTGGCAGTTGATACCACCATCGACCTCGAGCAACAGTTCGGGACCATAAGCTTCCCGCAGCATTTTGAGTCGTTGCAGCGCGATGGGATTGAAGGCTTGGCCTCCAAATCCAGCTTGCACGCTCATGATCAGGACCAGATCGCAGTTTGGGACAAACCCAATCAGCCAATCCATCGGAGTCGATGGGTTGATCGCAAGCCCGGCGGCCACGCCCAGAGAGCGGATTTCGTCGAGCAACTGAACCGGTTGTCGGTGGGCTTCGATGTGGAAAGTGATCAGGTCTGCACCCGCATCGACGAAGGCTTTTGCGTAGCTTTGAG
>JBJSXX010000432.1:0-2318 GCA_046086605.1 Pirellula sp. | reverse complement strand
GGATCAATGAACAAAAAAATAGAGGAATCAGCTCGATAAGATACCATGCAAAGACACGATGCAACAGACTTTTGGATAGAATTGGTGTTGTTAATTTCCTAATCCAATTGCTCTCAAATCCTTCCCCCACAGCGATGAATCCGACACCCCCGTCAACCCGACGATCGCGATCGAATTTCGCGATGAAACTCTTGTTTGCGCTGTCGCTAATCTCACTTGCTCCGATACAACCAGCCCAAGCACAGACGCCCCCAAGCCCCGACGGCAATCCTTACGTGTCTGAAATCCAGCCCATCTTCACCAAATACTGCGTGGCTTGCCATAACCAATCCGAACACGAATCAAATCTCAAACTTCAGACGCTCAGCAGTATGCTCTCAGGTGGCGATGCAGGCCCAGCCCTCATGCCAGGAAAACCCGAAAGCTCCCTGATCCTTCGCCGAATCGAAGGACTCGATGAGCCCAAGATGCCCCCTGAGGACTCCCCTCAACCTCTCCCCCAAGACATCGCCAAAATCAGGGATTGGATCCAAAAAGGTGCCCCAGGTTCAGACATCGAACCGAGCCTTACCGAACGATGGCAACGAATCGCCCCCAACTCCCAAGAAAATCGAGCCGGCGGCAACCCATCGCACAAGACCATGGCCATCACCGCCACCGCTTTCCTATCACCGACGCAAATCCTATTAGGTCGATTCGCTCGATACGAGTGGATTCAAACCCCCGAAGACCTAACGCCCAAAACCTCGAAGCCCTTTGTCGGCAAGATCTCCCAAATCCGTCTCGATCGCGATGCCAAACGCGCCGCGATCTGCGGAGGCCTCCCAGGTCTCGGTGGATTGGTCCAAGTCGTCGACTTGCAAGCCATGCAAAATGGTGCCGAAGAAACCTCCTATCTCAAAGCCATCGAGTCCCACAAAGACATCCTCTACTGCGCTGCAATTCATCCAACAGAGCCTTGGGTAGCAACGGCAGGCTATGACCGAACCATTCGATTGTGGAACTATCAAACAGGAAAACTCTTGCGAAGTTTCGATGGTCATAACGGTGCTGTATACGATCTGGACTTCGACCCCAACGGAAACGTCTTGGCCAGCGCAAGCGCTGACGAAACGATCAAAATCTGGCGAGTCGACTCAGGACAACGTCTCGATACGCTGGGCCAAGGAGAAGCCCAGCAACTTCGCGTTCGATTCCTCGCAACACAAATCCCAAATAGCGTCGACATCATCGCAACCGGAGCCGATCGACGTATCCGCCAATGGCGACTCCCCTCGCTCGATCAACCCTCGGTCAGCCCCTTGCTCCAATCGATCTTTGCCCATGAATCGACGATCCATCAACTAGCCCTCTCGAACGACCAGCGTCAAGCATGCACAGGAGCCCAAGACGGAACAATCAAGATTTGGGATACCCAAACATGGGAACTCATTGCCGACATGCCAACTTCGAAAAGCCTCTTGACCTCGATGGGATGGAATGCTGATGGCTCTGCAGTCTACTGGTCTACCCTAGACGGCGAACTCCAAACACATCGCCTCGCCGAAGCCATCGCTCGGAAGAAACAACAAACGATGGCAGACTTGGACAAATCTGCAGCCAACTTCATCCCTTCAAGCGTTCCAATTGCAACCGAAATACCAACACTTGCCGAATCCGATCAAGGTTCCAGGTCGGTTGCCACACCACAGATCCTGACTCCTCCAGTGAAACTCTCGGGCACCCTTAAAGCACAAGATCTCGCCCAAGGCGGTGACTGGTATGCTATCGATGCAAAACATGGACAACGCTGGCAATTCGAAATATTCGCCGAACGAGACAAGAGTCCTTTAGACAGCCTTCTTGAGATCACCGATCAAAACGCAAAACCGATCCTCCGCACCAGGCTCCAAGCTCTCCGAGAATCGTATTTCACATTTCGCGGAAAGGACTCTTCGACGATCGATGATTTTCGACTTCACCGATGGGAAGACATGCAACTCAATGAATGGCTCTATGCCGGTGGAGAAGTCGTCCGACTGTGGCTCTACCCAAGAGGTCCCGACTCAGGGTATAAGGTCTATCCGGGGTTCGGAAACCGATACACTTACTTCGGGACTTCTCCGATCGCCCATGCACTCAACGAACCGGCATGGGTTGTGCGTGAACTCCAGGCAGGACAAGCCCCCCTGTCAAATGGATTGCCTATTTTTCCGGTCTACTACAGCAACGATGATGACCCAAACCGCCGAGGCGGCAAGGACTCGTTCATCGAGTTTGTGGCACCTGAGGATGGTCGCTACTTCATTCGAATCCGAGATACCCGCGGCCTCGCGGGC
>JBJSXX010000431.1:0-13934 GCA_046086605.1 Pirellula sp. | reverse complement strand
CTTCAAGCCGATCCGATCGACAGCGCTCCACATGCCGACCCTGTGTCCAAACCGATCAGACAGCAAAAATGGCAAGTCGATTTGAAAAGCCCTACCCAGTAATCCACCTTGCTATCTTCACCTTCAGCCAGCGACTGAGCCTGATACTCCTTGCCGCATGCTTGCTGTCGAGCTCGCACGCTTTTGCCCAAGAGGACTCTGCAGGCCCCATGGCCAATCGAAGCAATCGCGAGGGGAGTCAGGGACTCCTGAGCCGGCTTCGAGGCACAACGGCGAAACCCAAAGACACATCGCTCAAGGATTCCATCCCGGATCCAAACGATGCAAACAAAGATCGCCGTTGGAACGGTTCAATGCGGGTTCCTTTGCAGTCCTTTAACTTTCCCTGGTCAAGTCGATCCAGCGAATCAAAATCAAGCATCCAAGACCCGATTGATCTTCCCAGTGCAATTCAACCAAGAAGATCCGCGCAAGCTCAAAGCGATGCGATCGGAAGCGGTGTCGCACGCCGCAGCGAAGCTTTAGCTCCGACACCCCAAAGACCAAACGCCGTACCTTCAGGGGTACCTGCCCTACCCTCTAGCAAAGCTGACCAGCTAGCTCAAGAACCACTGCAAGTCGCTTCTCCCAACGACTCCTCGACTCGCAAAGAACTTCGTGTCTACGAGGCGGCCCCAAGCCCTACCTCGATCGACTCAAAGAACACAAGTCGACGCAGTCCTACGATTGGGCAAGAAAAGGCCAGCGCCCCTGCCATAGAGGCCAAGCCAACGTTGGATCTACCGACCAGCGAACTTCCCAGCATCGATGTATCGCCTGTACCCAAAAAACCATCCTCCGGTGTTCCAGCGATCAATGCATCTGCTCGTAGCTTACCTAAACAAAGCGCTCCGCTGGATGTACGCGTTCCCCAACTGCGATTGAGAGTCGATGGCCCTCAATCCGTCGAAGTCGGTAAGAAAACCACTTACACTATCCACGCAACGAATGAGGGTGAATCCGAACTTCAAGGTTTGATTATCCGAGCATCGACCCCTAAAGGTGTCACCATCGATGGTATTAAGTCTATGGTTGGAGCTTACGAATTGGATCAAACACCTCAAGACGTGAGCGTTCTATGGGAATTGGAATCCTTGGCTGCAAACGATTCGAAATCGCTTGAAATGCAAATCGAGGTACTCGAAGCAGATCAATTTGCCATTCATCTCGAATGGTCCGTAGCTCCAAGCCCAACGCAAATGAACGTCAAGGTTCAACAACCCAAACTGGAACTCGATTTGAGCGGACCGGTCGATGTGCAAGCCGGCGTGCCTCAAAAGTATCGGGTTCGAGTTAAAAACTCTGGAAATGCGAACCTATCGGATCTGAACCTGTCGTTGCAAACGGAAACCACCTCGCAATACGAATCCGCATTGGGAGACATCCCTGCTGGCTCAGAAAAGATCGTCGATATCGAACTTACCTTCGATCAACCCGGCCTGTTTCCAATCGTCGCGACCGCCAAAGACCACTCGGGTAAACTCCAACAACGCCAACGAGTGGATGTTCAAGTTCAGGAACTTGAATTGACCGCAGTTTGGCACGGCCCCGAAGAGTTCATCCAAGGAACTCAAGCCGACTATGAATTGGTACTCCAAAACACCGGCGGTGTCCTTGCCACAAATCTCGATTGTACGATCGAGATTCCGCAGGGAATCGAAATCCTCGAATTGCCTCAGGGGGTCTCACGAGTTGGTAATCAAGTCCGATGGTCCATCCAAGCTATTAAGCCAAACTCCGAGTACAAGCTTCCTTTACGCTGCGATATGGTTCTGGCAGGGGATCAAACGCTTGTCTTCCAATTGCAATCCAATGGCGAGGTGAATCTTCAAACGAAAATCAGCACCACTGTAGAAGCCATCGCGGATTTGGAACTAAGCGTTGTCGAGCCTCAGGCCCCTGCTCCGGTAGGCACCCCCGTAGTCTACGAGATCCATGTGGTCAATCGTGGTTCAAAGGCGGCTGACAACGTTCGAGTCTTGGCTCAATTCTCCGAAGGGATCGAACCGCTAAGAATCGAAGGACATCCAGGACGTATCGTCCCTGGCCAAGCACTCTTCGAGGAACTCACTCAGATCCCGCCAAAACAGACCGTCACCTTGAAGGTAATTTGCCAAGCGTCTAAGAATGGGGTGCATCGGTTCCGAGCAGCCGTCCAATCTCCAACGAGCCAAGAAGACTTACTCGAAGAAGGCTCAACGCGTTTTGTCGGTGGACCCAAGGGTCAAAAGTAATCAAAAATCTCTAGCGTCCAACGTCTAAGGAGCTAAGGTTGTCGATACCGACTATCAGTCTTAAAACCGAAGAGCTTCGCTCGCTTTTTGCCCATGAGCTTGCCTTCCATGCCTTGAGTTCCTGATCGCTTGGAAATCGATGCTTGGATATCAAATACGAATGCTCGACGATCTGCTCATCGGATAGCTTGCTATCGGAGAGCCTACGAGCCAATTCTCTGAGCTGTTGACCTGCAAAACGGTACTGCAAATCCGCTCTTAAAAAACTCAGATCCAACGCGGACTCAGTATCGATCGAGGCTCCCCTGGCAGTGCCTTTGGCTGAATCGGATGGAGTTCCCAGTTGGCCTGCCGGTTGGGCCAAAAGGGAACGCTCCAACCAATCGGGTTGCTCCGGGAAGAGCTTTGACGCAAAGGTATCGATCGACTTGTGCGAGGACTCTTGAGATCCATAAGGTTCGATCGCAACAGTATTCAAAACGCCAAGCCGCATCGCGTAATCTTGAAGCTTCTTGGAATCCATTGCAATGTACTGAGAGAAACCGAGAGACTCTTGTCCGGAACGTGCTGGCTCAGACATGACCATCCAGAAGACGATCTGTCGAACTCCTGCTCGATGCTCCAAGACTTGTTTTCCCAGATACTCGATAAGATCTTTGCGATCTTCCGTTGCTATGCCTGAATCAAGCCCAAGCTTTGAATGCAACACTTGTCCAAAAAAATCTCTCCAAATCGAATTGATCAACCCGCTTTGAGCCTCGCTCCCCTGCTCTACCCACCGACCGATGACTTGGTCTGTGGATAGCTCATTACCCGCTCGCTTGCCGTCAGGCAATCGACTCGGGATCTTACTGATGCGGTCATCTTGCTCTTTGGTGAACAGTTCAGAACGACTAGGCTCGGATGCTTGCACCATCAAAGCGGCGATTGAATCAAAGCCAACCGAGCTTGCCCCTGCAAGCCAGTTGGGCGATTGATCCGATTGCATGCCATGGCACTGAGTGCAACCGATGGACACGTTTCCTGTCGCATTTAAAAACAGACGCGACAGACCTTTGAGTCTTGAAGATTGGGCCTCGGAGAGTCCTACCCAACGGGCACTCGTACCGCTTGATCGTTGAGATGCTTCGACCCACTGACTAGCCAGGAAATAAGCTGGATGATCTTGATTGAATAGTCCGAGTAGAAGCTGTCGCTGGATCTCCACGATCGGAATGTCTTGCCGAATTTGTTCTTCGATCCAATCGCGAAATAGGTTGTAGGACTCGCTGGTTGACGATCGATGCCCGGTATAAAACCGAGCCATTCGATCGGCCCAGATTCGATTGAACTCATCGCTCAGAATCCACTGCTCGACAGTACCGGATTGTCTCTTATCATCAGCCGACCTGGGGCTCGAAACGGTCTCCCGGCGGATCGCTTCTAATTCGGTGCTTGTTGGCGCGCGATTCAAAAGCAACCTTGCCGTTCTCTCTGCCGTAAGAGGCCTTTGCTTGGCGCTTGCATCGAGCAAACCGAGTTGCTTCCAAATCTGCTGGAATTGGGAGTCGATTACCGAGATGATCTCTCGATCGCGAGGGCCACCTAGTACGAGTTTCGATGTCTCTGGCTTGCTTGCGATGGAATTGCTGGGAGTTGAAGGTGCCGACTTCTCCACGATCGCTGGCTTGTCGTTGGACTCGGATCGCTCATGGACTGCCATACGGTTGGGCTTAGCGTCGCTCGATGCTTCAGATTCCTTGATCGTTGCCGTTGCTGGCTTTCGCGGCTGTACATTTTCGACGCTTAAATCGTTGGCGTTTGCTTGAAGATTGGAAGTTAACTGTTTGCTTGGATCCTCAACCCCTCGAATTTCACTTGTGGATCGTTTCGCATCTGCTGCGACCTGATCGTTCTTTGTTCCTAGATTCCACCAACCGATGAGAGAACATATTGCAAGTGAGGCTGCGATGGTCGCAAAGGTAATCCAGTTGTTCCTGCGTGGAATCGCTCTAGTGACCTTGCTTCGGGCTATTTGCTCGATATCCAAGCGGGCATCATCAAGTGCGCGATCGAGTTGGGCGTCGGAAAAAACAGAATGCTGCGCGCGTTTGGAAATCACTTCGGGCAAACTGGCGTTACTGGTCGCTGACTCAGACCCACCGAGCCATTCGGCGAGCGAAAGATCGATAAGCCTATCGACAGCCCCAAGTTCTGACAGGGGGCCTTCCGAGGCATCTGAATTTTCGCTAGGAAATCGGCTCATGTTGCTATCGGTCTTGGGTTCCTAATTTTTCTTCGAGGCATTGCCTCAGTTGAGCCTTAGCTCTTTGTTGCAAATTCTTGACACCGTTTTCCGTGATCTGCAATTCCGAAGCAATTCGCTCGCGGGTCGCTTGATCCTCGAATCGCATTCGCAGCGACTTTTGGGCTCGAGCCGAAAGCCTCTGAAAGCACTCTTTGAGTGCATCGATCATCCGATCTCCGGAGGCATCCGCACCCGCCCAACGGGTCCAGTACTGATCGAGCAATTCGGCTTGGTCGGTAAGTCCGACAGAGCCGAATTTTCTTTTGTATTCAAGCAACAAGTGAAATGCAACTCGGCGGAGGTACGCCGCAGTTGAATGTTCGCTCGTCTGCTGGAAAGGTCTCCTGAGAACTGCCACAAAGGTTTCTTGTGCAAGATCGTCTGCCAAATGGATTGGGCATCCGATGGCTCGCAAATACCTCCAGACCCCGAGATAATGCACAGTGATGAGCTTCTCGGGATCCCAAGTTTCATTGGGTGGATTCAGCTCGTCGGGCACACTAAGCGAAAAGTCCCTTGATGAGTTTTCCGCTGTTGGCAATCTTCATTGGACGACCGTTGCGACTGGTAAAGGTTGTCTCAAGAGAAATCCCAAGTGCATGGCAAACCGAAGCCATCACATCCTCCGAGGAGTAGGGTTCTCCGACAACCTCGGTTCCGTCTTCGTTGGTGGCTCCGATGGCTTGGCCACCCTTAATTCCACCCCCACCGACGACGACACTCCAAGCCCTAGCCCAGTGGTCTCGACCAGCGTCCCCGTTGATGCGTGGAGTTCGGCTGAACTCACCCATCCAAACGATGCAGGTGTCTTCGAGAAGTCCTCGCTCTTGAAGATCCGAGGTAAGGGCCGCCATGGCTTTGTCCAAGACGGGCAAACGGTCATTCTCAAGAGTTCGGAATATGTTTTGATGGTTATCCCAACCCCCAAGATCGACTTCGACAAACACCACGCCGGCTTCGACGAGCCGACGAGCTAGCAAGCAACCTTGTCCAAAGCCATTCGTGCCGTAACGCTCTTTGACATCCGTTGGCTCTTTATCGACTTGGAAGGCCTCCATCTGCTTGCTGGTCAGCAGATCAAAGGTTTTGCCGAGCACCTTGCGGTGATCCTCTAGCACTCCACCTCGGTTTTGGCTGATGAACGAATTCTCGATCGTCTCCAAAGCGATTCGTCGTTGGTTGAGTCGATCCGAATCGACACTCATCTCGAGATTTCGAACGCGACCGTTGCTCGTAACATTGAACGGTGCCCAAGACATTCCCAAGAACCCAGGGCCTTCGCTCGCACCGCCGACAGCCACAAACGGAGGAATCTCCAAGTCCGATCTTTGCGAGATCAATTCGTGGGCCATCACCGCTCCGTAGCTTGGATAATCGACGTTTGCATCCGGCACATAACCGGTGTGCATGTAGTACCGACCCCGATTGTGGTCGGCTTCGCGAGTACTCATCGAGCGAACAATCGCCATGTTGTGCATCTGCTGAGCCATCAGCGGCATGTGCTCACTGATTTGGACATCTCCAGAGGTGCTGATCGCCTTGAATGGACCACCATTGTCCGTTCCTGGTTTGAGATCCCAAATATCCATCGTCGATGGACCACCACCCATCCATAGCAGGATACAGGACTTGCGGTTCTTCTTAAGCGTATCTGCATGCACACGCAGCGAGTGACCTAAGGAGAGCGAAGTCCCCAACATGGCGCTTGCACCAGCCATGTGAGACATAAAGTGGCGACGGGACATCCCGTTGGGAGTTGAAAATCGATTCCACATAGCTGTAAACCTTTTTGAAAAGAATTGGTTAGTGGCCCAATGAGCAGTTTGTATTAGTGATTGAAAATAAACTCGTTGCTGTTGAGGATCGCCCACCACATGTCCTGGAGCATCCCCCCAACTTCCCCTTTGCGAGCGACCAAGATCTGAGTCGCAACGGCCAACTCCTCTGGTCGCGGCTTACGCCCAAGTCCGGCAATGAACAAGAACTGAACCTTCTCCTGCGGTGTTCCCTTTCCAGTACTGAGCTGATTGAGCCATGTACCTGGTTCCAATGAAATCGCAGCGCGGATCAACTCGCCGTTGAACATCATCAAACCTTGAGGGATCGAGCCGTTGAACGTTGTCGTCTCATCCCCTTCATCGGTCCCAAAGGCGACGATGAACTGACGCATCCACTCCTCACGCCTTCGCTGCTGCTCCTCCAGATTGCCTTTGCGATTGGCCTGTGTAGCCACTGCCAAAGAGGAATAGAGTTGCTCTGCAGTCATCTGCCGGGTGTAAAAGTGACTGAACTTGGGCAACTCACCCATCGACGGATCGTCCGATTCGTTGTCCTTGGTCATCTTCGAAGACAACGCATAAGGCTTTGATAGTGTGATCCAAACAATCAACTGCTTAAGATCGTAACTGTTCTCGCGGAAGTCCTTTGCCAACGATTCGAACAAATCGATGCTTACAACGGGATTGTGCGGCCCGAGGTCATCGATCGGCTTGGTAAAGCCATAGCCCAAAAAGTGTGCCCACATTCGATTGACGATGGTCTTGTCGAGAAAATCGCTCTCCATCATCAGATTGCCAAGCTCGTTTCGGCGGTTCACTTCCGAGACGTAACCGCTCTTTCCAATCGCTGTGCCATCGACAAAAACCGGATAAGCGACCCTGGTCTGGCCATTTCGGAGAAAGTAGTAGATTTCTGCTTTTTCTGGATGGGAAGTCTCTCCAGCGAAGTCCTCATTGACAAGCTCGATGTGATCGATGTCGTTTGTGCCCTTGACAAACCGACGCAGTGCGCGAGTCTGACGGAAGAAGGCGTTGAACTCCCAAAACTTCTGTTGTTTCCACTGATTGAATGGGTGATTGTGGCACTGAGTGCACTGAACTTGCAAGCCTAAGAAAATCTTCGAAACGGCGGCTGTTCCTTGAACGGCGTTCTCTTCGTTGACCTTCATGGCCAAGAAATTTGCTGCTCCGTTGAAGTTCTCCGTACCTGGCTTGGTCGATCCGGTGGCGGTAACGAGTTCGTGAACCATCGTGTTGTAGGGCTTGTTATTCGCAAAACAATCTCGCAGGTATTTTTGCATCCCCTGACGATTCGTCAGCGATCGCTCTTCCATCCCGCCATTTCGACCGATAAGAATGTTCGCCCAGATCGTTGACCAGTGATTGGCGTATTCTTCGGTGTACTGATCGTCCTCTAAAAGCCTTCGAACGAGATTCAACTTTCGATCCGGTGATTTGTCTTTCATGAAGACAGACATCTCATCGAAACTCGGGATTCGCCCGATCACATCCAAATAGACTCGCCTGCACCACTTGAGCTCTTCCTCCAGCGGTGATGGCCGGATCCCCGCATCGGACCAACCAGCCTCAATCGCTTTGTCAATCTTCTCGGTCTGCGGAGGGATCGTCGGACGGCGGGCATTCTTGGACCCAGCCGATTCGTCTTGAGCCCAAAGCGACCCCATCGATAGGCCCATCAGGAGCAAACAAAGCGGATAAACAAAGAACGATCTTCGATGACTTGAGGCTTGCATGGGTATTTATGTCCCTTTCAATTTCGCCACTATCGGGGCCTAACGACTCGCATTGGCTATTGGTTGGAGCGAATTTCGCTTGGAATTGTACTCAAATTCATCGCGGAATTCGAAAAAGATTGAGGTTCCCGGTGACGAAAACCCTGGATTGGACGTCTTGAAACGAAAAATCCCAGGGAATTTACTCCCTGGGACCATTCGTGAGTTGCTACTTTTGCGTCTCGATCGCAGAGCTAGCCTAGCCAATTGCCACACGTCGGTACGCGACGATGGCGGCCGAATCGGCAAAAGCCTTCACGGCTGCTTCTACGGTCTTGGTCTCATCAAGCACATAGAATTGATTGAGCAAGCATCGGTCTTGATCCAAAAGCGTGTTGTCGGCGACAAACCGATCCAACTTGCCAGGAATAATCTTGTCCCAAATCTTCTCAGGCTTGCCTTCGGCCTTCAAAACCTCTTTGATCGCGTCTTCCGCAGCTTTCATGACCTCTGGGGTCAACTGCAAACGACTGACATACTGAGGCACCGTCTTGAGCGGCTTGCCCAAACGTGCTAAGTCCTCGTTCTCGGTCTTGATCCGATTGGCCATCGACTCGGTCTCGCTGGCTACGAAAGCCGAATCGAACTCCGAGTAGTGGAGAATCGACGGCTTCATCGCAGCAATGTGCATGGCTACTCCTCGGAAGAAGTCATCTGCACCCGGTTTACCCCCGTCTTTGAACGACAGAAGAACACCGATCTTGCTACCAGCATGGATGTAGCTCGCTAGCCGATCGCCCTTGAGCCGATGGAGCTCGGAAACAACGATCTTCTCGCCGATCTTTCCGGTTTGCTCGACGAGCTTCTCGGCTACGGTCATGCCGTCAATCGATAGAGCATTGAGTTGCTCGACGTTCTCGACTTGATGATCGAAAGCAAGCTTACCGATTCGGTTTGCCAGTCCAGTGAATCCTTCGTTCTTGGCAACAAAGTCAGTTTGGCAGCACAGAGCAAGCACAACGCCATGGGTCTTGTCATCGCTTAGGATCGTTACAACGCAGCCTTCGGTCGTGTCCCTATCGGCGACCTTCTCTGCAATCTTTTGACCCTTCTTGCGAAGATACTCCAAAGCACCTTCGTAGTCCCCGTTGGACTCTTGAAGGGCTTTTTTGCAGTCCATCAACCCTGCACCCGTTTGCTTGCGGAGATCTGCTACAGCCGTCGCGGAAATGTTAGACATTTGAATGATTTCTCCAATCAATTGGATGGTTTGGATGCGTTAGTTCAATGCTTCTTTTTCAGCAAGAGCAGCCATTTCCGAGACGGCATCTTTGGCCGCCGAAGCCGGCGCTGCTTGTGGAACGGTCTTCATCAACTCTGGATTATCAGACTTGCCGGCCAAGACCGCGTCTGCCAATTGCTTGACGATCAAGTCGATCGAACGAATCCCGTCGTCGTTACCTGGGATGACCAAGTCGACTTGGGATGGATCGCAATCGGTATCGATCAAAGCGACGGTCGTGATTCCCAGGGCCTTTGCTTCCCGAATCGCATTCTTTTCTTTCTTCGGATCAATAATGACAAGGCACTCAGGGATCCGGTTCAGGGTTCGAATACCGTTTAGGTTTCGATAGATCTTGCGGTACTCTCGGTTCAGTGCCGATTGCATCTTCTTGGAGTAGCCGTTGATCTGTTCGCTGTTCATGATCGTCTCGAGCTCTTCCAACCGACCCATTCGATCACGGATCGTGCGGAAATTCGTAAGGCAGCCACCGAGCCAACGCTCGGAGACAAATGGCATACCGCATCGGGTCGCCTCTCTTTGGATCACTTCGGAGGCTTGCCGCTTGGTTCCGACAAAGAGAACCAAGGAACCGCCTTGAGCAACTTGGCTCAAATACTTCTTGGCCCGCAACATACCGCGAAGCGTTTCGCGAATGTCGATGATGTGAATGAGGTTCTTGCGGCCGTAGATATAAGGAGCCATCTTGGGATTCCACCGACTTACGCGGTGTCCAAAGTGCGCCCCTGCCTCAATCAACTTACTAACTAGCTCGTTTGCCACGCTCGACTCCTTAATCCAGGGAACCTCAACAAAGCCCCTCTTCAAGCGAAGAAAAGCCCGGTCAAAGCCCAGGTAGGTTGGGCGAAATCCTGCCATGAAAGTCTTCGGCGGCAAAACCGATAACCTACACAGGCCCACCACGACGCGAGCCTTCGGCACTGATAAGAATTTCGCAAGGTTTGTAAAATCGGTCGGTCGGAGTTGCTCTAACCCCTTACTTACCGCCTCTTTGCGGACAGAATTACAGCGTTTCTACCGGCCTAGTCAATCGTAAATCGCATCCTTCGGCTCCAATCCGACCCAAAATCCATAAAACCTCATGCAATCTACCGAAACTGTCGTCATCGTCGGAGCCGGCTGGACTGGCCGTCAAATCGCCGGCCAGATGCTCGCCTTTGGCCTGCGGGTGCTGCTGTGTGATCCCCACAAACCCGCGCTCGAAGCCTCCCGAGATTGGATCCTAAAAAGCTTAGAACCCTTTGCCTCGGAAGGATACTGGCCCAAGTCCACCGCCCAAGACATCACTTTGAACCTGGAACTTTTGGAACTCGATCGCCTTGTTCAAAGCCCTCCTCCCCCCGGAACGATCGAACTTGTTCTCGAAAGTGTGCCCGAGCAAGCGGCCCTCAAACGCCGAGTCCTCAAAGAACTCTCGGAGACCTTTCCATCCGAGACGATCCTTGCTTCGAATAGCTCGTATTTTGTTCCATCAACCTTCTCGCGGCATGTTCGATCCCCCGAACGCTACGCACACTTCCATTTCCATGTACCGATTTGGAAAGCTACAGTCGTCGATGTCGCTGCGGCACCACAGACCGCCCAAGAGACCCTCGATCGACTCAGCCGGCTTGCAAAGAAGATCGGTCAAACTCCCATCGTTCAAACCGTCGAGAACAGTGGCTATATCTTTAACGCGATGCTCAAGTCGGTTTTACGATCAGCCCTAGAACTGCTCGATCGCGGGATTAGCGACCCTGCTCAAATCGATCTAGCTTGGACCAAAGCCACCGGCATGCCCACAGGTCCCTTTGGGATCATGGATCAAATCGGGTTGGATCTGATGCTTCAGACCATGTCCAACGCTAGGTTTGTCGAAGGGGATCAGGTCTGGTCGCCGTTGATCGCAAGAATCCAACCTCTGGTCGATGCCGGACACCTGGGTGTTAAAACAGGTCAAGGTTTCTTCAAGTACTAAGCGGCTCAGGGGCTCTTTAGGATTTGCGAATGAAATCCGCAGCGTAGCTTCGCACATGCTTTCCATTGAGCACATGGAAAATCCTCAATTGCTGCACCGCGCTATCTGAAAAATGGGACAAAGGGACATGCACCAGTTTGCGTGAATAGCGTTTGGCGATTTTTTTAAGAGCATACCCAGGTGGTGTCGGACTGAGCAATGCCACATGCCGTGACTCTGAGTACATGCATGCAGCGGCGACCAATCGCTGCTCGAGGGTATCGGTAAAGTCCAATCGGGAGTCTTTCCAAATATCCAAGATGGGTCTGGGTGGATAGATAAACATCGAGCCACCGTAAGTCGCCATGGCAATGCCTGGGCCAATCATCTGTTTGTTAAACGGAGTTGCAAAAAAAGCCAACGTCGATTCTTCTGGATGTTCCGAGAACCAAGTCGCTCGCCAGGAGTATTCCCTCGGGTCCGGCTCGGGATCAAAGATCATCACCGTGACGTTGACTTGGCCAATCGAGGGTGGATTGACCTTCACGTACAACGAGCCATCGTACCAATGCCGCAGCGTCTCACGCAGATCCAAACCATCCATGATGCTCGTGGTGAACTTTTCGATCCGAGCCAAATCGGCTCCGAGAATCTGCCGAGCACGCTCGGCGACTCGATTGCGAAAACTCTCGATTTGTGTGTCCTCTTCAGGCCACGAACATTGCATGTAAGGGTTCCAGCGACTTTCCCACCGGCGCTGGTCCTTTTTCTCAACGCGACGTTTGAGCTCGAGCGAATGCCATTGCATCGGCGGACCAGGCAATCGCGAGATCAACTTGGCACGCCCCCAACCTGGTAAATCCCCTACCCCAATCCCCAATCGCATCGTCTCTAAACCGTCCGAACCGTTTGCGATCGGATCATCAAGCGGATACTCGATAGCCGAATTGACCAGATGCATCGTGTAAGTATCCCCCATCATCTGCTGGGCGGATTTCGCAAGCGTATAAAAGCTCGGCGTCATCCGTCGATCCAAGAGGGTTTGGTTACGCACATACTTCAAACATTGAGAAATGAGCAAAGGGGTGATCTGACGAGCGCGTCCTGCAAGTTCCTGTCGGTAACTGCTGCGGGCTGTAACAAAGAGCTCTTTGAGCCCCTGGGCGACCATCTGATCGTCATCCTGGAAGTCTTGACGAGCAAGCTCGATTAGACCTGTGATAAAGGGCAACTCCCCGAGAGCAAACAGATAGCTGCGAGGATCGATCGCATACAAATCGGTCTCATAGAATTCTTCCTCAGACTCTGTGTCGCTTGATCGCTCAAGGCCATCGGGAGCAACATCTGCCATCTTCTTTTGGATCGCTTCTCGTAGCCATGGCCAAGCCTCCAAGGGGCAAAGAGCGACGATCGAACGATAGGAGTTTCGCATGGCCAAAATCTTCTCGGCCATCGTGTTGATTCTTTCGATAAGATTTCCACCTCCCAATCCCGCATCAGGAGGCGGTATCGCTGGCAACATCGCCGCGCAAAAACGTTCGAGGGTCGTGTGCCTGATCGCATAGCAATCCGCAAACACGGGCGAATGGTTTTCGATGTGGTCGCTCTGTGAATCAATCCAAACGATCGGCTTGCGCTCCCCAAGAGCAAATCGGATCGCAGCAATGACGGCTTGGCAAGGATCGATTGGAACGTACGTCCCTCGAAGATCCGTTGGCTCTTGCGAATCATCCGACTCATCGAATCGGTCTTCCTGAGCACTTAGTCGCACTACGGCCGACAAGGCAGGCAGGCGCTGGACTCCGCGGATTACATCCGTGGCAAAGGATGCTGGAAGCGGAACTGCAAGTGCGTCAAAGGTCCGAGTCAAGAGTTCTTTGCGAAGAGCGCTGGCATAAGCTCCACTGCCATGCACGACCGGGATCAACGTTAACCAACTGTCCAACGAAAAGACGCTCATCGAATCCTAGCTTGCTGGGTTTTGAACCACGGCCTGGAGTCATCCAAGTCGCAACTTGAGAATTGGACACTCTGTATGAGAAACCACGCACCATGATTTTCAGCATCATCCAGGAGGATTCAAGTCACGACGGGGTTCATTGGGTTGGGATTGAAGCTTTTACCTGCACAAACCTTTAGGAAAAAGCAGGCTAAGGGGACTTTCGAGCTGAAAATGTACTTCTGGCACATGCGTTTGGCATTGGGGTTGCTTTGAGTGTCTCGAATCGCGAGGGGCTTAGTCAACCATCTATTGAGGACGATCGTGAGCGATTGGCAAAAAGGGTTGGGAGGTCCTGGAACCGATTAGGGAAGTTGCGACTCTAATCGGAACCACGCGTTATTCCTGAGCGAGCTTGTTCGGTTGTGTGTGAGGGGCTCGCTTGGGAAGAGGCTGCCGAGGAGGGGACCACTTGTCTCCTCCTCGGTTTTTTTTGAACCGCTGATAAGCACTAATATTCGCTGATGGTCGAAGGCACATTCCATGCAAGGTCTTGTGCTTGACCGTAGGACGGGGCTCTGACCCGTCTGGTAATAAGTATCAACCGAAACACACGGGCCGGAGTCCCGTGCTACGCAATCGCACTCTGCGCTCTGCCCTGGGCTATCTCATGATGCCCCGTTGG
>JBJSXX010000430.1:0-4051 GCA_046086605.1 Pirellula sp. | reverse complement strand
AGCGTCGTCATCACCACACAACCGGCACACGGCACTGTCACATCGCTTGGAAATGGCCAAGTCATTTACGCGCACGATGGATCAAGCACCACAAGCGATTCGTTCGCTTACACGGTTGCTGATTCCAACGGTAATGTTTCAGCGGCTGCGACGGTCAGTGTCACAATCACACCAGTGAACAACCCACCGGTAACTTTACCAGATACCGCGACGGTGGCCGAAGGTGGTTCGGTCGATATTAACGTGTTATCCAGTGATACTGTGACGTTTGATGGTCTCGACCCAGCGAGTGTTACGATCGTGACTGCTCCTAGCAATGGTACCGCGATCGTACTTAGCAACGGTTCCATTCGATATACTCACAGCGGCACTGAAAGCACCAGTGATTTTCTCTTGTACACTGTCCGAGGCAACAACGGACTGGTCTCGTCCTCAACCCGTGTGGACATCACTATCACCACGGTCAACGATGGCCCAGTCGCAGTCAACGACGAAGCCAGTTTGCTCGAAGGTGGCACGGTCAACATTCCCGTTCTTGCCAATGACACCGATTCGGATAATGCAATCGATACAGCGTCGGTGGTCATCGTCAATTCGCCATCCAACGGCGTGGCGACTCTAGGGGTAGGTGGAGTGGTCCAATACACCCATAATGGCAGCGAAACGACGGTTGATAGCTTTACTTATCGCGTCAGCGATGTCGCAGGAAAAGCTTCCAACTTGGCAACCGTGTCGATCTCGATCACGCCGGTGAATGATCCCCCCGTTGCTGTCAACGACGCAGCAACCATCCCATCGAACATTGCGGCGATTGTCGATTTGGCAGCCAACGATTTTGACAATGACGATGGGCTCGATCTGGCCAGCATCGCTATTGGTACCTCCCCCAGTCATGGAACGCTAACGGTTCAGACGGATGGCAAGATCAGTTATGTGCACGATGGATCGGAAGCAACCTCTGATGTGTTTACTTATCGCATCCGAGATAAAGCTGGCGAACTATCCAATGAAGCAACCGTATCGCTGACAATCACCCTGGTCAACCAACCACCGGTTGCGGTGCCAGACAATGCGACGGTCTCATTACCTGGCGGCCAAGTTGAAATCAATGTTGCTGATAACGACAGCGATCCCGATGGGGGCCTGAACCTCGGTTCGGTCGTCATCATCACTCAGCCCTCGCACGGTTCCGTATTGAATCTAGGCAACGGTAGCATCCGATACACCCATGATGGTTCCGAAGCCACCAGCGATAGTTTTACCTACAAGATCAGGGACTTCGCTGGCGAACTTTCCAATGAAGCGACGGTAAGTATTACTGTTGCGCCGATTGGTTAGATCAGACGGATCAGACTAATCTGGTTTGACGCAGCGGAAGCCGAGGTGGTTGCTGGCCGTTCGAACTTCGCCTTTACCTCGGGTGCCCACCATGTAGCGAGTGCAGTAGCGATCGCTACACAAGAAGGATCCACCGCGATGAACTCGCTTCTTTTGGTCGGGTTCCATCGGATCGTAACTTTCCGTGGGACCTTGTGGATTCCTCGTAACCTGGCCGCTTGAGTGGAGTCGAGCGTAGTAATCGTGGCGATACCAATCGCTGCACCATTCCCAAACATTGCCTCCCATGTCGTAGAGACCATAGGGGTTGGCCGGGTATTGTCGCGTGGGTGCAATCCCAGCAAATCCGTCGAGTCCACTATCGCCGCCATCGACAGGGAATCGGCCTTGGTAAATGTTCGCTTGGTATTTCTCATCGATTTTGATTTCGCTGCCCCAAGCGTAAAGCTCGGCAGCTTTGCCTCCACGGGCAGCAAACTCCCACTCGGCTTCGGTCGGTAGACGTTTGCCTGCCCACTTGGCATAAGCCTCTGCGTCCTCATAGGCGATGTGGGTCACCGGGTAGTCGTCTTTGCCTTCGATGCTACTGTCTTGTCCCGTTGGATGTCGCCAATCTGCACCAGGGGCATAGCTCCACCACTGCAGGTAGTTATCGAACTCGACTGGGCCTGGGGTAGGTTTGAAGACCGTCGAGCCGGCGATCAGGTTCTCTTCGGGTGCCGTCGGGAATTCTTCTTTCGTCGGTTTGATCTCTGCGACAGTGACATACCCGGTAGCATCGACGAACTCTCGGAACTGAGCGTTCGTGACTTCGGTTTGATCCATCCAGAAACCATCGACATAAACGCGGTGGATAGGGACTGCGTCGTTGGTGATACCAGGAAGACCGCATAGGCTTTCGCTTCGGTGATCGCTACCCATCGAGAACTCGCCACCGGGTATCCATACCATGCCCGAAGGTTGCTGTCCTTTGGGTTTGGTTTGATTGACGACTGTCGGTTCAAACCCTGCGGGCAGCGCGTTAGCTTCAGAGCTCTTTTGAGAGCCAGGAGACTTCGAAGAAGTGTTTGTGGTTTTTAAGTTTGGAGAATCCGTCGGCTTGGAGTTTGGACCCAGATAGCTTAAGGCACTGATACCACCAGCGATGCACAATCCGGCCAGTACCCATGGGATCCATGAGGGCCGAGTCGAGGAGTTATATTTTTTGGGGTTTGTCGTGGAGTGTTTTTTACCAGAAGACTTGTTCATCGGCGCAGAGTATTTCCAAGGTGTGTTTTGGCAAAGGCGTGGGCAGGGGCGACCTGCAATAGTTTAGCGTTCTTTGAGCGCTTTGACGCTTCGCATCGCCCGATTCAGGAAGTCTTGTTTGCTTTCTTTGGGTTCAAGAAAGATGGGAGCACCGATGGAGATCGAACTTAGCAGAGGCACTGGCATGAACTCTCCTCGGGGAAGGATTCGATTCATGTTGTCCATGTAGACAGGAACGAGTTCCAGGTCTGGTCTCTTTTTGGCAAGGTAATACAGACCGCTTTTGAATTCCCCCATTTCACCATCAACAGCCCGACTTCCCTCGGGGAAAACGATCAATGAGTAGGTGTTGCCGATCTCTCTGAGCATCAGTTCCACAGGGCTTTGATGGACTTTGATCTGCTTGCGATCGATCAAGATCGCGTTGAATGATTGGGCAAGGAAGCGTCGCATAGGGGTTTGACCCCAGTAGTCTTGGGCAGCGACCGGTCGGGTCAATTGCCTGAGGCTACCTGGGAGCGCTGCCCACAGCACCACAGCATCGAGGTGGCTTGTGTGGTTGGCAAAGTAAACTCGTTGGCATGTATCAGGTTCCGCTCCGATCCAACGCACCGAAAACCCGCTGACGAGCTTCGCGATCAGCGCCAAGCCTTGGCCGGTCAACCGACACCAGGGAGACGCCCCATTGGGAGGGGGGAGTGCATAACGTTTTGTAAAATCGGTCAAAGCGGCCAAGAGTCCCTCGGAGGAGAAAGGCGTAAAAATACGCGTATCGATTCAGGAGTCGCCGTCGCTGGACGCCCCAACGCTGCCAAAAACCTTTCAACTCGTACGCGATTATGCTCCAAGAGTGACAGTAAAGCAACCTCGATTTTCACACCAATATGGGGGGCCCTAAAAAAGCCGTTTCTGAGGCTACAGTTCCCCTTTTGGGCCATGGCGATTGTACAATCCACCGAAGTGTTTCAAGATGTCCCGGATGCATTGAAACGAAACTACCGGCCTGTTGCTACTTTTTCGATAGGTTAGATGCATCATGACTTTGGCTTTTGAATGTCCGCGTTGTGGTAAATCCCTCAAGGCACCTGAAGGGGCTGCGGGGAAGACAGCAGAGTGTAAGTTTTGTCATAATAAGATCACTATCCCTGCTGTTGAAGCAATGTCGCGGCAGGGGCAGGACGCAGATCGCTTGGCGTTTGACTTGATAAGCTCATCGATCAGAACGCGAGAGCAGGTGCCTCGGGCGGTGATCGTATCAGAGTCGCTTACGCATGAGTACATGCAGGCTCGAAAGGGATATTCTCCAACGCTGCAAAAAGCGATTTGGTTGTACGAATGTCATCTTCAGCAGCAGGCTCAATTGGCCTTGATCGATCATCTCGTGGACGGACAAGTTCATCCCTTGGAGATGTCTGCTGGAATGTACCTTTTGGGGCTTATAAGTTTTGAGCAGGGAAAGTTTCAT
>JBJSXX010000429.1:0-21808 GCA_046086605.1 Pirellula sp. | reverse complement strand
ATCGCTAGCAAAAGAAGGCGTGCATAAGCAGGGTCTGTCCCCGTCGTGTTCATATGCCGGGTCTGTCCCCGTTGAGTTATTACGTGGGGACAGACCCGGTTTTGAAGGCGGAAGGTTCGCTAGCAAAACTCGCTGTGCTCTGCGGGGTCTGTCCCCATTAAGGTATGTCAAGGGTGGTCGACCAGGGGAGGGTGCACAGCAACGGGCTTCGATACTCGATTTACTCGTCATCTTCTCTGGGGGTCGGACGTGACAAAATATCATTGGCTTTGGAAACGAGCTTGCCTAGTTTAAATGAATCGATAGTCTTCTTTCCCTCTGCTTGCAAAGCAAGACAGGACTCACGTAACGACTCGATCGCAACTCTGGCATCATCCTCGGGCCCGTCGGAATCTTGGTCGTATCCCTCCAGCAAAAAGCCAAAATCCTTGACGACGGCTGTCCACATTTCAACCGCTCGGTCGATGTCTCCTAGTCGTCGATGGCAATCAGCATTTGCGTTCATAGCAGGTCCAACCAAATCATGATAATGCGAGCAGACGGCCATGGTGGCTTGTACCCACAGCAAGCTCGCGTTGGCTTCGTTCTTCAACCAACCGTTTTTGGCGAAATGCTTTGTTAGATCCTTAGCATGCGATGCGTAGCCCGTTCCTGTGAGCCAGACGTTGCCCGAGATCACGCCTTCTGGGTAGTCGCCAGCAGCATTCCAAACCTTTTCGATTTCTGACGCCAATTCACAAAGAGTTCGATAAACAAATTCCTTGTGCTCTTGCCGAGCTTCTTCCGACCACAGTTCCAGAGAAAGAATTCGTTCGATCTTAGGATTGATTTTATCCATCGCAAATGCGAGAGAGGAATCCGTGTCCGTGGTTCTTTTTGCTTTCGATTTCTTTTTTGCCATTCGAGCGGTACTTCCCTTTACACAAAAACGGTCGTTTAGAAACCGAATTCGCGAAGCCATAGCTCGCGATCGCTTGCAGATAAATTAGGATTTTGTCTCAAAGGATCCGATGTGTCCTCAGGTGGGAGTTTCTCGGCGAGCTGCCGATCCGTCAATAGTTCCACCGCTTGCTGCCAGTCCTCACTGTCACGAATCGTGGCACCCCGAGCGGTCCCTTTGCGTTGAACACTATGGTCGGACGAAAGCAAAAGGTGGATGGACCGCTGCTGAAAGAATTTCGGTAGTCCTTTTGGCGCGACGCCTCCTGTATCGAAAAAGATGCAGGTTTGGTTCGCCTCGGGTCCAAGATGCTCCGCTAGTAATTGAATCAATCGATTCCGTCCAGACTCAAGGGCTTTGGGCCGCATATCTCCCGCTTGGGCGTACCCAATGGCATACATCAAGTTGTAGCCATCGATCAGAAGCTTGCACGCTAGGACTTGTGGCGGGAACCGATTGGACTCAGCCCCCGAGGATCGGGACATAGATTCTGGAACTTTCGGAATTGCAAGAGAAATACAGCATCAAAGTTAAACGACTTTCCATTGGTTTCTGGACCGAGTGAAGTCAATTCTCGCCGGATCATTGATTTGCATCAACAGGAAGCAGCAGAGTCGTTCTTTTTTCTTGCTGTTACTCTAGTTGGCCCTGGATCCCTAGCTCTCGAACAACCAAGGTCCTAGGATAGCGAGCCAATAGGTGCGCGGTTGCCAGTGGCCTACAATGAAGGGGAGATTTAGATCCATTCACAGGAGCTGTCGCTCGTGCTTCGTCAAAAACCCAGGAGATTTGCGATGATGATCTACTCAGGTTCGGTGGTTGTGCTCGCTCTGGCAGGTCTGTTTGGTTGGAATCTGATCTCTCGGGGGGGCTATGAATCGGCCGAATACAAAGTCGTGGAGTCCGACGGCAAATTCGAAGTCCGAGAGTATCCCGACCTGATGCTCGCGGCGACGAAAACCAAACTCGATGCTCAAGGTCGCGACGGGAGTTTCATGAAACTCTTCCGCTACATCAGCGGGGCCAATGAAAGCAAGCAAAAGATTGCCATGACGACCCCTGTATTCATGGAGAACCAGGATTCAGGAGCCAGTGTTCAAATGGGATTCGTCATGCCCAAGGAGATCGCCAATGAAGGGGTTCCTAAACCGACAGGAGAGCAGGTGGAAGTTCGAACGCGAAGTGGAGGGCGGTTCGCTGTGGTGCGATTCTCCGGACAACTCAACTCGAAGACAGCTAAGGAGTTCGAGGCTAAGCTCAGAACGTGGATGGATTCGAAAGGGCTTGTCGCACAGGAGCCCGACAAAGGGGGTGGTGTAGAGACCGCAGGGTACGATCCCCCGTTTACTCCTGGCCCCTTGCGGCGCAACGAAGTACTAATCCGAATCAAATAACCCGAGTAGTTCGTTTGGAACATACCCAAGGCTGTGCATGGAACACCCCGTGTTTGCGACCATGTTTGGATGTCCTAAACCTAGCGTCCACTCTTGACTCTCGCAGCCCACGCTTTGAGTTTGCGCTCGAGAATGTTCAGAGGCATTCCGCCGTCGCGCAGGATTTCATCGTGGAAATTTGCTAAGTTGAATTTTTCGCCTAGTTCCTCTTCGTACTGTTGGCGCCATTTGCGTATTTGGAGAGAACCGATTTTGTAGCTCAGAGCTTGGCCAGGCATTGCCATGTACCGCTCGATTTCGGCGACGGCGCTTTGCTCAGAAATGGGCTCATTGTCCATCATGTACTCAATCGCTTGCTCGCGAGTCCAGGCTTTTTGGTGCAATCCGACATCGACAACCAACCGAATCGCACGATGCATTTCATCGCCGAGCGCTCCGAGGTACTGTTCGGGTTGTGAGTAGAGCCCAAGTTCACGTCCGATCGATTCGCAGTACAGCGCCCATCCTTCACCATAAGCACCGTACCAAATGAATCGTATGAACCTTGGCAATCGCTGATTCTCTTGTTGCATCGATATTTGGAAATGATGACCAGGGATGGCTTCGTGTGCGAAGAGTGAGTCCATCCCGCTGGTGATGTTGAACTGGGCAGGGTCGGGGAGTGGCAAATAGAAAATCCCTGGGCGACTTCCGTCGGCCGAACCAGGCATGTATTCTGCGCTTGCGGTTGCCTCTCGAAAGGATTCCGTGCGCCGAATCTCAAAAGGCGTCTTCGGTCTTTGCAAGAAAAGTCCATCGAGTCTCGGCTCGATTTTGGCTTGGATGTTGCGAAACGCATGAAGTACTTCTTCAGCATTTTGGTAGGGTGTGAAACGCGGATCGGTTCGCACGTACTGAAAGAATTCTTTGAGCGATCCTTGGAATCCTAATTCCGACTGAACCTTCTCCATTTCACCACGGATTCGAGCGACCTCGCGCTGTCCGATCGAATAGATCTCATCGGGAGTCAGCGATGTGGTCGTCCAAGTCTTAACCCAATAGGCATATTGTTCGGTCCCATTTGGCAAGCTTCCGATCCCCGCAGTTGAGCGTGTCTTGGGCAAATACTCATCGCGCAAAAACTCGCCGAATCGTCGGTAGGCCGGAATGATTTGAGTCGCAATCGTTTTTCGATAAGCCTCAGTCAATCGTTCTTTGTCTACGGCAGAAAAGTTAGCGGGAAGATTCGTGATGGGGGTGTAGAAAAGGCTCTTTTGAGGCTCCTGGGTGACGATTGTTGGGTCGAGCATTTGCTGAACCATGCGTTGGGCTAAGATCGAGGGGAGAACGTAGCCATCGGCAATTCCACGCCGATAAGCGTCTATGGATGCATTGACCCAGATTTCGAAATCGTTGATGCGTCCAAGCCAGTTGTCGTAATCTTTCACACTCTTGAACGGTTGACTGCTACTGCCGCTACCTAGTTGTGCGAACAGTAGATGGAGACCATCGAACTGATGGGCTGGTATCCGCTGGGTATCGAATGCGATCCACTCGAGTTGATTCGAAAGCTCGTACTCAAGAACCTCTGCAGCGAGCTCCGTATCGACAGAGGCCTTACCTCCTGGAGCAGATTGCAGTTGGCTCAAGGTGTCCAAGTAAAATTTCTTGCATGCAGCGACATGGTCTGGGGATGAGGTGATTGCGAGTCGATTGTTGTACCGAGGGTCGCCCTGCATGGTGGCATCCAACGGGAAAAGAATCAGTCTTCGCTCATGGTATTGCTCAAAGAGGTTTCGTAGGTAATCCTCGCGGAAGACGTCTTGCCCTTGAACGACACCCAAATCCAAAACGCTAAAGCAGAACAAAGACGTGCACAGAGCGACCAGCGTCCAACTTGTCACGGAGAAAGGGGAATTCATCGTCGTCTTTTCCTTGAAACTATGGCTGAGAAATCATGCTCTGAGGCGACCCATTAGATGGTCGTGAACCGGCCCACAGCATACGAGAATCGAAGAGGCAAGCAAGGTTTACAAGAGACCCCCGCGAATTACTTCTTGCGTCGGAAGCCAGGCTTGTCTGGTTTTGAGAAAAGTCCTCGATCGATGTTCTGCTCCACGAACGAACGAAGCAACTGGGACTCTGCTGTTACTCTAATCGATTCAACTCGCTGCTCAGTGGTCACCTCGGTGGTCGGACCTTCGCTTTTTCTTTCCGCCGTATTCGAAACAGCCGAACGCTTCACGGAGCCTTGAAGCTCTCCGTTTTCGATCGCGCGAACTAGAAAAGCATCGTCAACCATGGCAAGTTTGATTTCGTCAGATTCGACTTGGGCGAAAATGAAGAGGTATCCATGGATCTTGGTCTTGCCCCAGATGACTTCTGACGGAAACAGGTTTTCCGACTGTTTGCTACCTGGATCAAAGATTGGGATCTGCAGCACATGAGAGCGACCGAAAGGGGTCGCGATGCAGTAACCTTTCGTTACTTTCATCTCAGCATGATTCAACGGCTTCTCTTCCAAAACAAACTGAAAGCTACCTTTTGGAGCGTCCTTGTCGGCTGATTGGATGTGCAAGTTGCACACTTCTAAGTGGCCGCAATCCACTCCGTTGTAGTGACCAAACCATTCTGCCGGAACAGTCGCGTGGTCGAACGATTCGATCGGTTGCTCAAATGTAGGAATCGTGCAGCCTGAAAAACAGAGACAAACACAGGCTAGAACCAGTTTTCTCATGGGAGAGGATTGGATATTCATTTGGGGTAAACTCACGTCTGGATCGGTTGAAACCACGCTCGTCCTGCGACTTTGCTCGTTTACAAAATTGTATCCACTTTGCCGGTAATTTCCTTAGTGAGAGGCTCTTACGCAGAATTTGTGGGTGAAAGGATCTAACATCCCTAAGATGGAAGCGTTTGGATTTTTCGCTTTTGCCAGATAACAAGCCTTTTGGAAATGGAGAAAATAAGGGGCCACCGTGGCAGCCCCTGTCTTTTAAGGTGAATTGGAAATCCAGGTCCGACCTCGACGCAACTCCCGAGCGATCTGCAGCAAATGCGGGACTGACCAAGACGATGAAAGTCAAGTTCGATCCAAAGAACCCTGCTATCGCTATCGCGATTCGCAAAGCGCCTCCGAACACCTTCATGACCTTCTGCATTGGGTTGACACAGATCTGTTTCGAAGAGTTGTTTGACGAGTTGCGTTTGTTCATATGCCTGGTCTGTCCCCGTTGAGGTATGTCAAAAAATAGAATGTCCACATATCATAAAAGCTCGGAATTCGTGCCGTTCAACACTGACGAGAAAAAGATGTGGAGTACGTTTTGAGGAGTGTCATCGACAGCAAACCGCAACAGGTTCGAGTCGTACATGGTTTCGGGGTTGCCTCCATCGTTTTCAGGCCGCTCTTGAATAACTTGAACCGGAGAAGCATGTCGGCCTCTTTGTTTCGATATCCCAGTCTTGGATTACCACTTCAGACGATTGTCGAGGGGATTGCTGAAGATCTTGTGACCAGCAAACCCGCAGGGATCGTGGCGCATAGTCTTGGTTGCGTTGCGACGGTGCTGGCAGTGTCACAAGTCGATTGGCGAGGTCCTATTGTTCTTCTTGCACCACCATTCTCACCGATTCCAATTACTGCGTTTATACCGTCATTTCCCCGATATCCCTTCGGTCCATTACTTGATCAACGAATGCTCCTATCTGGCGAGGACTTTCAGCTTCCATCTATTCCGGAATGCCGTAAGCTTGTGATTGCTGGGCGATTTGATCTGACGGTACCGATCCGTTGCACGAAGAGCTATAGAGTCGATGAATATCGCAGTGTGCAGCATACTCATAATTCGATGCTTGTTTCGTCAAAAGTCGCAGACCTTTGTATGCATTGGCTTCGCGAGAATCGCGGTATGTCACCGGAAAGGACGGCAAGCAACAGACGCGATCAATAGTTCTGAGTCGTGGACGAACCAAATATCTCCCGCAAAGGAGCCGATACACGTCGAGCCTCGATTGTGTTTAACGGTCAGCCGGAGGCGTACCGTCGTCAGTGTTACATGACATACGCAAAGCCATCGTTCTGCTAAAATCCCTTTGAGGCTAGACGCCGGAATCCAGCGAACATTCAGACATGTTTTAGGGACAAGCAGAAATGATTGCAGCGAAACGTACTTCCCGAGACTCCGCACTCATCATCTTGCCCTTGCTGTTGATACTGACCGCATTGATTACATACGTTGCTCTTGCTTTGCTAAACCTCGTTCCGGTCGTAGGGACGATTTCCAAAGGATCAATATGGATAGTGCTTCCCCTAGCTGTATTGATGTCGGTTGGATTAATGATCTACATTTACGGGCTCATCTATCCTGTGATTTATTTGACGGAGATTTTTCCCGAGAGGATCGTCTTCTCGGACTCATCCAAGCCAGCGCAGTCGTTGGTGATTGAGCGCAAGGATGTGGTAAAGTTCTATGTGGAGCCTGCCCGCTGGTGGCACAGCTCGCATGGTTCAGATTTGTACCCGGTTCTGTGCGAGACTCGGAACGGGAAGATCATCAAGCTAGGTTGGAATTTTGTACTGAGCAACAATTCGCAGGGGTTCTTTGACGCTGTTCGAAAAGTATGGGGAGATGATATCTTGCACTTGTTCCCATGGCCAATCCTGTAACGTGAGCAGGTCACGATTTCTCCAAGTAAGAGTGGAATGAAATTGGTATGGTTCCTGGCACCATCCACCGCTTGGCAGCGGGTGGCGACCATCACTGCTCGCACGAGAAAAACCGCAGAGCGTCATGGTTTCGAGTACGATTAGCGATATTGAGCACACGAAATGAAGGCAAGGCCCCATAGCAGGTGAGATTGGATGAACCAGAGCGTATGGCGAGTAATGCGAACATGGATCCGTTACCTTGTGTATACATGGTGCGTGCTGATCGTTTTATTTCCGATACTGATCTGTGGAGGGATTCTCTTTGATTTCTTTTCTGGGCCGTCGGAGTTTACCGACTTACCGGGCGTTTCGGCCAAGTGGCATATAAGTGATTGGCCAGCAAGCGTCGATCCTGGAGACGTGAGGTCGGTGACCTATAAGTTCGAAGCATCGCGAGATAGTTATTCGAATTGGTATCGAATACAGCTTGGAGTGAGTGATGCGGAAAAATGGATCGAAGAAATACATAGCCGGCAGGAAAGGTCTCGTGGGTTAATTGGAGCCCAGCATGAAGGACTAGAGGGGGTGAGACGAACGGTTGCAGGTCCTCCGCCACTTCATCGGCAGACGGGAGAGACACCGGTGCATGCGCGGGGTCTGTCCCCGGGTTTTTTATCGCTTCGTTTTTAGGTTGTAATTTGCTACAAGCCCAGACGCTGGCGGCGAGCTTCATACAAAAGGATCGTCCCAACAATCGCCACATTTAAAGACTCCACCCCAGCTACCATAGGTATCAAGCAAATACTATCTGCCATCTGCCTAGTCCTGGAACTCACCCCACGCCCCTCGGCTCCAAGCACAATGACCGTCGGCTGCCTCAAGTCTAAATCCCATACCGGTTGACCATCCATGTCAGCCACCACAACCTTGGCACCGATGCTCCTGGCATGCCCCGTCAACTTATCAATACCCACAACCACCGGGGGACAACGAAACCACTGACCCGCCGTGCTGCGAAGAAACTTCGGATGCACCGGACTGACCGAATCGGGACTCAAATACATTCGACTCCCCCCCAAACCGACCACAGACCGAAGCAACGTCCCTGCATTTCCCGGATCTTGAACCCCCTCCGTCGCTAAAACCAAACTCCAATCTTCGGGATCTCCAGACATCCCCCCCAATGCGCCCGACTGACCCTCATCCCCTAACCTTCCTATCGCTACCACACCGTCGGGATTCTGAGTCGTTACTGCTTGCTTGAGCCAAGGCAACTCAACCACGTAGCTTTCTACTTTTTTATTTGATAAGCTTGCGAATAACTCTCGATTCCGTGCTTCCCACTTCTCTGTGTAATAGACGCTGCTAAGTGGCCAACCTGTTGCCAGAGCCTCGGAGAGCAAATGCGTCCCCTCGATCAAAAACTCGCTTTGACCAGTCTCCACTCTGTGTAGACGTTTGAGCCTGCGTAACTGAGGACTGCTCAAACTCTGTATGCGCTGCACCACAATGGACTCTTTTACTCGCTTGATCAAGCCTTCAGACCGAGTAAGAACTCCGCATTGTTGCGCGTCTTTTGAAGCCTATGCACCAATTGCTCCATCGCGTCGGTTGAACTGAGCCCCGCAAGGGCCTTGCGCATGATGACTATCTTTTGATGCTCTGCCGGATCCAATAAAGCTTCTTCGCGTCGCGTGCCGCTTTGATAAATGTCGATCGCGGGCCAAATACGGCGATCGACAAGCGCTCGATCCAAAACGATCTCCATGTTACCCGTGCCCTTGAACTCCTCAAAGATCACTTCGTCCATGCGACTCCCGGTTCCCACCAATGCTGTTGCAATGATCGTTAGCGATCCACCTTCCTCGACCTTCCTGGCGGCTCCAAAAAACGATTTGGGCTTTTGCATTGCATTGGCATCAAGACCACCGGTTAGCGTTTTTCCAGACTGTATGCACTCACCGTTCCATGCCCTAGCTAGGCGAGTAATCGAGTCAAGAAACACGACCACGTCGATGCCGTCTTCAACCATCCGTTTGGCTTTCTCAAGCACCATTTGGCTGACTTGAATGTGCCTCGATGCCGGTTCATCGAAGGTGCTACTGATGACTTCGCACTTCGGGCCACGTACCTCTCGCTGCATATCGGTGACTTCTTCTGGTCGCTCGTCGATGAGCAACATCATCACATAAGCGTTTGGATAATTTGCCAAAACAGCCCGAGCCATCTTTTGCATAAGGATGGTTTTGCCAGCTCTCGGTGGAGAGACAATCAAACCTCGTTGGCCAAAACCTAGTGGTGTTACCAAATCGACAACCCTTGTGGCCAACTCGCTGGCCTGAGTCTCCATGATGATCCGCTCCTTGGGATGCAAAGGAGTTAGCAAATCAAAGGACTTGCGCGAACGAACCTCGTTGGGGTTTCGATGGTTGATGGCCTCGACTCTGAGCAACGCAAAGTAACGCTCGTTCTCCTTCGGAGGTCTTATTTGTCCCGAGACAGTCATGCCAGTCGTCAGCCCAAATCGACGAATCTGGGATGGTGATACGTAAATATCATCAGGACAAGCGACGTAGTGATGGCTAGCAGACCTCAAAAAACCAAAACCATCGGCGAGGATTTCTAAGGTGCCCTCGCCCATCATGATCCCAGAAGACTGCATGCGTGCGCGAAGCACTTGGAAAATCAATTCCTGGCGAGGAAGCTGTTCCCAAGTGAGGATTCCTTCAATCGTGGCAACTTGGCCAAGCTCCTCATGTGCCATCCTCTGTAGGGTCGCAAAATCCAAAACGGGTCGAGGCTCTGCGCCCGCATTCTTGATCCCAGAGCGTTCGCGCAGGATCTCCTCGGCAATCGATAGGACTTCGTTGCTGTTTCGGCCCGGTCGTGATCGGCCAATATCTTCGTCGGTCATTTTTGAATTGGAACCCGTCGATGCACTTAGGGCGATCGATAATACGAAGCGCAAAGCGAGCCTTACAGACCGCTAAGGAAACGAAATCGGATTCGGGGTGTTGGTGGGATGTTTGAGGAGAAACCGCGGAAAATTCCGCGACATTCGCATTATAGACAACAGGTTTAATCGAGTACAATGAAATTTCACCACCCCACCACCCGACCAACCCACTGCGGATAACCCTGGCCCACTAAATCCTAGCCAAAGGGGATTGCGGTCGCCTAACGAGATTTCCAACAATTTGAAAAATCCTGCGATCCTGCTTTGATGCTTGGCGGTGAAGCTGGATCGACGACCTTTGGCAACTCCCTTGATTCCGTGTAACCTTTGGATCACCCGACGAAGCTCACCGACCCTATCCTCTGGCCCTATCCTCTGGATCCCGAAGACTGCATGAAAACGCTGGCATGGCCATTGGTACTCTCTTTACCCTGTTTGTTGTCCCTTGTTTGTACGTACTGATTGCCGGATCAAAGCGATCGACCAGCCCCGCATGATCCGAGCAACCTAACTAAAAAACGCTGATGCTCAAATACTCAACTGCCGGCGAATCGCACGGTAAATCACTCTTGGCTTTGATCGATGGGTTCCCCGCTGGGCTAACCGTTGACGAAGGTTTTATCAACCATGAGTTGCTCCTGCGCCAAGGTGGTTACGGACGAGGGGGCAGGCAGAAGCTCGAACAAGATACGGTCAACATCCTCTCGGGAACTTGGCAATCGGTAACCTTGGGCTCACCGATCGCGATGCAGATCGTCAACAACGATTACAAGCTCGAGCGACTTAAAGAGCTTGAGCGCCCAAGACCCGGCCATGCCGACTTAACCGGTGCAATCAAGTACCTAGGGTCGATTCGAGGGGTACTCGAGCGATCCAGCGCCCGAGAGACGGCCGCTCGAGTGGCCGCAGGTGCCTTGGCAAGACTCTTGCTGCGTGAGTTCGGGATCGAAACCGTCGGCTATGTTGTCGAACTCGGTGAGATGAATTTTGGTTCCCAAGGGACCAAGGATCTTTCTATTCACCAGATTCGCGATCGGAGAGATTCGAGTTCCCTGTATTCGGTTCAACCTCAAACCGATTCTGATGCCCAAGCTTATATCGATCGCATGGCAGACGAAGGAGATACGCTCGGAGGGGTAGTCGAGGTTCGGGTCGATGGGTTGCCATTTGGGCTCGGGACGCATGCCCAGTGGGATCGCAAGCTCGATGGCAAGTTAGCGCAAGCGGTCATGGCTGTGCAGGCGATCAAGGGGGTCGAGATAGGAATGGGTTTCGAGGCGGCTCGCAAGCGAGGTTCGCAGGTTCACGATCCGATCCAACACGATCCGAGCTTATCGCATCTACCACATCTTGGGTATGTTCGTCCAACGAACAACGCTGGGGGACTCGAAGGTGGCATGACCAATGGTCAGCCACTGATCTTAAGGGCTGCCAAGAAGCCGATTAGCACCTTGCGCAAACCTCTTGAGTCGATCCGGATGGAGGACAAGCAGCCTCATCGGGCTAATTATGAACGAAGTGATGTGTGTGCGATATCGGCAGCGGCGATCATCGTCGAGCACGTGGTGGCCTTTGAAATCGCCTCTGCATTGGTGGAGAAATTCGGAGGAGACAGCGTCGTTGAGATGAAGGCCCGATACGATCTTTTCTTGCAAATGGCCAGAGCTCATTGAGGCTCATTTGTGAATTTTGACGGTCTTTCTCCGATTTGTGATATACTGTTTTGAGTTTTGGCGCCCAAGACCGTGGCGTTCGTAGCCTCTGGATTCTAGAGCCCTTCCTGATCAAATTTAGAACGCAGCTCCCTGGAAGCTTCGACGAAAAATGAGTGACAACAAGCAGGATCAACCCCGAGAGCAATCACCTCTTCAATCGGAGTTCCAGCCTCGGATGCCTTTGCCCCAAGAGCCCGAGCACAAACTTTGGGAGGGTGGGTATTCGCCAAAGGCCATGTATGGCACATGGTTGGCCTTGGCAATCACCACTCTAGGAGTGATCGCGGCGATGATCGCCCTGCCGGCCCTGAAGATCATCAACCCACTGGATAAGAGCATCTGGTGGATCGTCTTGGGCATCCTGGCCTGTTGCTGGATCTTTGGCATCACCAGCTTCTTGTACAGGCGGATGAGCACTTATTACGAGTTGACCACACAGCGATTTATTCACTCGCGAGGCATCCTGATTCGAACTGTGGATCGTATCGATGTGATCGACATCGATGATGTGACTTATGTTCAAGGCGTCATTCAAAGGATGCTCGGTGTTGGCAAGATTCAGCTACGAAGCAAAGATAGATCTCATCCCCAATTGCTCCTGGCGGGGATCGACCAAGTTCAGCGTGTCAGCGGCATGATCGATGATGTTCGTCGAAAGGAACGTCGCAAGCGCAGTCTGCACATCGATGCAAGCTAAAGAAGAGTCCTTCATCCCGGTTCATCCAAACGAGTTCCAAGTAGCCTTGGAACGCTCAGAGCAGACCGACCAAGATGCTCTTGAATTCGTACGTTCGATCAAATCCGATTTAGCTCACGAGATACATCAGAGGATTCACCATCGTTTTAAGGGCTTGATCGAAGGCTATACGTTCGTCGATCCAGACCGCGAGTCGGCTGATGCTGAGCTTACAGCAAACCTAACCTCGGAGGTCTCGAACGCCCAGCTGGTTGAAGCGACCGAAGACCTGCTCGTGATAGCCAACTACCATCGCCTAACGCCTAGCGAGATTTATCAAGCACTTCGAACAGCGACGGCTTGGGGTGTGAATCTCAGAATTCGTTTCACGGATTACAAACGGCTTCGAGTCTATGCCCGTGGCGATGCCCTTGGGCATCGTGTTGCTCGTCGTTGGTACAGGCTCTTTCGCAAGAGCGAATTTTCGGTTCCTATCTATCGTCAATTGGTGGTCGTTTTTGAGCGTTCTTCTCCAAAAGGACAATTGCACTTGAGGATGTTCAAGAACATCCCACACGCCGACGTCGATATGCTCATCCCTGGATCAATCAAGGTGTCTTGGCTCGATCAGGGCAAGATAGGGATACCGACGTTGTGGGGTTTTTCGATGACCGTCACGCGTTTGGTTCGCAGCGTATGGATCCTGGCACTGCTGGGAGCCGTGGAGATTTTCCGCGCTGTTTGGATGTATATCGCAGTGGCGATTGCAACCGCACTGTATTCGGTCAAGGTTTTTTTCTCGTACCGCCATGCCAGAAATCGCCAACTGCTCAGTGTCGCGCAGAGCCTTTACTTTCAAACCTTGTCCAACAACAAAGGCGTATTGCTTAGACTCCAGGACGAGGCCGAGCAGCAGAGTCTAAGCCAAGCGATGTTGCTGGTGTATGTTCTGCGCAATTGGGAAAACCAAGGGGCCCAGTTGCGTCCCCTCGATTCGATGGAGTTGCTTGATCAGGCCTGCGAGGAACTTTTGGAACAATTGGGTTTCGGGAAGATCGATTTTGACATTCAAGCATCGATACGTTTTTTGTTAGAGGCCAGAGTACTAAAACCGAGCCAAGATCAGGAAAACTTGCTGGGTCGCGATGTCGAAAATGGGGTTTGGGAATTTGCAAAAGGCTGATTCAGACCTCCCGAGAAAAGGTTTTATGCGTTATTTTTTGGAGTGTTCTGTGGGAGAACCGCTTCCCGGGACTGGTTTTCCGAGCTTCATGACTTTTTATGGCCTGGGTAAGGTTGATGTTTGAGCATTTCTCGTTGGCACCCCCTGATTCGATCCTTGGTTTGAACGCAGCGTTTGAGAAAGATCCGCGTGCGGAAAAACTCAACCTGACCGTGGGTGTTTTCAAGGATGATGCAGGCCAAACGCCGATTCTCGAAAGCGTGAAACTTGCTCAAGCAAAGATCTTTCAACAACAAAAGACCAAGGGCTATCTTCCCATCGAAGGTGGCAAGGACTTCATCGATCAAATCAATCGCTTGGTTTTGGGTTCTGATTTTGATTATGGGCGAGTTGCCACGGCGCATACACCCGGTGGAACCGGTGCGCTGCGCGTAGGGGCGGACACGCTCGCAAAAGTGCTTCCGGGCGGGCGATTTTGGGTCAGCAATCCAACTTGGGCCAACCACAACGCTGTGTTTCAAGCAGCGGGATTTGAAGTCCTAAGCTACCGGTATTTGAATTCGTCGAAGACCGGTTTGGATTTCGAAGGAATGTTGAAGCAACTAGACCAAGAGGGTCGCCCCGGTGATGTCGTTTGCTTGCACGCTTGTTGCCATAATCCAACGGGCATTGATCCATCGGTTGAACAATGGCGTGAGATTTCGGAGTTGCTTGCCAAGAAGAAAATGATTCCGTTTGTCGATTTCGCTTATCAAGGTTTTGGCGATGGTCTTATGGAGGATGCAAGACCGATATCGATCCTGATGCAAAATCATCCGGAGCTTGTTGTCTGTGCCTCTTTCTCGAAGAATTTTGGGCTGTACTCGGAACGGGTTGGTGCGTTGATGATGATCTCCGAATCACCTCGATCGACCGAAGCGGTCTTGAGTCAAGTTCGCAGTGCGATTCGTTGCAACTACAGTAACCCGCCCCGGCACGGGGAAGCTATTGTCGCAACGATCCTCTCGGATACAGAACTATCGTCGTTGTGGCGTAGCGAGGTCGATCAAATGCGAAGCCGGATTCACAGCATGAGGAATGCATTGATCCAGGGCATGGAGTCTCGAGGGAAAAACTTCGGATTCCTGGCCGATCAAAAGGGGATGTTTTCGTACACCGGACTCAACCCCATGCAAGCCGATTGGCTGATGAACCAAAAGGGGATCTACATTGTGGGCACGGGGCGGATCAATGTCGCGGGCCTGACGAGCTCGTCGATGGACCGCGTATGTGATGCCATCGCTCAGGCCAGTGCCATCTAAGCTCATCCAAACCGCTGATGAACACTGGTATCAGCGGTTCTGAAAATGAGGGCGAAAAAGTTTTTTGGCCCGCGGTTTGCAACAGAAGGGCAAATGTAGTAAAAATACACAAGCTTTGAAGGCCCACGCTAACCTTCGAAAGCCTGAAAAACGAAGGTTCAAAAGGCTTGAGTCCCTTTCGAACCGACTTTTCCGAACCTATGCACACACACAAGTGTCGCGTTAGAAATTGAGACAGGAGTTCTGAGAATGAGACGAACCAAGCGCGTTGTAAGTTCCTTTCGCAAATTGATTCTTGAGAATTTGGAAATCCGAAATCTGCTAGCCGCGGATTTTATGCCTGGCGAGTTGGTCATCCAGTATGACCCTCAAATGGCTCCATCGCTCATTGCGATGAATCAAAGCCAGCGGGCTGAGATCCTCCAGGAAATCGATCCAGTCGGCCATCAAGCAGCCAACATTGCTCGCATTCGAGTCCCAGTTGGTGCCGACGTCATGGTGATGGCCAAGGAATACCAGAAGCTTCCTGGCGTGCTCACTGCCGAGCCTAATTACATTCTCAAGAAGGCCGCCGTCAGCAATGACACGAACTATGTCAGCGGACAGCTTTGGGGGATGTATAGTAACGACTCTCCAGCGGCATTTGGCGGAGCAGGAACCACCAACACGTTTGGAAGTGGTGCCGAGGAGGCTTGGGGCAACAACTATGTAGGATCGAGTGACATAGTTATCGGGATCATCGATGAGGGGATCGATCCAAACCACGTTGACCTGCAACAGAACATTTGGGTCAATCCAGGTGAAATTGCCAACGACGGTGTCGACAACGACGGGAACGGGCGTATCGACGATGTAAACGGATGGGACTTTTTCAACAACGATAAAACCATCTATGACGGCGGAAGTGGTGATACTCACGGCACGCACGTCGCTGGTACCATTGGTGCTGTTGGTGGCAACGGAATCGGAGTCGCGGGAGTGGCTTGGAACGTCAAAATGATATCTGCCAAGTTCCTCGGACCAAACGGTGGTATCATCACTGCTGCGATTCAAGCGTTGGATTACCTGACCGATCTGAAAGTTAATCGCGGCGTGAACATCGTTGCGACCAATAACTCTTGGGGTGGTGGCGGTTACTCTTCAGCATTGCATGCAGCGATTATTCGCGCAGCCAATGCCGGCATTTTGTTCGTCGCAGCAGCCGGTAATTCCGCATTAAACAACGACACCACAGCAAACTATCCTTCGAATTACTCCACCCTCGTCGGCGTCAGCGGCACTCCTGCGGCGAATTACGAAGCGGTTATTGCAGTCGCTGCGACGACCTCGACGGGCGGACTTGCAAGCTTCTCAAACTATGGAGCTACCCAAGTTGACATCGGTGCTCCCGGCAATTCAATTCTCTCGACATTGCCCGGCAACACCTACGGAGTTTACAGTGGTACATCGATGGCTACCCCTCACGTGACTGGTGCGATAGCCGCTTACGCTGCTGCGAAACCCAACGCATCTGCCGCAACCATTCGCGAAGCGATTCTCAACTCTGCTGTTCCTACAGCAAGCCTAGCTGGCAAGACCGTTACCGGCGGACGTTTGAGCGTTTTGGATGCGATCAATTACGTTTCTGTACCGACCATGTCGATTGCAAATGCTAGTGCAGCGGAATCCGTTAATGGCGTAGCAGGAGCGATCGAATTCAAAGTGACTCTGAGTGCTCCGTTGACTGAGCAAATCACTGTCAATTATGGAACCGCCGGCGGAACTGCAGCAGCGGGCGTCGACTACACATCCACTTCAGGGACGTTGACGTTTATACCCGGGGACACGGAGGAAATCGTACGAGTCAATTTGATCAACGACAATCTAGTCGAACCCAACGAAACCTTCTTCGTCGATCTTTCAGGTATTAGCTCCTCAGCGGCTACTTTGGTAACGAGTCGAGCTACTGGAACCATCGTCAATGACGACTCGACTCAGATCTCCATCAACGATGTGTCAGCCCTCGAAAGCGCAGGTACCTTCCGCTTCACTGTCAGCCTCAGTCGTCCGAGCACCTCGACCGTCACGGTACTCGTTGCGACTGCCAATGGCACGGCAAAGTCTGGCAAAACCGGTGACTACACGGCCATTAGTGGAACCCTATCCTTCGCACCAGGAGTTGTCAGCCAAACAGTGTCGGTAACCGTGCGAAACGACACGACCGTCGAACCCGACGAAACGTTCTTCGTGAATCTTTCGAGCGCATCGGGTGCGACGATTGCAGATTCCCAAGGTATCGGAACAATCCTCAACGATGACGGTGCCGGAGGAGCAGGTGGTGCTGGTGGCCCAAATCGCTTCCTTGCAGGCGGGTCTCCTGATAGCCTCTCTGCAAACGATTGGATGGATCTCCTTGACGGCTTTGGTCGACGACGCGGTCAACGACGCTAGTAAGCGTCGTCCCTAGCCAACTAGACGGAATCATCTTGGATTGGGCGTTGGAGAGAGAGCCGAAAGGTGCTCCCGACGCCCAGTTGGCTTTGTACACTGATGTTGCCACCAATGGCGATCGTCAAATGCTTGACGATCGCAAGTCCCAATCCTGTGCCACCCGAATCCCGGGATCTAGCTTTATCGACGGTGTAGAATCGTTCAAAGATTCGATCGACATCCGACGCTGGTATCCCAATCCCTCGATCGATGACCAACAGATCCAATCGATCTTTGTTCAACTCGCATCTTAGCGTTACGGTTCCTCCCTGCTTCGAGTACCGGATCGCATTGCTTAAGAGATTCCCGAGGATCGTCCTGAGGGCATCGAATTCCGCCAAGACCATAGGATCTGGTTGTTCCTCAGAATCCTCGACTTGATTATCGATGATGATTTGATTCGAGTCGGCTACGGTGCGATGTTCTTTGATGACCGAGTTGACCACGTCGGCTAGTCGTAGAGGGCTGAGTGTAAGCTTCTCCGGCATAGCCTGGATCCGATTGAGTTGCATAAGGCCACGGATCAACTGCTCGAGCTTGTTGGATTGTTCGCTGATGCTCGTGACGAAGCGATACCGGGCATCGGGATCATCGAGTGCACCCATGAGCAACGTTTCGGAGTAGGCTTTGATTGCTGCAAGTGGAGTTTTCAGTTCGTGTGAAACGTTGGCTGTGAAATCCTTTCGGTAATTCTCAAGTTGCTTCACGCGAGTCTCGTCGCTGATGACCAGCAGTATGTTTGCCGTGGGGCTACTGGGGGACTCCTGCGTGTAAGCTCTTGTTTTCGGGGAGATTTTCCGAACCGCAACAGGCTTGGTATCCGAACTGATGCTGTAGGCACGAATGCGAAGCGATACGGTTTGATCTGCGGAATCGGTTGTGTCAAATTCGCAATCCAAAGGCTGTTGCCGCGTTTGGACGTCTTGCACTAGCTGCAATAATTTAGGTTGCCTAATCAACTCAATCAGAGGAATGTTCTCTTGGATGCGAGTCCCAAGGTTTAGCAGTTTGACCGCCGCACGGTTTGCAAAGAGCAATCGAAGGTCAGACGAGAAGGCTAGAATCCCTTCGGGCATAGCAGACAGAATTGCGTCTGAGGTTTCTGATCCGCTCAGATTGGTAAAAGCATTCTGATGCAATTGATCGCACAGGGCGATAAGTTCCCGACCTACTGGGTCTGAGTTCAGTGCCTGTGGGAACAATCCAAGGAACTCGGTTCGAGGAATCGGCCGCTTGACTCTGGCTCGTATCCACTGCAAAGTGTCTCGCAACTTGTTGGTTGCCCTGGTGGTTTGCCACAAGATAGATGCCAAAGCTGCACCACCAGCTAGACCGAGTGTTCCAAAAATTAGAGCCCTGAGCACCCATGGTAAATCGGGTTTACGAACTCGGCGAGAATAGAGCATCCACTCGGCCGGAGCGCTGGCGGTCGGTTCTTTGATCGGCTGCCGCACACAAATACGATAGTATCCGTTAGGCTCAGGTATCCACTGCGTAGGATTGACAACCAACGACTGTCTGGCTCGATCGCTGAGTGTCGAGTCATCGAGGATCTGGACCTCACCCCAATTCATCTGGCGCAGTCCTCGAACAAACTGCAACCACTGCTGTCGATCGGAGCTACTTGTGAGTGTGCGAGAAAGAAGATTCGCCTCCTGGGTCATCTCCGAATCCTGCTGTGAATACCAACGACGGTTCTCGGTCTGATGCAATCGAGCGGCGACCAGCAAGCCCACGAGGCTACCGATCAACGGCAAGACCAACAATCGCCATGGAACTCGATTGAAACTCATCCTTCAACTATTGTATCTTTTGCCTTTACGAAACCAGCGACATCGGAAGGCGCACCCCTGGGATTCCCTTGAACCTTGAGTATACTCTCAACCGGCTTTAAGGAACGCCCTATCCTCTCGGGAAACCGATCATGCTTTACAAAACCTACCGGTTGTATGTTGCTTTAGGCTCTCTGCTTGGATTCGTTTTGATCGGATGCCAAAAACCAAATCAAAAGCCCGCCGCGATCCCCCTGAAGATCGCTACCGTTCAAGCGGTCTCCAAGCAGATCACCGACTACGACGAGTATGTCGGCAGAACAGGGGCCATTGAAACCGTCGAAGTCCGGACCCGGGTAACGGGTTACGTCAAACAAATCCATTTCAGCGATGGCCAAACCGTCCAGGAAAATGATCTCCTCTTTTCCATCGAGCCCGATGTGTACCAAGCTGCACATCAGCAAGCCCTTGCCAAAATCGAGTTGATGAAAGCTCGCGTCGGACTAGCCAAGAGCAAACTTGCTCGCGCCAAAAGTCTGATCGATGTCAAAGCTATATCGCAGGAGGAATACGAAGAGAACGTCGCGGCACTGACCGAGGCACAAGCACAAGAGATCTCTGCCCAAGCCGACTCACAAATCTCCGCTTTGGATCTTAAATATACCGAGGTTCGTAGCCCTATCAGTGGACGTATCGATCGAGCTTTGGTCACACCAGGCAATATCGTCACAGGTGGACTCGGTACCGGAACTCTGCTGACGACCATTGTCAAAAACGATCCGATGTACGTTTATTTTGACGTCGATGAGCAATCGGTTCTGCGGTACCAACGGATGGAAAGTCAACGAGAACCAAACGATCCAACCCAAACACAAACCTCGAACGGATTGAAGTCTCTTGAAATCCCATGCTTGGTTCAGTTGGGTGACGAAAAGAATTTCCCTCATCGAGGAAAACTAGACTTCCTTCAGAACCGAATCGATGAACGTACGGGTTCAATCAAACTTCGTGCTGTACTGGACAACCAGAACAACCTCTTGAAGTCGGGAATGTTTGTGAGGGTACGTGTGCCAGTCTCGCAACCCTACGACGCCGTGCTTGTGCCCGAGGCCTCGATCGGTGTCGACCAAGACACCCGATACATCATCGCCATTGGAGCTGACAAGAAACCTGTCCGCCGTAGCGTCGAGCTCGGTCGCTCGATAGGTACGTGGCGAGTTATCACCAAAGGCCTCGATGCAGGAACCGAAATTGTCTATCGAGGACTCCAACGGGTTCGACCAAATACCGAGCTAACGGTTGAGCAAACCAGTATCCCATTGGATCTTGGCCAATCCGATGAAGGAGCCCAGTAATGCTCTCTCGCTTCTTCATCGATCGACCTATCTTCGCGGCCGTCATTTCGATTCTCATCACACTCGCTGGCCTGGTATTTGTGTGGCAACTCCCGATTGCCCAGTATCCAGAGATCACACCGCCGACGGTTCAAGTTTCCTGCGTGTATCCTGGCGCAAGCGCTTCGGTTGTATCTGAAACCGTTGCTGCACCGATCGAACAACAGATCTTGGGCGTCGAAAACATGCTTTACATGTCGACGCAATGCACCAACGATGGTGGATGCTCGATCAGCGTGACATTCGAGGTTGGAACCGATTTGGATATGGCCCAGGTCTTGGTTCAAAACCGAGTCAATTTAGCCACGCCAAGCCTTCCGAGCGAAGTGAAACAAACCGGGGTTTCGGTCAAGAAACGTTCACCGAGTATCTTGCTGGTGGTGAATCTTGTTTCTCCCGATGATTCTCGAAGCCAATTGTACCTGAGCAATTACGCTTCGATCCAATTGCGAAATGAGCTCGTCAGAGTCCCGGGTGTGGGTGATATCGGGTTCCTCGGTCAACTCGATTACTCGATGCGAGTTTGGCTCGATCCGACTCGGATGGCTACACTTGGAATCGCCGCCACCGATGTCATGCAATCGCTTCGCGAACAGAACATCCAAGTTGCAGCCGGCTCTTTAGGTCGCGAACCGATGCTTCCTGGCCAGTCGTTCCAATATACGCTATCGACGAAAGGTCGCTTGATCGAACCCGAGGAGTTTAGGAGCATCGTCGTAGGGACTAGCCTTTCGGGAACACCGGTTTATCTCCGAGATGTCGTAACCGATCCGCGTCAAGGCTCCGATGGTCGATCGTACGGTGGAATCGAGCTCGGGGCCAAGAATCAAGACACCTCGTGCTCGCTCGATGGGAAACCTTCGATCGGGATGGCGATCTATCAACAACCCGGAAGCAACGCGATCGATACGGCGCGGATGATCCAAGAAAAGATGGAAGGACTCAAAGCCAGTTTCCCTCCAGGAGTCGACTACAAGATCGTTTATGACACCACCCCGTTTATCTCCGAGTCGATCATGGAGGTTTTCAAAGCCCTCCGCGATGCGATCATCCTCGTGGCAATCGTTGTACTTGCGTTTCTCCAGTCATGGCGCGCTAGCGTCATACCTTTGATCGCCGTACCGGTTGCTATCATCGGAACCTTCGCTGTCTTGCATGGCATCGGATATAGCTTGAACAATCTCTCCTTGTTCGGGTTAGTGCTCGCTATCGGTATCGTTGTCGATGATGCGATCGTGGTGGTCGAAGCCGTCGAACACCATCTTGAACACGGCCTATCCCCGCGCGATGCGGCGATCAAGGCGATGGAGGAAGTCTCCGGACCGATCCTCGCGATTTCGTTGGTGCTCATGTGCGTGTTTATCCCATGCATTTTTAT
>JBJSXX010000428.1:0-7088 GCA_046086605.1 Pirellula sp. | reverse complement strand
GGGGAAAACTGTCTGGGATGAGCGATTTTACGACGGCATTCATTAAATTGGCGTTAGCGGTATCAACAGATCGAAAACTCTGTTCCGAACCATTGGCTAGGAATAGTCTGTCGCTTGTGAATGCATACACGTGCTCAGCATTTGACAATAGAATATCCTTACGAAAGTCGGACACGTCGAGTTTCGCTACAGTTTTATCTTCGCTAAAACTGAAAACATGATTTTTGTTCTTTCCCCAAGCGATCCCAGAGATTCTCTTGGCATGACCTTTTCGGGTTTCCAACCGTTCTTCGAGACGCAGTGTATCGGGATCAGACCAGAGGTTACTGCGGCTTCGGAACCGCAACTCCACAGACTTGTCCTTCGGGATGACATCGATAGGGAGCTCAGATTGGTTTCTGCTCGGATCACCTGATGAATCAGACCATTCTCTTAAAAACTCGGTCGAGAACAAAAAGAGCCTGAGTGGCTTCTTGAACTCAAGAACCACTTTATCGCAATGATAAGGCAAATGATCCAAGGCCTCAGGTGGATCCATTCTGGCGATCAGCTCTCGAAGTTTCTGCATCGGATCTTCGGTAGCTTCGAAGTACTCTGAATGCTGCTCGAAGAACCTTTTGGTGAAAACAAGTCGGGAGTCTCTTACCAAAGAATCCTTCATGTCAAGAATATGTAGTGCTCCACTGCTTTCGCCAATCGCTAGTTGCTTCTCGTCTTCGGAGAAGGCAACCGCCGTGACATCCGAAGAGAACTTGATTTGCTCAAACGGTATCAGATCGCCTTGCTCGATGCGCCCGAGTACCAGATAGCCACCATTCAAGCCTATGGCAACGGTTTTCCCCGAGGCTGAAAAACTTATGCAAGAACAAACGGAATACTTGAAAAAATAAGAGTGCAGATTTTCGCTCTCATTTTTCAGACCTCCGTCCACTTTGCCAAGTAGGTTTCCAAAACGCACATTTCCGTTACGATCACCGAAGGCGAACAGATTCGTTTTGCTTGTCGCAAGGCACTCTAAAGGGCTACCTAGAGAATCAATTTCGCGGATCAACTCGCATTCGGGGTATGACCAGACCTTCGCGTTGGGTTCCGATGCTGCCGTAATGATCGACTGACCGTCAGCTCCCCATCCAACTTGATACACACACTGCTTGGAAACAACTATTCTTTTAAGAAACTTTTTGGATTCGAGATCCCAAAACTTCACCGTTCCATCGTCCCCTGCCGTTGCAATCGTCTTGCCATCGGGACTGACTGCTAATCCGTTTATTTCTCCTTGTTCCGTATCAATCTCAAAGAGCAAATTGCCATTGCCCTGATCGTAGGCGTGCATTTTGGATTGATTCGTACCACAAACAATACCCGGGAGCGAGTCCAAGGCTAAGCCATAATAGATTTTGCTCTCGACCTCTGCGAAGCGCGAAGGGCGATGAGGTATTTGCGATCTGAGCAGTCGCGTGTCTAGTCTGGCGCTGGCTTGAGGTATAACATCGAGCGTTTGGATGGCAAGTTCATCTTCGCGACGCTGCAAGGCGCTGCTGGCAGCAAGTAAATTGGCGACGGTCGAACTCTGATTCTCCTTTTCCCTCGCAAGGATCGCGCTGGCCTTCTGAGATTCCGCAAAGAGCCAAGCCAATGATATAGCGACGAAGGCCAAGGTAAAGGCCAAGCCAGTCGCGGAAATTAACAACTGGTGCCGTCGTGTAAGTCTTCGGAAGTACGTCCAAGGCGAGTCTGGGTTTGCCGAGATGGGATCGCCTCGCAGATACCGTTGTAAATCGTCGGCGAATTGAGCAACCGATTGATACCTCTTCTCGACATCTCGACACATCGCCTTGCGAACCATGGAATCCAAGTCACCGCGCAGGCTTTTTGCGCGTTTGGGGCTCCTGTGGCTCGGCAAAGGTGGATCATTTTCAGAGACCAGTTCACCGATCTCTGCAAAGTTGCGATTGGCCAACTGGGAATCATTGAATGGATGCTGATCGGTTAGCAGAAAATACAGGACCGCTCCGAGCGAGTAGATATCGCTTCTGGTGTCGATATCGGAAGAGCGCTTGGTGAATTGCTCAGGGCTCATGTAAGGAGGAGTGCCTGGCGAACTCCCCCTGTAGGTAAGAGAGTTTGTCAGAAGGCTTACGATGGAACTGGTGTATTCGTTGCTCTGCTTGATCGAGCCGCTCATCGTTGCTTTAGCGATCCCAAAATCGATAATCTTTACCGCGGGCTCTTCATCGACTCGAGTCACCATCACGTTGTTTGGTTTGATGTCCCGGTGGATAATCCCCTTTTGATGGGCATGTTGAATGGCTCGGCAGCATTGCAAGAGCAGTTTCACGCGACTGCGGATGTCCGGACTATTCAGTGCGCAGTAGTCAACAAGGTGTGATCCTTTGACGTACTCCATCACGATATAGGAGTAACCGTTCTCGGTCGTACCCGCATCGATGATCCTTGCGACATTCGGATGCTCCATGCTCGCGAGCATTTGTTTTTCACGCTGAAAACGCTCGATGATTTGATTCGGTTCCGAATCCCATTGAATCAGTTTCAGAGCGACCTGACGGCGGACAGGCTGTAGTTGTTGCGCAAGATAAACATCGCCCATGCCCCCCGAGCCGATCCTCTCGATGATCTCAAAAGGACCTATTTTCATCCCGGCGATATCTTCGATCAATTTCCTACCAGCTGCCACCGGTCTTGGAGTTCGCTCCATCCAGGTGCCATCTTCATGATGGTCGATCAACTCCTTCAATTCCCGCAGTTTTTCAGGCCTGTCTCCAAGTACCCTCTGCATCCATTCTTCACGCTCGGACTTGTCTCGATACTTGAGCGCCTGATCCAAAAGTACTTCGAGGGAAAGGTCTTTTGTGTCCATGTCCACGGGCTATGCAAGAGTATTGGATCCAGACTACTGCTGTTCGCCCTTTTTGATTTCCCGCATCAAGACGGCTTTCGAGAAATTCCAGTGCCTTTGAGCAGTTGCTGCCGAAATGCCAAGCAACTCCGCGCAGACGTCCATTTTTTGCCCACCGAACACCCGCAACTCAACGAGCTTTGCATGGACTGGATAGTCGACAGAGAATTGTTTGAGCGCGATCTCTAGTTGCTCAAGACGCAAAATCTCATACCGATCAGGATCTTGAACTGGATTTGAGCAATTCTCTACCGGTAATTGACTTTGCGATAATTCATTAATTCGCCTGATCCGCTTTCGGGCATAATCGATGAGCACTCGCCTCATTGTTACAGCGAACAGAGATCGTATGTCTTGACGCTGGCTCTCATCATTTTTTAGATGCGGTTGAATGCGAGAGTAGGCCTCATGGCAAAGATCCGTTGGAGTAAGTGTGTGGTTGCGACGCTCGCGTCGCATCACAGATCGAGCCAACTGCAAAAGTTCAGCATATAGACCTTGGAACGCTCCGTCCATCGATAGATTCTCCCATGGCTGTGTGTGTAGGAAAGACTCTAGCATTATGAGGATTCTGAAAGCTACTAGCAATCAAATTTGCAATAAGATTTTTGGGTTCTTAAGGAATTATTGTGGGTAGTAGGATACGGTTCCGGCTTTTTTCGTACTCGTACTCGAAAAGAACCGTTTGGGTTTCAGGGGCTTCGAGTACGAGCAGGAGCAGGAGCACGAGCACGAAGATTTCCAGTAGAATATATCCTTACCCACAAGAATTCCAGAGAAACCTTGAACCTAACGAAAGTATCTCAGGGACCCAAAGCCGATTACCGGAAGCCCAGCAATCTTCTTGCCGTACAAGTAATAAGGTTCCCCGATAAAGCGCAAAAGCCGGCGATCTTTGAAGTAGCTTCCCAGGTAGATGTAAGCCGTCCAAATCGCTGTCAGGATAGCATGATCGAAAGTCATTACAGGCGTAAACCAGATCAATCCTAAAAAACTCATGTACACCGGATGTCTCATGTACCTAAACGGACCCTCGGTAACAAAAGCCCTTTTCGGGGGCGGTGTCTGCCTAAACCAATACCACCACTGTGTAAGTCCCGTTTGATACCCGAACCCCGTCCAATACAAACTATAGAAAAGGGCAACCCAAGAACCATAGAAGCCAAAGAGCATCAAGCCTTCAAACCAACCCGTAGCATGCCATATCTCCAATTTGCTTGTTCCCCAATAATGAAATAACACCAAAAGGCTCACGCAACTGGTCGTGCAGTGGAGGCAACCGAACAACCCACTTGGCATCCATTGCTTGAGCCACTTAGAAGTCATCGGGGCAAGAAGGATACTGTGAGGAACGACAAAAAGCGTCGCCAGCGATGCATCGATCCACCATGTCGCAGAGCGATCGTTGGCGGAGTACTCGCGCCATCCTCCAAACCGCAAGAAAAGAAAAAGGTAGATCACGGTCCAAAGAAAGAGTACTTGTGTCCCCACTCCAAACGCGATCCCTGCGATTCGCCCAAGCCGTTTTTGGACGGAAGTGCTTACTGCCGACTCCATGCTAACCTGTATCTGACTCACTCTTTCCCTCTCTCGGCAACAAAACATCCATATTCCATCGCACCGGAGCGATATGCATCAAGGATGGCTTGAAAATGATCCAGAAACAAAACGTGATTTGCCCCGAAGAGTTTCGCAAGGTTTCGGATCCCTGAACGCTGAACCCGATTGTGGCAAATCTCCCAAGTTCGTTCGACCTTCTTAGTCCACAACGATTGATAGGTTACCGCCAAACCTGCTTCGCGAAACCATTGGCAATAATCTTCCTGGGTTCCAAGCGACGGACAAAACATGCCATGGCATACTTTGCGAGTCAACTCCACTTGCTGCTCACTTAAAGGCCCGCTCCCCGCAAGCCAAGCGCACAGAGCAAATCTTCCACCCGGTTTAAGCCAAGTTCCTGCATTCTTGAAAAACTTGGGCTTGTCGAAAAAGTGCTCGGTGCACTCGATACTCCAAACCACATCAGCCGACGCGGGTGGAAACTCGATCACCTCTGCATCGTCACGAAGAAACGTGGGACGAGGCTTCACGCCTCCCATACCCGCGGCCAAATTCGCATAGAAGCGTTGCACAGAACTGAGGGTCACACCTGTGACCTGGCAATTAAGGTTCCTTGCTAGCCAAACGCTCGAGCCACCCATCCCACAACCAATATCGATCACTTGGCTGCCCGACGCGATCGATGCTGCCTTGGCGAGCTGCTCGGTCAATTGGATCTGCGCACGCTGCGAACTTTCGTCTGCATCCCAATACCCATGGTGAATGTGGGGGCCCCAAAAGAGCCGGTAAAAAGGGGTGATAATATCGTAATGATTTTTAATAACACCCTTTGCGACATCCGGAAATTCTATCATTTGCTTGGCACCACCCACAAATCGCCCATGATCACTAACTCGTCCTTGATACCAACAGCACCGAACGCCTTTGTATAAGGCTTGATCCCAAAATCCGTCTGGCGAATCGTAAAGCGTCCTCTAAGGTGATGCCATCCATCTTTGATTTCCACGTCGCAGGGAATTACAACGTGGCGGGATACTCCATGAAGGGTGAAATCACCTTCGAGCTCGTACTCATCAAGACCCCTTGCAGATTGCTTGCCTGCCTTCCGTAAACTCGCTTTTTCAAGACTAGCCTCTGGAAACTTTTGCACGTCAAGAATCTCTTTTCCGAGCATGTTCTGATTCACTTTTTTGACCGTTGCAGCATCAATCGAAGCCTCGATTCCAAAAACCTTCCTGGCCGTTTCGGTATCGGCAACGAAGGATCGCATATCAAACACTAGCTTCGAGGGACTTTGTGAATCCGGGAGCACTTTCCCTGCCTTGAGCTTACCTTCGACTCCATGACTGTGTCCGAGGTTGTTGGTTTTGTCCACAAAGATGTAGACGCGACTCACATCGAGATTCAAATCACCAGGCTGGTACTCGACCTTCTTCGCACTTGCCTCTTGTCCTTCGAGCCTCGTCGAGGCTGTGAAAAGCAATGTTATTAAGAGAAAAGAAACCAAGTTTCGCACTTGCCACATCCCTATGACCCCAAAAAAACAACGTACGAGCTTGGGCGTTCAGACGGTAAGTCTAAGTCCTAATGGGCGTGGGTTGCCACCCCAGATGCTTCCATGGCGATGCATTATGCATAAAAACAAGTTCCAGTGTTTTTAATCTCGATGGGGTTTGTGTGCTCGCATCTGCAGGTGTTGGGCTTATCTTCCCGATTCGGATTGGTTATCCTTGAAACATGCTTTTTGTACCCGATCTGAAACATCGGCACTTGGTACCCGAAAGGATGGACGATCCTCAACTACCAATTGCCGAACACGAATTGGCCCTTAAGGGTCTTCGTCGAATCAATCGTTTCTCGGGTACGGTGACGTATCTTGCCAGGTCGATTTTGAAGGTAGCCAAGCAGAAAAATCAACCGCACTGGACGCTCTTGGACATCGGATGCGCCAACGGGGAAAACCTCATCGCATTGCATCGGATGCTGTCAAAGCACCTTTCGATGGAGTCGATCGGCTGGGATATCAGCCCCTATGCCATCGATTCGGCAAGGAAACTAGCACATCAATCTGGATACACTCCAAGAGACATTCGCTTTGAGCAAGTCGATGCGCTCTCTGATGCGGACAAACAAGCCCCTCAAGCATCGGCTGACATCGTGATCAACTCGCTATTCATGCACCACTTTGATGAAAATTCTGTTATCGAATTGCTCAAGCGTAGTGCAAGCTTGTCCAAGGTTGCGGTCGTCGCAGACGATCTAAATCGAACCACATTGGGCTGGCTTCTGGCAAAAGTAGGTTGCTGGATTTTGTCTCGATCTCCGGTGGTCCACTTCGATGGTCCACAATCGGTTCGAGCAGCCTTCACCGTCGAGGAAATCCTTTCTTTGGCAAATCGCTCTGGCCTCGATGGAGTTCGATTGAGCAAGCACTGGCCGGAACGCTACATCTTGATCTGGGAAAAACCCCGGCCCGTATCATGAGCTTATCAGAGATCCAGCGGCATTGCGAAAGGACCTGGGACACGATCATCATCGGTGCAGGTGTGGCAGGATCGGCGACAGCCATCTTGGCAGCTCAAGCAGGCTTGAAGGTCTTGCTGGTCGAATC
>JBJSXX010000427.1:0-9171 GCA_046086605.1 Pirellula sp. | reverse complement strand
TAGGTCCCCTTCGAGACCGTGACCTCTGAGTGGATGGCAGCGAATTGCTCTGGCGAATCGGTTTGTGCCAGCGTTTGTTCGAAACTGAGCATCAAGGGTGGACAGATGTAGTCTTTCACCTTGGTCTGCTCACCGATTTGCACCCGCCAAGGAAACTCTCCAATGACGTAACTGACCGTGGAGGTGCCATCGTCATACAACTTGAAAAACTTCGTTTCGTAGCTGAGGACTTGCCCTTGCGTAGTTCCGGGATAATCGATCTGCTCGATGTAAGACCAATGGTTATCTTGGGTCGCAACCAACCACCGAAATTTGATTTCGGGGTTGTAAAGCAAATACTCGCTCCATGGATAGGACTTGCCTGCATGGAATACAAACCGTTTTAGGAATCCGATTACGATGAATTCCTTTCCAAATAATTGCCCTTTGGAGCCAAGAGGTAAAACAGGTTCATGTTTTTTGGGGCCTAGTGAATCGAGGTAGACTAGGTCTCCCTCGCGAACATCCAACAGCGCATTGCAACTAGGACATGTAACCCGTAGCGACTGATCCGGCAGTTTCATTTGCAAGCTGCCTGCGCAGTTCGGGCAATTCACCTGAATTCCTTGGACAACAATATCTTGCGGAATCCCTAAGTTCGATTCAGCCCTGATCCCGATCGCATCGAGAGTCACGCGGGTTCCCAAATAAAACCGGACGGCTGATTCTGAAAAATCCAAAGTCCCTATCGAGCCTTGTTTTGATTTCAAGTCGGCATAGGCGTGGCTGAATCCAGGTCGCACAGCCCAGGGGATTTCGCCTTCGGCAGCCGATACCGTTGCGATGGCCTTTTCAGTGACTTCCAGTGACTCTTCTCGTACTTTGAATTCATGACCTAGCTCCAAGGACTCAAACTCTGCGAGCCGCGACCCCGCTTTGGTTTTTTGCTCAAACATCAGATAGAGATTCCCTTGCGCCTCGGCAAGCCAACCCCATCGCTCGCCAGGGAAACTCAAATACCATTCGTTCCAAAGAGCTCCCGAGGGATGTTTGTACTGAACACGACCCGTCACATGAAAAGCTTTATTGCGATAACTCCCCGTCATCCCAACTCGGATCGGGGAGTTTAGATCCACAACATCCGCAATTTTCCCACAGTCCTTCGGATGCTTGTCCCCTCGGGCGACAACAGAATTGCAAAAGCCGCAAACAGTAACCAACGACGAGCTTACTTGAAACGTCACAGGGCCACCACATGCTGGACAATTCGTCGTACGCGACTTCATATCAGTCGATCTCCTTGCCCAGACTCGTCGGCATGCGAGCGCTCCGCCCGCGTGGTACGCAAACCACATCGCAATGAGAGGCTCGCAGCGCTTTGCCAAGCAGCTCTGCCCAAGGTTGCTCCTGAATCCAATGACAACAATAGAGATTCAGTGTTGCCACATGAACCTCTGGATAGGTGTGACAGGCCAAGTGAGATTCGCTCAGCAAATACAACCCAGTGACCCCCGCTTGACCTGGGAACTGATGCCAGAGTGGATGTCCAACGACATTCAAGTCGAGTTGCTCGATCATGGTTTCACATAAGCGGATCATCGTCGCAAGGTCGCGAAGAAGATCAGGATCGCAACCATAAGCGTCGATGATCCATTCACAACCGAGCAACCCTGAGACGGCCGAGTCTACTGGCTGATTGTCCATGATATCTGCCAAGAAGAGGGCCCCTTTGGCTATGGTTTCGGGGGAGGAGGAGGTGCTTGGAAATAACCCGCAAAAGCTGCAACCTTGGCTGCAGGTAGCCAATCGGTCATTCCTGCTGTCCAAACCATGCTGGATGCTTGAAGCTCCGCGCGCCCGATGGCTTCGACCATTTGCTGCATGCTATAGGGCCCGAGGGTTTGGCCTTGGTTGGCCACGTGCCAAACGGCGACCGGTGGGGGAGGGGGGACTGAGGGCATCGCTTGGCCAGGATTGCCTAAGGGTGTCATCCGGTTGGCCATTGCGAGGCCGATACCTAAACCCATTCCTTCTGCCGCACCACCTCCTGCAGGACTATTGGCGGCAGCAACCATCGACTCTCCCATTTGATACTGTTGGAAGCGACCCATGTCCCCAATCACATTCATCTTGGTTCGTAAATCCAGAGCCTTCTCGACCTCCTCGGGCAGCGAGATATTCACAATCATCAACTGCTGTAACTCCAGACCGTACTCGTCGTCGATTCGCTCTTGAACCTGTTTCTTCAGTTCATCAGCGAGTTTGCGATAGTTCGATGCCATATCCAACGCTGCGATTTGAGAAGTCCCCAAAAGGTCGGTCAAGGCTTCGACGATGATCGATCGAATCAACTCTGTCACTTCTTCCGTAGAAACCGCAGCGTTGGTTCCGACGATCTCCGTGAGCAATGCTTTGGGATTAGCCGCCTTTAGAACGTAAGATCCAAAAGCTCGAATACGAATCGGTCCAAACTCCGTGTCTCGCAACATGATTGGATTGGGAGTACCCCACTTGAGATCCAATACAGGTCGCAAACTGAAGAAGTAGACTTCGGCTTTGAACGGACTATTGAAACCGTACTTCCAACCTTTGAGCGTCGTTAGAATCGGCAGGTTGGCCGTGGTTAATTCATAGGTTCCCGCTTCGAATACATCCGCCAGTTTTCCCTCAGAGACAAAGATCGCGACCTGCCCCGGACGGACAATCAGCTTGGCCCCGTTTTTGATCTCGTTCTGATAACGCGGAAATCGCCAGACCAAAGTATGCCTAGAGTCATCGATCCACTCGATGATATCGATGAACTCGCCACGAATTTTGTCAAATAATCCCATGCTCGCACTCTATACCTGTCTTTGAATTACCGGACTTCGCAAAGATGCCCAGTGTGTCAACGGCCAAGAATAACAAATGGCAGGGCGCGAGAAATCTAAAAAGAAGCTTTCTTGTCCAAAAGCCAAGGATTCTGAGCCTAAAAAAACAACGGAAACCGCCATCTTACTTCTCGCATCCGATTCACTAGGACTAATATCACCCTTTTTAATCTAGCCCCCAGGATCGCTTCCATGGCTCAGGTTCGAACTATTCTTCAATGCGCAAATCCTGCGATCAAATTCCTGATTGTGCTTGGAACAGGTCTCTATCTGACGGAGCTTTCGCTCAGAACTGCCGACTATCTACATCGCGATCCCCGATTTGTATTGGCCGAGGGAATCATCGCCATTTGCTTTACTGTCGAATATCTAATGCGATGGTTGGATGACGCCCAAGATCACTACGGATGGCATTATCCTCACTCTGCGATCGGTTTAGTTGATCTAATTTCGATCGTTCCTTTTTGGATTGGCTTGATAGTACCACCCGAATGGGGGCATCTGCTTCGGGCGCTGCGTATTTTCCAGTTGCTCAAATTCTTTCGTTACAGTCGCTCATTGCAGTTAGTAGCGTTAGGCTTCTATCGCGCTTGGCCAGCTTGGAAACCCCTGCTGTTTACCCAGTTGGTTGTTGGGTTATTTTGTACCGTTTCGATCTTCGAAGCCGAATACGAAGCTCAGCCAGATAAGTCTCGAGATTTGTTCGATGCGGCCTATTTTACAATGGTGACAGTTGCCACTGTTGGCTACGGGGACATCACTCCAGTCACTGCCATAGGCAGATGCATTACCATGTTTACGTTTGTTACAGCCCTTGCCATTTTCGCTGGGATTCTCGGCGTCTTAGGAGCAAGTTTTTTTAAGGTTATGGAAGAGGAGATCGATCCTACTATCGATCCGATAGCGGAATTTCAAAAAGAGCGACAACGTCAACTGAATCGCTGGCCCAAGCAAGATTGAATCGATCGTCGCTACTGCGGTTGCTCACCGCGATGTTCGAAACGCCTCGGAACTTAAGCGAAATGTCGGCAAGTAATCCTGTGTCTCGTCTTTGATCTCTTCGACGGTCTCACTGAACCGCTCAAAGTCCTTATCGCTAAACTGAATCTCTGTCGTCGGATCTTTGAACTCGATCCGCGACATGAGCTCAAAAGGACTCTTGGAACTAGAAGCGTTTTCCGATCGCTGGAAGTATTCAATGATGAATGGGAAGTAAGGTAACTTCGTCGAGCGACTCAGTGTCAGTCGAGCTTCAGTCGGCAGATTCTTACTCGGACTCCCAATGTCGCTATTCATGTTGTCGATTGGTGCATTGCCGGCAATGCGAGTCGGCTCGGTACGCAGTCTCCCAACAAGTTGCCATACATCGGCACCCCCAATCTTACCACTGACGGCCTTGTACCAGTTGTATCTATGATAAAGCCCTCGAAGTAATTCTGCTTGGCCTCCGACAGCCAAGAGCAAATGAACATCAGGCCTTGTATCTGGATACTGCAGACTGCTTGGGATGCTCTGCAAGACCTGATCCAAGATGATTCGTTTCGGTGGTGCGTTTGGACTCGATCGCGTCCACATCATCCGCCCATCGGAGACTTGTAGCAAATCAAAAGCCGTTTCACCCACAGCCACGCGAGCCGTATAGCGAAGTCTCCGCATCGGGGAATTCGATAAGGCCTCGGATCGCAGCTCGCCTATGAGCAACGCACGCTGGCCAAAGACATTGGTCGTCTGTTGAACTCGGCAGTAAATCGATGGACCCCAAACCGCTTGGCGAACGGCTGCAAGCACCAATTGATTTGGATCGGTCGTCACCGGTGTGATCGCTGAGGTGGATGAGGGCTCTTGGACTGGGCTTTCAGGTATTTGGATTGTCTTAGGGGTAGGGGAGGGGACAGCTGCAACACTCTGGCCAAAAGCCATCGATTCATCCGGTTGGTTCCAAAGCATCCAAGCAACCAGCAACGATGCGGCACCGAGGACTGGTAGCGAAGCGACCGCCTTGAAAATGCTAGCAACTGAAAACCTTGGTTCCATGGTCGAGTCGTACCGATTTTATCAAAGAAAACGAAAGCTCCGTGCCGAACATAGACTCAAGACGCGCCTCGAATTCCGCTTTTGAGGCTCCTGAGGGATCTGCAAGCCGGTGCCAAGTCGCACGGGATTGTAGGTTTGCAGGACGGTTCGCGTCCAGGTGGAAACAATCGGTCGTAACTGCCTAGCGCGAAGCTGGCTTGACCCAAGTCATTCCGAGGGGAATCGCATGAAAAAAGTAAGGTTTTTAGGCGTGATAGCCGCATTGGGTTTGGCTGCACCAAGCTTGGGGGGCGAGCCCGCTATTCGACACAACATGCCTCCTGCAGCACGGCTGGCTGAACCCGGCCCGATGGTAGGTGGTCCTGGTCCGGGTGTTTTGGCACCTGAGACTATCCCAGTCCCCGGTTATGGCGCGGGAGTGCCAGCACCGACGACTCAAATCCTGTTCAATCAACCACAGTCGATGAAGATCTCTTACGATGTCGTCGGCGATGGTTCCTTTACCAGCGATTGCTTGATCGTTCCAGGACGATTGGAGTTTGCTCAAGGTGGCATCTACCGCCTGAAGCTTACCGATATCGCTGGACGTGAAGGAGTCGAACTCTATCCGACTGTTGAAGTCGGGCACTCGAATCCTCGCACTGCCGCTTATCTGGCTCACAACGCGATTTCGATTCAGTTCACTGAAGAGGATCTCGATCAAGCTTTATCGGGCAACTTTGTGACCAAAGTCATCTACTTGCCTGATCCAGAGTTCCAAGGTGAAGTGATTTCGGGGATCGATACCCTCGTCAGCACTCGACTGGAGCCAGGTTTGGATCCGATCATCGAAGCCGACCGACGCGGTTCTATCCTAGCGATTGTTCGCCTAGGTAATAAAGACATCGAGCTAACCGCTGCGGCTTATGCTAACGGTGGTGTACCCGGCCCGATGGGTCCTGGTGGAATGGGCCCCGGAGGCATGGGTGGTGCTGGTGGGTTGTGTGGACCAGATGGTCGACCAATCGATCCGATGAGCGCACCGCCAAACATGGTCGCTGGAGTGACCGCTCCTCAGTACGGAATGACCTACAGTGGGACTCCGATCGGATTGCCTGGACCTCCTCACATTCCGTTTGGACATCCAGCCGGACTCCAACAGCATGTGATGAAGAATAAGACTCACATGCATATTCCTGATCCAGTCGACAAGATGAAGATGACAGTTCGTCAGCAACCTGGGTATAGCTATCCAACGCCTCCGAGCCACATCCGTATCCACGAGCAGAACATTCATCCTGGATATCCAGCCGGTCGACCAGGCTTCTACCATGCTAGCCGACCTGTTCCATCGAACCTCTACGGTGGATCTCAAGGTCCTGGACCTGGTGGTGCGGGCGGAGCAGGTGGTGCGGGTGAATACTGCCCACCGGGAACTCCACAAGTCCGTTAATCACCGGATTGGATGTTGATGATTTATAAACAATAGTCCCGGATCGTCTGGGACTATTTTGTTATCCCGCAGTCCGACAGGGTGCAGTATGTTTCGACACATTTCCTTTCCGACGATGGTGCTAGGATGGGTCGCTTTCATAGTGATCTGCATCTTAGCGGTTCTCTTCAGCAACGTCGCCTTGGGCCAGTCGGCTTACAATCCCAACTCTGCGTCTGCCCGTTTGCCCAATACGACGCGCAGTCTGCTCGATGACGAGATGGTTCCTGGTGCAATCGGTTCGATCCAATTGCAGCGCAAGCCGCAACTGCGAGGAGCTTGGCAAGCGGTCGAGGTGCGTGGGCCAAAAGGAGTGAAGTTCAATCTCGCTGAAGCGGGTCAATTCGCTCCCGATATGCCTAATCCAGCTCGCGTGGGACTTCTGGTCGGTGCCGTCTACCGACTTCGACTCACAGGAATCGAAGGCGATCCAGATTTGGAGTTGTTCCCCACGATCGAAGTGATCGATAAGACTTGTCCACCCGCAGAGCGAGAGCATCGATTTCCAATTCCAATCGAGATCGATGAGAACGATATCGCCGATGCAGCCCGAGGCGAACTTGTCATGCGAGTGATCTACCTGGAGGACTCTGAAGTTGCCGAACCAGTCGATACCTCAGGCAAACCTCAACGCGTTTTAGATATCAGTGGTAATCAAAACGCCTTGCGTACCGCAGACCAACTCGGACGTCCCGTTGCGATCCTGAGAATGGGTTCGCGAGTGCCAAACGTCACCCAAGGCCAGGACTGGTTAGAGTTTCTCTACCACTGTCCCCCTTGGACAACTCTCAAACCGATTCCCACCAAACAGATGCTCATCGATGAAGGACGCTGGCCAATCATCGAGTATCCAAGAACGATTCCCGTGGCAGAGCCAGTACAGGGTCGTCCGGTTGTAGGAAAGCCTGTGGCTTCGGGCTCGATCAGCGATTCCCAATAAAGACAAACAAGCTTTGCACGATATAAGATTTGCCAACCAAAGGGTCACTCCCATGACGCGAAGTCCGAATGCATTCCTCAGAGGCTCGATGTTGGCACCGAGCTTGTGCTTGTTGCTCCTGGGTGGCTTGGTCGGTTGCGCGACGGATCCCATGCGTGAACGTGTACGGCTACCTCGTGACACAACCTACGATTCGCTGATAAGTAACGAATCGGAACAAGCCAGCACACCGGGTGTCGTTTCGGCCTCGCATAGCGCAGGGACCGTACGGCAAGCTCCCGAGCAACCAGAAAGCTATGCTGTTGCCAGGACTCCGTCGACGGTTGGTCCCCAATACGTCGATCCAGCAGCACCAGTCACCGGATCCCCTTATCAGATGGTTGGTCATCGGCGAGTCGTAAGCGGCGCAGCGAGCGGTTCGGCGAGTGCAACTTTTGAATCCACCGGGGATGTGGCTGAGTGCCAACCAAGTGGGTCATGCGTTCACGGGCCCTATCGGCCTTTGTTTCCAAATAGGCTCGGAACTGGACTGCTTGCCTGCAGAGGCGGATGCAAGGTACCTCACCAGGGCCCATGCCCTCAAGGTGCTTGTGAACCTGAGTGCGAAATGCCGTCGCGATGCATGGATCCACAAGAATACATTTTTGACGGAGGAGATCGCGATCCTCCTGTGAGACTCCAAAGCGATCTTTCGCAGGTCGGCTTGGATCCAGAGGACACCGTCATCCAGTACACGACCAAGACAGGGATGACCGAAGTTCAAGCGGGATGTCGTGTTGCGATCTACGCGCCTCGATTTGGTAGCGTCCGCAAGCGAACTGGGGTGTTGGAATCCGAGTTAGCGCTGAGGCCTCAGTCAGCGGATTTACCCGCTGGGCCAGGGATGATCAAAGAGAAGTTGCCACCGATTCAAGTCATGGCACCGGTGAAGGCCAACACGAAGGACACCGTTCGGGTGGTCGAAGCCTTCTTGGATCGTCAGCGACCGATGCCTGCCGAGTTGGTCTTGCCCATGGGTGAAATCAGTGATGCGTTCAAACCCTATGAGGACCTCGATATCATCCGTAATGGTAACATTCTCATGACCGATCCTGCGAAACTTGCGATATCGGCAGCTGCTGCTCGTATTTGGTCGAACATTGATGCTTTGCAAGTTCTGATCGATGGCCAAGAAGCTGTTGTGATCGTCGATCAAAAGCAGCCTAGGGAGTTCACCTTGTATGAGTACAAGGGAGCGAGGGTACGGATTTGCAAGGTGGCTTCGGAGCAGATTGCCAATCCAGGAGACATCATTTCCTTTACGATCCGTTACGACAATATCGGCGAGCAGCCGGTCTCGAAGTTGGTCGTCACTGATTCGCTTGCTCCGCGGTTGGAGTATGTCGAGTCATCGCAGCAGTCGAGCCTAGAGGCACGTTTTTCGACAACTCCGAACGAAGCCGGTTCGTCGGTTCTGCGTTGGGAGATCGACCAGGAGCTTAAGCCTGGCGAGGGTGGATTTGTCAGGTTTGACGCTAAAGTCAGGTAGTTAATTGTCCCCGTCTCTTTGGAGAACTTGCTACCCATCGAGTTCATCGATGCCAGGTGCCTGCGGCTTGCTACGTCCGCCGATGGCGGACGTGGGTTTTTTTTACGGCATTGACCTTAGTGACAGCATTGACGGGATTGACTGCGGACATTGTTGACGAGGTTGACACCATTGAGTGGCTGATCTCATTGGCGAACGGCTCATCGGCTGGCCCTCGCCGTCAACGACGTCAATCCGGTCAATCCTGTCGACCGTCAACACAGTCAATCTTGTCAACACAGTCAATGACATCCAATCGACGCCGCCGTCAGGCGGCGTGGCAGTGCGTCATTACTGTCGATTCGTTAAG
>JBJSXX010000426.1:0-11722 GCA_046086605.1 Pirellula sp. | reverse complement strand
TTGCCCCAACGGGGCATCATGAGATAGCCCAGGGCAGAGCGTAGCGACCGCCCTGGGTGTCCGTCGAAGCAGACGTTTTGGATTCCTAGGATTTCGATTCGAGCTCCATCTTTAATTTTTGGACTCGATATCGCTTGATCGATCCCAAAATACCGACTGCAGAGCCAACGATACCACCACAAACACCGACGATTCCCCCTAGCACGCCAATCAGCGGGCCTTGGTTGGGTAACCAAATCATCAACGAGTAAATGGTTCCCAAACAGGCGGGTATGAGCACGACAATCAACCAAAAAAGGGACTTGATGGTCCATTCGCGACGCTCTTGGTAAGCTCGCGCCAACTCCTCCGCACCTTGAGCCACCATCGGCTCGGGTTCCACAAGACTCATTCGGATCATCCTAGGAGCCATCAGCAGCATCAGTCCACCGATTCCCGCATAGGTTACCAGCAAGGTGATCCAGCTAATCCAAAGTGGATTAGCCGGGCTTGCTTGAGCCACGCCCGTCGAAGGCATCTCAAACGGATAGAGCCCTCGTGCGCCAATCGCGATCAATGGCACAAGATAAACACCAATGGCGATAACCCAGTGCCAACGCTTAAGCGGACTTCGATGCTGACGGCTGACAAGCGAAGCTGTTCGAACGGGATTGTTCGGTGCAACCCCAGAGAGTTTTTGACCCATCTCAGGGTTTCTTGCTACGAGGGTCGGCATGGCTAATCGGTGCATTAGAGGGAACATAAGTGGCCAGATCCAAGTTGCCCAGCTCAAGGTGGGATTTGCCATTGGGCCAAAGAAAAACAAGCCAGCCCAGAGCAACAGCGAAAGTATCGTAAAAAGGCAAAGCAGCTTCAATAGCTTCTGAGCTTGGGTCCTAGCGGCCTGGTCTGGGGGATTGAATTTCGACATAAGGACAACCGCAAGCGGTATAAGGAGCAAAAGAGGTGTGATTCCGTTGACGATCACTTGCATCAGCAATTCGAAATTTCGGGACATGGTTAAGGATCCTATTGGTTCTTCCAAATAAGTTCAGTTTGCTTTTTGAAGATCGCTTGGATGGACTCCAGCGATAGTCCGGCGATTTTTGCGTCAGCCAAAGCACCGGCAAGCGAATTTTCAAGTCGCTGACGCGACTCGCTTTGCGGTCCACGCGTTTTTTCCACCGTGGAAATCACCACTGTCCCTCGTCCCCGACCGCTTGCAAGCAACCCAGCGTCGGTCAGCTCCCGGTAAGCACGAGCGACGGTATTGAGGTTGATTCCCAAGTCGGCTGCGAGTTGTCGAACCGAGGGAAGCTCGTCTCCCACCCGAAGCTTGCCTTGCGCAATAAGCCCTCGGAGCTCCGAAACGAGCTGATCATGCAAAGGAACCGGGCTATCGAGCAAAATGGTGATCATGATGTACTAATGTATCAGGCTTTGATACTTTGGCAAGCCCGGATTTCATTTTTTGGTTTTTGAGGGATCATTTTTGGTGAAACGTAAGTTCGTGCTCTTTGGATGTTTGAACTGCTTCTGTACCGTTGGTTGATCGCAGCGATACTCGGGATTTGCTGACTGATGGGCTGAATCGCTATACTTGACTGCTTCAAGTACGAGTAGAGCCTAACTTCCCACGAGATGCTCGGATCATCGGTAATCCACACCATGCGAATCATTCCAACCCACCTATTGTTCCTGTCAACAATCCTTTGCACCGGAGGGCTTGCTCAGTCACAGCAACCAGTGCAGACGAATTTCGTGATCATCCTGAGCGACGATATGGGTATCTCCGACCTGGGCTGCTACGGAGGTGAGATCGAAACATCGAATCTTGATTCGCTTGCCAAAGGTGGACTTCGGTTCTCGCAATTTTACAATACCGCCCGATGCTGCCCGACACGGGCAAGTTTGCTCACGGGCTTGTATCCACACCAAGCCGGGGTCGGACACATGATGGACAAGAAGGCTCTTGCAGGATACCAAGGAGACCTCAATGATTCCTGCCGCACGATCGCGGAAATACTACGCCCAAGCGGCTATCGCAACTATGCGGTGGGCAAGTGGCATGTAACCAGGCACACAGCACCCGATGGACCCAAGCATAACTGGCCCTTGCAACGCGGCTTCGATCACTTCTATGGGACTATCCACGGAGCCGGCAGCTTCTACGATCCCTCCTCACTAACCCGCGACAACACTGCGATCTCAGCTTATGCTGATCCCCAATATCGGCCCAAGACCTATTACTACACCAACGCGATTTCCGATCACGCGACCCGGTACATCCAAGAGCATCGCAAGGATCATCCAGATAAGCCGTTTTTCTTGTATGTTGCCTACACCGCCGCCCATTGGCCGATGCATGCACTGCCAGAAGACATCCAGCGATACAAAGGCAAGTACGATCAGGGATATGAACCGATTCGTCGGGCTCGATATGCGAGAGCCATCGAACTAGGTCTTTTCCCGGTCAGTCTGCCGTTGACCAGCAGCGTTGGGAACTGGGATCGGATTGAGGATAAACAGTATGAGGCCGCCTGCATGGAAGTTTATGCCGCCATGGTTCATCGAATGGATCAAGGTATCGGTCAGATTGTCGAGGAACTCCGAAGCCAAAACATCTTGGACAATACTCTTATTTGTTACATGCAAGACAATGGCGGATGTGCCGAGGCAATGGGCAGGGGTGGAAACAAAGAGCACCCAGACATCCCACGCCCCGATGCTCCTACGCTCAAACCGATGGATCCCGCCGACTTTGCAAAACGCGGAAGTGTGCCGGCCCAAACCCGCGACGGCTATCCGATCCGCATGGGCAAGAACGCTTTTCCTGGCCCTGCCGATACCTATGTCGCTTACGGAGAAAACTGGGCAAATGTCTCGAACACGCCGCTGCGCGAGTACAAGCACTGGGTTCACGAAGGCGGAATAAGTACACCGCTTATTGTCCACTGGCCAGCGGGAATCAAAACCTCCGGACAATGGTGCCATCAACCATCCCATTTGATCGATATCGCGGCAACGATCTTCGAAATCTCGAAATCCAATTATCCGACAACTGCCACACCCTTGGAAGGCAAAAGCCTTTTGCCTGCCTTTGCGAATAAACCGATCGAGCGAGACGCGATCTATTGGGAGCACGAAGGAAATCGGGCCGTTCGAAAAGGGGACTGGAAGCTTGTAGCCAAACACAAAAAACCATGGGAACTCTACGATATATCCAAGGATCGAATCGAAGCCAACGATCTGGCCTCACAGCTCCCTGATAAAGTATCCGAGATGGCCAATCTCTATGACGCGTATGCAACTCGCGCATTGGTCGCTCCTTGGCCGCTGCCTGCGAATGCACCTGATCAATGAGTAGCACCCATTACTTGGTCGATTCTTCATTGATGACCGTTACGGGAGCGATCGTTTCGAGCTGCGATTTTATCTGCTCCGCCTCGCCGACGACAACAATAACCAAACTCTTGTCCCGAATGATTTTTTCCGCGGCTGTTTTAACTTCGTCCGTCGTGGTCTTGGCGACGTCTCCAAGGTAAAGTTTTTGATAGTTCGACGGCAGGTTTTGTGTTTCGATCAACCATAGATCTCCCACGATCGCTTCAGGTGTTTCTCGATCGCCCGCATACGATCCGGTGACGAATGTTTTGGTGTCTCGCAGTTCCATCTCGGTCGGGTTATCAGCCTGCATGGTCTTGACCACATCCAGGATCACTTGGATTGTGTCGGCGGTGCTAGCTGTTTTTGAGAAGGTGCTTATTTGGAATTCACCGGCAAATCGCTTTGCGGCAAGTCCTCCTCTTGCTCCATAGGTTAACCCCTTATCGACCCGAATAGCTTTATTGAGTCGGCTATTGAATGATCCACCGAGGATGCTCGACATGACCATCGCCTTGCTATAGTCGGGATCGGTTCGACCGATGCTCACGTGACCAACGCGGATTTGGCTCTGCTCCGAGCCAGGTCGATCGTAGAGGAGTATTTGGGTGTCTCTAATTTCAGGCAGCATCGGTAGGTTTGGCAAGCTTAACTCCCCCTTAGGTTGCCAGTCCCCGAAATACTTCTCTACGAGTTCAAATCCTGATTGGGCGCTAATGTCTCCGGCAAGATACATCGTGCAGTTGTCTGGTCGGACGTTGGCTGTGAACCATTCGCGCATGTCATCGAGCTTGATTGACCTCACGTCAGAGACTTCGCCTGTTTGGGTGCGGGCATAAGGGTGATCGCCGTAAATACGACGACGAAATTCACGATCCGCAAGGTACTCTGGTGTCTTGGTTGAGATCGTTAGCCCGACGAGTGTTTGCGAGGAGAGGATGCTATATTCCTCCTTTGGAAAGGTTGGATAGCGGGCCATATCGGCTAATAGCTCTAGAGCCAACTCGGTTTTATCGACTAAGGCAGAGCCTGAGATCGAAGAGGTGTCCATGTTGGCAGAACCTGAGAGGCTGATAGCGTTGCTCTCAAGTATCTCCGCCATTTGCTTAGCATTCCTGGTTGATGTTCCTTGGCTCAACATGCTCATGGCCATGGCAGCGGTACCCGCTTTGCGTTCGGTCCAAGATCCGCTTCGAATTCCCAAAACCATGTTTACCATGGGGACTTCGTGATTGCTGATGACCGCGACATTGAGTCCGTTGGCAAGTCTCTTCTTGGCGACCTGCGGTTCGGGGATCGTATCGATGGCACCGGCGATGGGTGGTTTATCCGGGAATCCTTCCGGACGAATGGCTCCGGCTTTAGGTCCCGATCGATCGACGATTCGGTTGGTCGTTGGCTCCGTGGGTGCAGGTCCTTCATCGGTCTCTTTGGAAGTCCTAGTACCACCGAAGAGGGACTTGAGCATCCCACCGGTGCTAGGTTCGATTCGGATGTCGCGACGGTTGTTTGGAACCAGGTACTTCTTGGCGACTCGTTGGACATCCTCGATCGTGATGGCCTCGATGTCTTTAAGGCGCTGATTGATCTTAGAGGTATTACCGAAGAGAACCGCGTAGCTGCCAAGACGATCGGCTTTGCTCGCAACCGTGGTGGTTCCCGAGACTTCATTTCGGCGCAGTTGGTTTTTCATTTTATCGAGTTCAGCTTGGGAGATCGGCTCATGAACGATGCGCTCGATCTGTTTATCGATGGCTTTGATCAATTGGTTCTTGTCACCGACAAGCGGTAATAGGACGCCACCCGCACCGGCGATTCCGCTATCTTCAAATGCAAAAGCACCTCCAATAGCTAGTTGAGCGAGCTTTTGCTCTTTAACAACATCGACGTAGATACGACTTGACTCGCCACCGCCGAGCACTCCCATGAGAACTTCGAGAGCTACAGCGTCCGGATGGTCAGAGCCGACGGTGAAATATGCCGAGCCAACAAGAGGTAATGGACCTTTGTCCTCGACGATTTCGATCGGTGGACGCGGTTTATCCATTGGGAAAGGTTTGCATTCGGGTTGGACAGGATCCGGGCAGCGTGGGATCCATCCGAAGTATTTCACAGCGAGCGATTGAACCTCTTCATGCTTAACGGCACCTACGACCACCAGCGTGGCGTTGTTGGGAACATAGTACTTGTTCCAGAATGCTGCCAGTTCTTCGATGGGAGCTTTACGCAAGTGGGATATTTGGCCACCGGGTGTCCAAGCGTACGGACGATCTTCGTACATTGCAGCCAAGACCTTTTCAGGCGCACGGCCATAGGGACGGTTGTGTCCCATCCGCAACTCCTCCTCGACCACTTTTCGCTCAGTATAAAAGCCTTTTTCGTCGATCTTCAAGAAAGCCATGCGTTCAGCTTCAAGCCACAGAACCAATTCCAGTTGGTTGCTGGGTACTTCGTTGACATAGACGGTTTGATCAAAGGAAGTGTACGCATTGCAGTTTCCCCCGACTTTTCTTATGTTGTCAAAGTGTCCTGTTTCATTGAGTCGATCAGTACCACGAAACATCATGTGCTCGAACATATGCGCAAAGCCTTGGCGATCGAGCTCTTCATTCTTCGAACCGACGTGATACCAAACCTGTACCGCAACAATTGGGCAGGAAAAGTCTTCAAGCGAGATAACCTTCAATCCGTTATCGAGGATTCGTTCCTGATAAGCTAGCGATTGCTGTTGATCCTCCTGACCTCTGGCAAAAAAACAACCCAAAACAAATACGATGAAGGTTAGGGCAATGGATGCACGCATCGGGCGATTCCTCTTTAGACTTCTGCGAAAGTTACGACTCCTCAGGAATTGTTGTGACTAGGAGTATACGCTACCTGTACTCTTCGTGCTCGAAGCCGATCGAATAAAGTTTCGTCGACCAAATTTTTTCGCCACAAATGCCCTTCGATTACGATCATGAGTAGCCCATTTACCTCGCAATCCGAACCTACAAAGTTCCAAAAATACGCTTAACCGCACTGTCGCTCCGAGCGTAGATATCGGAAAATACGAACCGTTCGAGGAATCGAAGAACCGACCATTTCATCACCCTAACCAAAGTTTCGATGGAGTTTTCTAGTGACGCGTCTTGCCGATGTTTTCCAAGGTTGTATCCCTGCTTTGATGACCCCCTGCACGAGCAACGGTCAGCCCGACTTCGATGCCTTGGTTCTGAAAGCAAAAGAACTCATCGAGCTAGGAATGCGGGCAGTGGTCTACTGCGGTTCGATGGGGGATTGGCCGTTACTGACCGATTCTCAGCGTCAAGAAGGTGTCGCGAGGCTCGCCCAAGCTGGTGTCCCGGTCGTTGTCGGAACCGGTGCTCAGAACCCCAAAATCGCAGCCGAGCATGCTGCCCACGCCCAAAAGGTTGGAGCCGCCGGACTGATGGTGATCCCTCGAGTGCTTTCCCGAGGAACATCGACCTCGGCACAGCGCAGTCATTTTGCCGGAATCCTCTCGGCAGCAAAGAACCTTCCGGCGGTGATCTACAACAGTCCCTATTACGGTTTCCAAACCAAAGCGGATTTGTTCTTCGATCTGCACAAGCAATTCCCCAACTTAGTCGGATTCAAAGAATTCGGTGGTGCCGAATCGCTCAGTTATGCTGCCGAGCATATCACCACTGGAAATCCAAACCTTGCTCTTATGGTCGGGGTTGATACCCAAGTCTTCCATGGTTTCGTGCGGTGCGGTGCCGTCGGAGCCATCACCGGCGTTGGGAACGCACTTCCTAGACAAGTGCTGCGACTGATCGAATTATGCAGAAAAGCTGCCGCCGGCTGCGTCGAATCCCGCAGGCTCGCCCAAGAACTCGACTCGGCACTCGCAGTGCTATCGAGGTACGATGAAGGGCCAGACCTTGTCCTTTACTACAAGCACTTGATGGTTCTCGAAGGAAACCCTCAATACATCCACCACTTCAACACCTCCGACGCACTTAGCCTCAGTCAGAAAGCATTCCTCGAAGAACAGTGGAAGCAATTCAAATCATGGTGGTCCCAGTGGCCAGGCTCGAACTGATGGAACCTGTAGAGCTTAATCGTCGCTCGCCAATGCGATAGGATTATTGGTCTGCAAACGAACCATCTGTTGATAAATCCCAACCTCTTCGACCAACTCGTCATGGGTTCCCTGCTGGACGATCCGCCCCTGATCGAGCACGAGGATGATGTCCGCATTTTGGATCGTACTCAATCGATGAGCGATCACAAAAGAGGTCCGTGAACTCAGGAGCATCTTCAAGCTTTGTTGGATCGCTTGTTCGCTCTCGCTATCCAAATTGCTGGTGGCTTCATCAAGTATCAGAATTTTCGGATCGGCCAAGATCGCTCTAGCGATGGCGATCCTTTGTCTTTGACCACCACTGAGCTTGAACCCTCTTTCTCCGATTCTGGTTTGATACCCGTTAGGAGATTTCAGAATGAATTCGTGAGCCGCTGCGGCCTGGGCCGCTTGCTCGATCTGCTGGGAGCTAGCCGATCGATTTCCATAAGCGATGTTCTCTGCGATCGTTCCGTCAAAGAGGAAAACATCTTGTTCGACGATCCCTAGAAGTTGCCGATAGCTATCGAGTTCGATTTTCTCCAAGGGACAATTGTCGACCAAAATCGTCCCAGATGTCGGCATGAAGAATCTCGCGATGAGATTGCAAAGCGTTGATTTACCAGCCCCACTTCGCCCAACGATGGCCACCGTCTGCCCCGCCTTAGCCACGAAGCGAATCCCGCTAAGCACATCTTGCTGAGATTCCGGGTAACGAAAACTAAGATCGATACACTCGATATTGCCAAGTACCCGATCCTTGGTCAGTTTGATCAAATCCTTTGCATCACCACCGCTGCGACGCCCAATCTCCTGCGCCTCAGTCTCGGTACCCAACAGGTCGAGAATTCGGTCCAAGCCTGCCAGATTGTTCTGAAACTGTACTGCACTGCCCGTTAGCGTCGCGATGGGGCCTAGTAGCATCGCAAGATAAACAAGGAACATCATCAGATCCCCAAGCGTTAATTGGCCTTGGAGGATCTGCCAGCCCCCATAGACCAAAAGCAACGTCGAAGCCAACGGTATGAGAACCTCCCATATCACTTCAATCAATCTCGTACGCCACCAAACCAGCAAGACCTGCCTCACGGCATAATGGCTCCCTTTTACATACCGCTGCGATTCGCTTCGCTTTCTCCCGAATGTTCGCACGACACGTATTCCGGAAAATGTCTCAGTCGCATTTCCATCGATCTTTTGGCGTGTGGCTCGCAAATCCCGATACAAAGGGCGTATTCGATAGATCCAAGTTCGATGCGTGAAATAGACCACCGGCAGCAGGAGCAAACCAGCAGCCAACAATCGCCAGTCAACGACCACCAAAACAATAAAGCTTCCAATAAGCTGCACAATCGCTTGCCAAGGGTTGTAGAGCATACTGAAAATCAAATCGGCGATCCCACCTGCATCCTCCCGAAGCAAACTTGCCGATCCGCCACTCTTGAGCAGTTGGACCCGATGCAAGGGCATCTCAAGCATGTGCTCAAAAACTTTCTTGCGAATACCCGTTTGAACCTGATTCACCGCCTTGGTGCATTGCCATCGCCCCCAAAGATGCACACAGGTTCTCAGTAGCGTCAATGTAGTGACAGCCACGGCGATCCAAATCAGGAGTGTCATGCCCGTGGTTTGCTGAAGCCAACTTGGTGCCCAGGCTGGTGGTGATTTTGGCGGATTCGTCAGCGCATAATCGATCGCAAACTTTGTACCAAGCGGAGGTAACAAACTCAGCAATGTCGATACCGTGAGCGTCCCTAAGCCTATGGCGATCTGGGTATGGTGCCCAGAAAGGAGTCGCAGAAACTCTCGAAACAGAGTCCAAAAAGACCGATGCGAACGGGAAACGAGTTTGTCCTTCTCCTCCTTGGACATCGTCGAATGAAACGAGTCATAATCCTCCTTGCGCTTCGATCCGGATTCCCTTATTTGTTTCAGATACTCACGGAAATCGAATCGACTAGTTGGCATTTGGGATTGGTGTACCGTTGCTGATGAATCTTGATATCTCTAGGCGAGAATTTCCGTGACAACACGTTGCTTCTCAACACCTGTCAGCTTTTGATCGAGCCCTTGAAACTTGTAGGTGAATCGCTCGTGATCGATTCCCATGCAGTGGAGGATCGTTGCATTAAGGTCGTTGATGTTTACTGGATTTTCGGTGATGTTGTAGCTGAAGTCGTCGGTCTGCCCGAAGGTGATGCCACCTTTGACTCCACCTCCTGCCATCCACATGCAGAAATTTCGCGGATGGTGATCGCGACCGTAATTGTCTCGGGACAATCCGCCCTGGCTGTAAACGGTACGTCCGAATTCTCCTCCCCATACGACTAGGGTGTCTTGGAGCATTCCACGTCGTTTGAGGTCCTTGATCAGCGCAGCGATCGGCTGATCGATCTGTTTGCACTGATTCCCAATTTGGCGGGGGAGATCCCCGTGTTGATCCCAGCCTCGGTGAAGAAGTTGCACGACGCGCACACCTCGCTCGACGAGTCTGCGAGCCAGTAGAGCACTGTGCGCAAATGAACCTGGATCGCGTACAGCCGGACCGTACATGTCGAGAGTTTCAGCCGTCTCGGTTTCAATGTTCGTTAGCTCAGGAACGCTCGCTTGCATTCGGAAAGCCATTTCGTACTGGGCGATCCGGGTCGCCGTTTCAGGATCGCCAAACTCGCTTTGCGATCCTTGATTCAATGCCTGCAGTGAATCTAGCATCAAACGACGATCCTCTCGGGTCACGCCCGTCGGGTTCGGTAAATACAAAACCGGATCACCGCTACCCCGCATGGCAACTCCGTTGAATCGGGTCGGAAGAAAACCGCTTGCCCACATGCGACTAAACAAAGCTTGGCCATTGCTGTCTTCGGGGAACTTTGGAGTAAAGACCACAAAGGCAGGTAGGTCGTTGCTTTCGCTTCCGAGTCCATAAGCTAACCAAGAGCCAATGCTCGCTTTGCCAGGAACCTCCGAACCCGTCATTACGAACGTGCATGCCGGGTCGTGATTGATGGCATTGGTGAAAACCGATTTGATGAGTGCGATATCATCGACCACCTCGCTGGTGAACGGGAACAAGTCAACGTTGGTCCACATTCCGCATTTCCCTTTTTGTTCGTATTTGAACTTCGAGGGTGCAACGGGAAAACGGGTCTGACCGCTGGTCATGGTCGAAAGACGCTGGCCACCTTGGACACTCGGCGGAAGATCCTTGTCATAGTAATCCTGCAAACCTGGTTTGTAGTCCCATGTATCTATCTGTGAGGGTGCCCCGTTCATGTGCAGATAGATGATCGACTTGGCTCTCGGAGCAAAGTGCGGTAGACCGGGCAGTGGCGGATGAACTTTCTCCTGGGCTCTGGGAGTATTTCCCATCAACTTGGGCAACTGAGTTTGCGTTGCCAAAAGACCTGCGGCAATTGGCCCAAACCGTAGTCCCGAGGCACCGAAAAAATTCCTTCGGTTCAGCCGCATTTGTAGATCGAGGATGTCTTTCATGGGATTAATTTCGGGTTAAGGTTTCGTCCATATTGAGGATGGTGTTTGCTAGTAGCGTGTAGGTCGCAAGCTCAGCGGGATCAAAATTCGCTGATGGTTTTGATTCACCGATTTGGATCAATTGCTGTGCGTCAGCGAGGTTGGCGCGGTAGCGCTGCAAGTGCTGATTGACTTGCTTATCGAGCACCTCGAGTTCCCTCGAACTGGGCTTTCGAGACAGCACCGTCTTGAACATCAATTCGATACGTTCGGGAACACTCGATAGCCCTGAGCTTAGAATCCGTTGGCCCAGCCCTCGAGCCGCCTCGACATGTTGGACATCGTTCAAGAGTTGGAGGGCTTGAAGTGGCGTATTGCTGCGTTCGCGTCTTGTGCATGTTTGTTCACGGTTGGGTGCGTCAAAGTTGACCATGAACGGAGGGGGAGCGGTACGTTTGTAGAAGGTATAAAGACTTCGTCGATACAATGCGGAGCCTTTGTCTTGCTGATAGGCTCGGGTGTTCGAACCGACGAATCCTACCGGTTCCCAGATATTGGGTGGCTGATAGGGTTTTACCCCTTTACCTCCGAGTGTCAGGTCGATTACACCTCCAACAAACAGGGCGTTATCCCGGATTTGTTCGGCATCGAGGCGCAGTCGCGGGGCACGAGCGAGCATCCGATTTTCGGGGTCTTTCTCGAGGACATCCGCTGGAATTTTCGAGTTCTGCTTGAAGGTCGCTGAGGTCAACATCAACCGCATGAGCGCCTTGATATCCCAGTTGGAATCTTCGAATTGGA
>JBJSXX010000425.1:0-16303 GCA_046086605.1 Pirellula sp. | reverse complement strand
GGGATCGACGATTTGCCTACGGGGCAAGCGGCACAGCGACTCCTATCAGCCCTTGGTCGGCTAGCAAACAATGAGCCAGCACCTTACGACAGCCCAGCTTTTGGGAAGATGTCGCACGAGGATCGAATCAAGTTGAATCTTCGACATGCCGAATTGCATCTAGGGTTTCTGAGTTACTGAAATCCCAGGGCGTCGCTGCGCTTTGCCCTGGGCTATTTCCTTACGCCCCGATGGGGCTTCGTAGGGTTGGACATTGATGCATCGGCCTACATTCAAACCATCGAAACTGATTCAACGAACGCTCGATTGCATCATGTTGTATGACCGTGGGACAATCCCGAGAGTTGCTCGAGCAACAAGCGAGCCTTGCCTGAATCGATCGCTCGTTGAGCTTGGCCTACTGCATCGATCAAGGAATGGGTTCGATTGCAGACCCAAAGGCCCGCTGCTGCATTGGCAACGACAATATCCCGCGCAGGTCCGGTTTCCCCGTTTAAGATTCTCTCGATTGTCTTGGCGCTTTGCTCTGGACCATCGACCAAGAGATCGGAGTTGTTGATCTTCGGTAGCCCAAAACTTCGGTGGTCCCAAAACAATTGCGTGGTCATTCCATACTGCACATGCAGCACACTGGTTTCGGCCGCAAGGCTCACTTCGTCCATTCCGTCGGCTCCCCGCACCACCACCGCCGCTTGGATCGGCAGTTGCACCAGTGTCGCTGCAAGCTTGGCTTGCAAATCCTCTTTGCCAGTGCCTAAAACTTGGAACGCGGCGCCGGCTGGATTGCACAAGGGTCCCAGATAGTTAAAGAGGGTGGGCACACCGAGTTGCCGACGAACTTGTCCGACATGCTTCATTGCCGGATGCAGAATTGGGGCATAGCAAAAGCACAATCCTAGTTGATCCAAACACTTTTCAACACACTCTCGGTCAGCTTCGACTTCGACTCCCAAGTGGGCTAAGACATCGGCTGAGCCTGTCGCGCTGGTTATCTTTCGGTTGCCATGCTTAGCCGTCGGAACACCGCAGGCTGCCGTAACGATGGCTGTTGCTGTCGAAATGTTAAAGGTCCCGCTTCCGTCCCCTCCGGTCCCGCAAGTGTCGAGCAAGTCGGAGTGTTTGCTGCGAATCGGGGTCATCATCAGACGCATCCCTTTGGCAGCCCCGAGCATTTCGGAAACCGATTCCCCTTTGGCTCGAAGTGCCAAGAGCAATTGACCGATCTGGGCGTCCTGGGCCCGACCAGCAAGCATCCAGATGATGGCCTGCTGCATTTGATCAACGGATAAGTCTTGGCCAGTTTCGGCGATTTGTATGAAATCCTCAAGCATGTTGGATCGTGTGGTCTGTAGGAGGCTAGCCCGCGAGGGTGCTCTGGAGGTAAACTAGAGAAAGCTTCAGGAACGCTGCTAGAAAGTGTATTTGAGTCTATATGGCCAGAAAAGTCATTATTGATTGCGATCCGGGGATCGATGATGCCGTGGCACTTGTCATGGCACTGTTTGACCCCAGGCTCGATGTCCTTGCTGTTACCACCAGCGCAGGAACTGTCCCCGCCGAGCAATCGGCACAAAATGTTCAGTCTTTGATCGAGAAACTCGATCCTCCCAGGTTTCCACGCGTCGGCTTAGGAACCGATCCGGAAGATGCTCCGGTGCTCGATGAATCCGAACTGCACGGTTCTGATGGCCTTGGGAACCTGAGTCTTTCTCGGATCGATCGGCAGCATTTGATGCCTAGCGAGAAGCTCATCGTCGATCGGATCAAGTCGGATCCTGGTCGAGTAACGCTATTGTGCTTGGGTCCATTAACTGGAATCGCACGAGCCATGCAAAGGGATCCGAGCATCGTCTCTCAGATCGATCGGATCGTCGTCGTCGGTGGTGCGGTTCCTGGATACGGGGACATCACTCCGTCGGCTGAATTCAATATGTATTTTGATCCGTCCAGCGCCAATCGCGTCCTTCGCTCTGCGACGACCAAGACTTTGCTTCCCCTTGAGGTCGTTCAGCAAGTGCGTTTCGATCTGGACCTGATGTCGAGTCTTCCCCTGAAATATACCCGTGCAGGAGGCCCACTCCATGCGATGCTTTCGCACATGTTTCGATCCTATCGGCAATTGCGAGGAATGGAAACTATCTTCCTCAAGGGTGTCATCGGTGTGGCATACATGCTTGAACCCGAGTTGTTTCAATGCGAACAGCTTTCTGTGGCCGTCGAGGAGCAAGGCACCGTGACCCGAGGAGCTACGATCATCGACCGACGACCCCATGCTGCTGTCTCAAGAGATCTTGAGATCATTTCTGGTGTCGATGCACAAAGCGTCCGTGAATTAGTCATTCGAACTCTGCGCTACGCAGGTCAATGCTCCGAGTAGTTCATGAATTCGAAAGTGTTTCCATAGGAGATCGCATGTCCAAAGTACCCCGCACAATCCATTTGGCCTTAGTCCAAATGACCACTCCTAAGTCTATCCCAGAGAACGTTGAGAAAGCCATCTCACTGGTGCGAGAGGCTGCCAAAGCAGGGGCAAACATCGTTTGTCTACAAGAACTCTTCAATGCTCCTTACCCTTGCCAGAGCGAAGATCACGAGCGTTTCGCTTGGGCCGAGTCGATCCCCGGACCGACTAGCAAGGCCATGAGCCAGGTGGCCAAAGAGTGCTCCGTCGTCGTCACAGGTTCGGTCTTCGAAAGGCGAGCACACGGCCTGTATCACAACACGGCACTGGTCTTTGATACCGATGGATCCCAAGTTGGCTTCTATCGCAAGATGCACATTCCAGACGATCCTCACTACTACGAAAAGTTTTACTTCACTCCTGGGGATACGGGCTTTACGGTAGCCAAGACCAAATACGCCACGATCGGAGTCGGAGTTTGCTGGGATCAATGGTATCCAGAAGCTGCTCGTTTGTTCGCCTTGCGAGGTGCTGAGATCCTGCTCTATCCGACAGCCATCGGCTGGCTTGCTCCAGACAAAGAAACCGTCGGCAGGAGCCAGCATGAAGCTTGGGAAACCATGATGCGATCGCATGCGATCGCCAACGGTGTGTTTGTGGCTGCAGCCAACAGAGTCGGTCGTGAAGATTCGATCGAATTTTGGGGAGCTTCGTTTGCCTTTGACCCTGCGGGCAATCTGCTTTATCGCGCCAGCCATACCCAAGAGGAATTGGTCATGGTTCGATGCGATCTGGATTTCATCGACACCCAACGCACCTACTGGCCTTTTATGCGAGATCGTCGCATCGATGCTTATGGAGACCTGACGAAACGTTGGGTGGACGGATGAGAGGACTTAGCGCCGTTGATTGCGGATACCGATGGGTTGCCGAATGGGATCCCCACGAAGCGACTTGGATCTCCTGGCCCTACCGAGAAACGACCTGGCCAGGTAGACTCCATACCATCCCACCTGTAACCGAGCGGGTCATTCGAACGTTGGCGGAGGTCGAAAAGGTTCATGTGCTGGGGGGGCCAAGCGAATCGTTCGAAGCTGCCAGTCGCGCTTTGGATGGTCTTGCGAATGTTCTTGTGCACCAAATAGCCACCAATGATGTATGGATCCGCGATTACGGACCAACATTTGTCATTGACCAAGCCCAAAAGAAACTCGGTGCGGTTCGCTGGATCTTCAACGCCTGGGGAAACAAATACCATCCCTATGACAGCGATGCGGCAGCCTCGAAGCACATTTGCCAAGGTCTCGACCAGTCTGGACGCTGGATGGATGAACCCCACAAGGATTCAGAAAATTCCCTTGAGTACTTTGAATCGACGCTCGTATGCGAGGGTGGAGCGCTCGAGACCGATGGCCAAGGTACCCTGCTTACCACAAGCAGCGCGGTTGCCACCGGCACACGGAATCCGAATTGGACTCGCGAACAAATTGAAAGTGAGTTCAAGCGTCAGTTGGGGGTCCGCAAGGTCCTATGGATCGACGGTGGAGAACTCGCAGGGGACGACACCGATAGCCATATCGATCAATTGGTTCGTTTTGTACGGCCCTCGGTCGTATTTGCGGCCGTCTCATCGACTTCCGATGACTCGAACGCACCTCACCTAGCCAAACAATACCAAGTCCTTCGAGAGCTCACCGACGCACAAGGCAAGCAGCTAGAGATCATTCCCCTTCGCACGCCCCCTCCTAGGATGATTCAAGGCAGAAGGGTTCCCGAGAGTTATTGCAACTATTACATGGCCAATGGGATCGTGATCGTTCCGCAGTTCGGTTACCGTCAGAGCGATTCAGCCGCCCTCGGGATCCTTAAAGAGCAGTACCCCGACCGCGATATCATTCCGATCGACGCCTCGGATTTCATTCTAGGACTGGGCGCCTTCCACTGCGCCACCCAGCAGCAGCCGGCAGTGATTTAGTCCCAAATTCAAGAATTTCGCGCCTGGAAATCACTGACATCGGGCCTGTGTGAAAGATCCCAGATCAAATTGTAAGGCTGGGAACAAAGGTATTCTTGAGAAGTGCAATCATGGAATTGCTGGCAGCGTTGGCTGAATTGCTGGTTCAACTCTTCATCGAGTTGCTTGGCCAAGTCTTTTGGATATGCATCCAATTACCCATCGAGACCCTGTCGACGTTTTCGGAACGCAAAAACGACGAGTGAGCAACGGGGCTTAATTGGCGATCGAATGAAGAATTCGAACCATGTCGCGATCGAACTGACCGCGAGTCATTACAGCATCAAGCCCCAAATGGGTCGCTTCGTCAAGTCGATCGGCGAGCACATGAGCACCGTAGCCCAACCACGTTGCGTTTGGCAGGCTAGGCCGAAGCCTTGCGAGCAAGCCTTCGAGATCTAGATTGGCAAGTCCCAGGTCAACGATGACCAGAACGGGTAGGTTTCCTTGATAGGCTTCGGGGGTGAAGTTCTCTGGGGTTCGTAGCAACTTGAGCCCAAGCCCGGCGGATTTGCAGGCTGAGGAGATCCTTGATTGGAACATCAAGTCATTACCGACGAACAAGGCTGTGGGTGGTTCGGCGGATTTGGATGGCTCGGCTGACGGTTCCATGGTTGTTGCTAGTCCTCGGAACTGGCTTCTTGGTAAAGAGTCGAGACTAGACCGTTATTGAGATCGACGCTGGCCTCTGCGTAGGATTCATCGGTTTCCCAAATCCGAACGCGTGTGGCTTGGGCCCCGCTGCCTTGCAAGATCACGGGGCAAACTTCTTCGAGCAAGTACTTGGCCATGTTCTCTGCCGTTGGGTTGTACGGCAGGATGAACATCCGGCATGGAGTCACCATTTTCAGTGCACTTATGGCATTGTCGTCGTTTTTGCAGATCAAGAAACTGTGATCCCAATGTTCATCGATCCAGCCTTTGCAGCGGGCCTTAAGGTCTGAAAAATCGATCACTCTGCCGACTTCATCTTGCGTGTCGCTGGTGACAAAAAAATCGCACACGTAGTTATGTCCGTGGAAATTCTCGCATTTGCCTCCATGGCCAAACAGGCGATGTCCGGCACAGAACTTGATGCGACGCATGATCGTAAGGCTCATGGATCCGATTCCTAATTCGTCATTGGCTAGGGTTTTGCAGCTTGGGATTGTCCTTGTGACGCTCGAAGTCCCGGCGAGTTTTTTTCTCGAGGTTGGCACGCATGGCGGCCTGAAGGTCGACTCCCGTTTGATTCGCAAGGCAAACGAGCACAAATAGTACATCTGCCATCTCGTCGGAGAGATTGTAGGCCTGATCGCTTTTTTTAAAGCTCTGGTCTCCGTAAGTTCTGGCAAAAATCCTCGCCAGCTCGCCGACTTCCTCCATCAAGACCGCCATATTGGTCAGTTCTGAAAAGTACCGTACTCCGACGGTATTGATCCACTGATCGACAGTCTGCTGCAATTGGGCAAGTGAAAGAGGTTCTTGCGGACTGTCCATCAGGATCGATCCATACGATCAGCCGTTGGACATCGGAGCCAAACGCTTGCGGTCAGCGGTCGACTCGTCATGCCAGTGAAAGTCGTTGATGTCTTCTTGCCCCATCTGCCAAGTAAAAAAGGCGGGGCGTTGGTCGATCACCGTTGGGAAATCGACGATCCCTTCGTGAGCCGATCGCAAAAGCACACCGAGACGTTCGAGTTCGGTGATGTACTCGTCCAAGTGAGCTGTTTGGGCGTTGAGTTCCTTTTGCATCTCGACGATCTCTTGATCGTACACCTGAAACCTCGCCTTGCCCTGGTGGCTTCGAAGCATGCGGCGAAGGTGGGAACGACGATCGGTCAACTCCCGGTGCGACAAAGAAATATCGGCCACGATCAGTCGCAGCAGCGGCAACATCGAGCGGGCTTGTTCGATTGAAAAATGGGAAGTTGTTGCGGGCACGAACCTGACCTTTTTAGAGGCTCAACGCATTGGAAATTTCGATCTATCGATCCCTCACAGTAGCTTTGACAATAACCAGAAACTTTGGGTTCGGATAGCTCATTTATCGAACTCGTGACGAGCACCTGTTAAATTAGCTTGCGTAATAACGCCGTCGATGGAATTCTACGGGTTCGGGCTGTTATATTCTGTAAGAATTCGAAAAACGTATACCGGGGGGCGTCGGAACTAGCCGTGGAAAGCTTGGATAGTTAGACTGGCATCATGATTGGACCAATATTTCAACGCGAGACTGCAGTATTGCCACGACGGCCGCGACATTTCGCTGCACGCGTCGTTTTTTTGGTGATGGTTTTCGCGATTATCAGCACCACTTGGCTATTGCTTGCGGGGATACAACCGGTTCAAAACGCGGGAGATTTGGCCCGATTTGGGGTGCTAATTTTTCAGCTCATCGCCCCTTTTCAGTTATTCGTATTGATGTTTCTCGGGGCCCTTGCCGGAGTGACTGCCGTTAGCCACGAGAAGGACAGGCAGACGCTGACGCTGTTGCTGATGACTTCCTTGAGCAACGCGGAAGTGGTTTTGGGCAAGATTGGTTCGGGGCTTTTGCTGGCCTTCAATGCGTTGCTTTCGGTGGCTCCGATTTTGTTTTTGCCATGCCTCCTTGGAGGTGTCTCGCTCGAACAGTCTTTAAGTGCCGTTTTGATCACGGCCTCGACAATCATTCTGACTTGCAGTCTCGGAGCAACGGTTGCCTTTTGGAGAGAGAAGACATTTCAAGCCATCGCAGTGACGCTGCTTTCGGTGGGGATTTGGATCGTCGCTGGCGAAGCGATCCGCTTGGGCGCTGTGCCTGGTGTTTCGCCTGAAGTCGCAACGATTGTCAGTCCTCTACGGGCCCTTTGGCAGGTTGCTCAGCCGATTGCCAGCGCAAAAGAAAATCTAGCGCAACAAGCTTGGAGTTTAGGCATTTGGGATCATCCGATCAAAAGTTCGATGACGCTCTTGATCGCAGCGGCGTTTCTGATGTCTCTGTCAATCCTCAAGCTTCGGGTTTGGAATCCGAACCGCGAGCGTCGCAGGGTCTCTGCCGAGTACTCGGATCAGGCCGCTGAGAATATTGACAGTAGCCATGAGGGCGTCACCCAAGAGTTGGGAGCCGCTCGTACGATCAAATCCTGGAAGAGTCGCGACCCACGACCGATGTGGAGCAATCCGATCCTCTGGCGTGAAATGCGAACTTGGGCATACGGCAAAAAGGTTCTGATCATTCGCGTAGCCTACCTCGTCCTTGCGGCTTGTGTTGCTTTTGGGCTATTTCAAGTCGCCCGTTCTAGCCAGGGCTCTTTTGCGGATCGAGGATACGAAGAGCAGCTCGTTGCCCCTGCGGTGAGTATCTTGGCACCACTGATGGTCTTCTCGCTGATCTTGATCAATGCCCTTGCGGTCAATTCCGTGACCAATGAGCGCGATGGCGGGGCTTTGGATCTGCTATTGGTCACCGAGATCACCTCGGTGGATTTCATCTTCGGCAAAATTCTTGGAGTTTTGTACGTGATGAAGGAGATGGTACTCATACCGATCTTACTGCTATTTATCCCCTGGTTCTATGGTGGACTTTCGACAGAGAACTTGATCTTTTCGATCATTGCCATGCTCGTGATGGATGTGTTTGTTTGCATGCTTGGGATCCACTGCGGGATGATCTATTATCAAAGTCGTGCAGCGATTGGAACAAGCCTTGGAACAGTCTTTTTTCTGTTTCTCGGAGTAGCCACCTGCATGCTCATCATGCTCATGTTCCGTGGTTCCTTTGGTCGGCAACTGGCACCCTTTTTGATGATCATCCTCGGAGGTGGTACAGGTCTGTACTTGGCGATCGGCAATCGCAATCCTTCTCCTGCAATCGCGCTGACGTCATTTCTTTTGCCCTTCTTGACGTTCTTTGCGATCACCAGTTTTATTCTGCGAGATCAGGAGCTTACGGTGTTCTCGACGGTCGTTGTTTCGTACGCCTTTGCGACTGCCGCGATGCTGATCCCTGCCTTGAGCGAGTTCGAGTTTGCCTTTGGCAGGGGCAAGATGCAACAAGAGGAATAAGCCTCGATGAGGTGTCGAGGATGGGTCTGTACTACACAGGCAAAGCGGCTTGCATGAGATCGCAAGCCATCACCATGCCGTGGTGCCGTGTGGTGAATCCCAAGCGTCGCAAGATTTGGACGTGTGCCGATTGGCTTGGATCAATCACCACCTGCACCTTCTGCTTGCGATCGTTTTGCAGCAATCGCATGCATTCCGAGAGCAAACAAATCCAATGCTCAACAAGATCCTCGGTGCTGACTTGTTGGTTGCCGCCTTGCTCTGAAGCGATCTCTGGAATGATCAATCGAGCCATCCAGGATTCCACACCGGGAACAAAAGCTTCAGGGGTCCAAACATTGATGGCTAGTTCAACGTTGGGATGGGACTTGGTCGTCAACTGATAACTGACCTGATCGCAGTGCCCATAGACGACATTTTTCCACCAGTTGGTCTGCGACTCGGCAAGGATCTGGCTGACGATGCTGTTTCGCCTAACAGCGATCTGAAGGCGATCCATCGGGAGTTTGAATCTCGCCAGTGACAACTCCCAGCACTCGGTGGCTTGCAACGGACGAAAACCGTGTTTCTGCATCCAGCCAAGCAACCGAACATCGCTTGAATGAACACCTAGGAACCCGTCTCCTTCTGCAATCCCGATGTAAAAGATGCTGTCGTGAAATGCTCCGAGTCCAACGCATCGCTTCAGGTTCTCCTTGGCCATGCATTGCAATCCCTCGGAAAGCAACTCACTGGCAATCGCATCTTCGTCCGCTCCTGGCCGCACGCACAGTCGATGCACGATTCCGGAGTCCTTGCCAAGCGAACTGGCCTCGGGATTACGCCCGAAGTGGATAAAGCCAACCAACCCTTCGTGAGGATCCTCGGCGACCAGTAATTCGTCGCTGTGAAAAAAGGGTTTCGCCAAGACTCCAAGATCCCACGCTACGAAGGTGCAATCGGATTTCGATGAATAGGCTTGGTGATGGAGATACCAGATCCGTGCCAGTGAGGGAGTATCGACATTGAGGAAAGATCGAATACTCCGCACGATGCTAACCTAACACCGGGGGTACTTTGAAAAAAGATTCGTCGTGGACAGGAGCGTTTAGCAGAACGTCCTCCACATCTAAAGATTTTGCAACGTGGTCTGGAGCAAACACATCGCTGACTTCGATCGCGTGAACCAAAGGTTCGACACCTGATGTGTCTACTTGCTTAAGCTGATCAAAGAGTTCCAGAATCTTGCTTAAGCCCGATCTGACCTCGGAGACTTGCTCCGAGGGTATCTCAAGACGAGAAAGCTTTGCTAGCCGTTGAATGTCTGCTGCAGAAAGCGTCATCGGATCCTGGAATCGGGCAACCGATTAGTTGCTTGGCAACGAGAATGGCTTTGTCCTGACGGCCTTGCGTACTCTGCCCGAACGGATGCATTGGGTGCAGACACGGATGGTCTTGACCTCGCCACTCGGCAAAGATGCTTTGATGGATTGAAGATTAGGAAGGAATCTTCTTCGGGTGATACCAGTGATTTTGGTACCTACACCCCCCAAATACTTGGCCTTACCTCGCGTCTCGATCATATTGCCAACTTGAGGCGACTTATTGCAAACTTCACAAGCTCTTGCCATGACTAGACCCGATTTTCGAAACCGAAACTTCTTGGGGGGAACGTATTAGTAATGCTCTGCAACCAGACGAGACTGAGTCGAGAGGGAGCGAGAGTATAGCTCTATTGCTTTGAAAATCAACGCCAAAACCGTGTTGGACCGTCGGTTTGGATTGCCGAATGCCAAACCTAAGCTACACTATCCTAGGAATAATCGTTCTAGTTCGTAACTTCCAACCCAGCAAAGACTTGCGTCACTAAACGATGAACACGCAAAAATTCACCCGGGAATTTTCAAGCGTGGTCGAGGCTGCTGGAAACCTCGCCGTTTCCACCGGAGCCGACTCGCTTCTGTTTCTCCTAGATGGTGCGACCGACTGGGAACGTCTCCGGGAGCTGGTTCCTAACGAGATCCAACGGATCTTGGTCGCCGCAGATCGAGAAGAAGACCTCGAAGCAGCCACCGGCTTTGGGCTCATACCGTTGGTGTTGAACAAAGAAGACTCCCCGCTTCTTGAGCGACTCCAGCATGCGCTTCTTGAAGCGGTGGCCGACGAACACCTCGCAAGCCAAAGTGAAGTGGTGGCAGTCTACTGCGGATTCGAAGCCCATCGCATGGACTCGATTTCAATCATCAAACTCGATGAGCGGATGAGACGCTTTACGAGCCGCGATCTACAACGACTCGAAACGGCCGTTCCACTCAACAACCTAAAGATCGTTATCGACCTTGCAGTTCAAATCGGTCGTGAAGGCCGCGAAGGAAATAAAGTCGGTACGCTATTTGTCGTAGGCGATACACGCAAAGTCTTGGCCCATTGCAAAGACAGTGGCTTTGACCCACTCAAAGGTTACAGTCGGAAAAACCGTAACCTTCACGACGCCCGCGTCCGCGAAGACATCAAAGAGATCGCTCAAATGGACGGAGCCTTTGTCGTTTCGCCCGACGGTGTCGTGGAGCGTTCGCGTCAGATCATCGAGGTCCTCCACGAGAATCTGCAACTCTCCAAAGGGCTCGGTTCAAGGCACTGGGCCGCAGCGGCCATCTCACAGCGCACCAAGGCGATCGCGATCGTCGTAAGCCAATCGAGCGGTACTGTCCGCGTTTTTCAAAACGGCTTGCTCGTCCTACGTATCGAACCGATGGATCAAGCGATCAAATGGCAAGAGTTCAACTACGAACCACCTCCGAACGAAGCCTCGGACTGATCTATGACTAGCACCGAAGAACCCTTTGTTGCGGTCGTAACCGGAGCCGCCAGCGGGATTGGCCAAGCCATTGCGATCGAACTGGCCAGTCGAGGTTGCGATTTGATTCTCCACACCCGTAGCAACATCGAGGGCTTGATGCAAACAGCCCAGCGATGCCAGAACAAGCCTGTGTGCATCGTGGCCGATCTTAGAAATAATACCAGCCTCTATTCGATGGCTGATGCCGCCTTTGCACATCGCAATTATGTGAATCTATGGGTGCACTCGGCAGGCACGGACGTGCTTACCGGGGAGGCCAGGTCTTGGTCGTTTGAAAAAAAACTCACCGAACTATGGGACTTGGATGTCCGTGCGATGATGCTTCTGAGCCGCACGGTTGCCCATCGCCAAACGCATCAGGTTTCCTCTCACAAAACCTTACCATCGATGATCCATATCGGCTGGGATCAGGCTTCATGGGGAATGGAGGGTGACAGTGGGCAGTACTTCAGCGCGGTCAAGTCAGCCGTCAGCGCCTTCTCCAAAAGCTTAGCAAAAAGCTATGCACCCAAGCTCCGAGTCAATTGCATCAGCCCAGGTTGGATCCAAACCGATTGGGGACGCGAGACCTCGGAAGCTTGGTCGAATCGAGCAAAGAGTGAGTGCCTGCTTAATAGATGGGGCCGCCCCGAAGACGTCGCTAAAGTTGTCGCGGCTATCAGTTTGGGTGACGGAGAATTCATCAATGCCCAAGACATTGCGGTCAATGGAGGTTGGCAAGGGGCGCATTGATTGGTTCAAAGTCAAACCACCTTAGATCGCCCCTCTTAAGCCTGCGTGTTTTTTGAAATTGCGGTATACTCTGGCCGTTCTTCTTGACCTATTTGATTACGTTTTTGCTTTCGAAACTCGAAGGTATCCTCATGCTATCTATCCGTCGAATCCTTGCTGCCAATCGCAGTGAAATCGCGATCAGGATTTTCCGCAGCGCCCACGAACTCGGAATCCGTACTGTTGCCATCTACTCCCACGAGGATCGCTTCGCACTGCACCGCTTCAAAGCCGATGAAGCTTATGCGATCGGCAAACCAGGAGAGCCCATCCGCTCCTATTTGGATATTCCAGCCATTGTTGATCTGTGCTTGGAGAACAAGATCGATGCGGTTCACCCTGGATATGGATTTCTCTCAGAGAATGCAGAGTTTGCTCGGTCTCTCCGCCAAGCAGGGATCATGTTCATCGGGCCGAGCAATGAGGCGCTTGAACTCTTGGGGGACAAGGTCGCTGCGCGCGAGATTGCCAAACAAGTCGGTGTACCGATCCTCGAAGGATCAGCAGCGGCCGTAAGCAGCCTTGATGAAGCGATCGAGATTGCTCGGAAAATGCGATACCCAATCATGCTCAAAGCATCCAAGGGGGGCGGTGGTCGAGGGATGCGAGTCGTCGAGAGTGAGGACCAACTTGCCAGCAATCTCGAGCAAGCACAGCGAGAAGCAAAGAATGCTTTCGGTAGCGACGAAGTCTTCCTTGAGAAACTCGTCGGTCGGGCACGACACCTTGAAGTTCAGGTCCTCGGTGACCAGCATGGCAACATCGTCCACTTGCACGAACGCGATTGCTCGGTTCAGCGTCGACACCAGAAGGTCGTCGAGATTGCTCCGGCTCCTAACCTCAGCAAAAAAGTTGCATCGGAGCTCCACGAAGCGGCTTTGGCCATCGCACGCAAAGTCGGTTACTACTGCGCTGGAACGGTAGAGTTCCTGCTCGATACCGAAACCAACCAATTCTATTTCATCGAAGTCAACCCACGCATCCAAGTCGAGCACACGGTGACCGAGGAAGTCACCGGTGTGGATTTGATTCGTTCGCAAATCCTCGTTTCCTGCGGCTATAAACTCGGGGATCAGTCCCAAGGTTTGCCCAATCAAAATGAAATCCAAGTGGTTGGTTCAGCGATTCAGTGCAGAGTGACGACTGAAGATCCCTCGAATCAGTTTCGACCCGATTATGGGCGGATCACTCACTACCGCAGTGCCGGGGGGCTGGGAATCCGTCTCGATGCCGGCAGTGCCTTTAGCGGTGCGGTCGTCAACCCCTTCTATGACTCTTTGTTGGTCAAGGTTACGGCAAGAGGTAGGAACTTGAACGAAGCTGCCGGACGCATGGAACGCTGCTTGCAAGAGTTCCGTATCCGAGGCGTCAAAACCAACATTCCGTTCTTGATATCGCTTATCCGTCACCCGACGTTCCAAGCTGGCGATGCGACGACGCGGATGATCGACAAGACACCCGAGCTATTTGAGTTGCCCAAGCGTCGTGACCGAGCCACGCGGCTCTTGCGGTTCATCGCCGATACGGTCGTCAACGGAAACAAACTCGTCGAGAAGACAGGGGCTAAAGTTCGACGCGAGCCGGCTCTGGCACCTAAGATTCAAGCGGGTCAACCGAAACCTGATGGCTATCGCCAAAAGTTTCTTCAGCTCGGCGCATCGAATTTCTGTCAGTCGATACGCAACACCAAGGAATTGTTGCTGACCGATACGACCATGCGCGACGCGCATCAATCGCTCTTGGCAACGCGTGTAAGAACCTTTGATATGCTCAAGGTCGCGGACGCTTATGCGAAACTCGCACCGCAGTTGTTTTCAATGGAAATGTGGGGTGGAGCGACCTTTGACACCTCGATGCGATTCCTCAAGGAGAGTCCTTGGCAAAGGCTCGCAGATCTCCGAGAGCGGATCCCGAATATCCTATTTCAAATGCTCCTCAGAGCCTCGTATGCCGTTGGGTATACCAACTACCCAGACAATGTCGTTCGAGCGTTCGTCCAAGAAGCTGCCCAGGCAGGAATCGATATTTTCCGTGTCTTTGACGCGCTTAACTGGGCCGAGAACATGCAAGTGGCCATGGAGGCGGTTGTCGAATCGGGAATGATTTGCGAAGCTGCAATCTGTTATACCGGTGACATCCTCAATCCAAATCGACAGAAATATTCGCTAAAGTACTATATTGATTTAGCAAAAAAATTGGAGAAGATGGGAGCGCACATGCTTGCCATCAAAGACATGGCTGGTCTTTGCAAGCCAGCGGCGGCCAAGGTTCTGGTTTCTGAGTTGCGCCAGCACATCGGGATCCCGATCCATTTTCATACGCACGATACGGCGGGCATTCAAGCTTGTTCGATCCTCAATGCTGCTGAAGAAGGCCTTGAAATCGCCGACGGAGCGTTGGCGTCGATGTCCGGTGGAACCTCCCAAGTCAACCTCAACACACTCGTCGAGGCACTGAGGTACTCACCTCGCGAAAGCAAGCTCGATACCGATGCACTTACGGCGCTCTCGGAGTACTGGAAGGAAGTCAGGCAGTTCTACGCACCCTTCGAAGGTGAATCGCTCGTCGCAGGTGGGGATCTATACCAGCACGAAATGCCGGGTGGGCAGTATACGAACCTCTATCAGCAAGCCAAGGCATTAGGGTTATCGGATCGCTGGGATCACGTCTGCAAAATGTATGCGGCAGCCAACCAACTCCTTGGGGATATTGTCAAGGTTACACCGACGAGCAAGGCGGTTGGGGATCTGGCTCTGTTTATGGTCGCCAATGAACTCAGTGTCGACGATATCCTTCATGGATCTCGCGAGCTTTCTTATCCGGCCTCGGTCCTGGATCTAGTTGGTGGGATGATGGGGCAACCACCAGGCGGTTTCCCTGAGAAGGTCAAGCGAGCGATCTTGCGGAGCAACCCCGAGGTCACCAATCGCCCTGGCGAAACACTTCCAGCACATGATTTCGACGCGACAGCCAAGGATCTCGAAAGCAAGCTCGGTCGCGAGGCCATCATGCAAGAGACCGTCACCAGTGCGCTGTATCCGAAGGTGTTCGATGAGTACATCGGGCATCTTAGGGACTACGGGGATGTGTCTTTGCTACCGACTCCGATTTTCTTTTATGGGCCGACGATTGGCGAGGAGTTTTCCGTAGACATCGAATCGGGCAAGCGTTTGATTGTGAAGTTCTTGGCGGTCGGTGAGCCTCGTCCTGATGGCGTGCGTACTGTCTTCTTCGAACTCAACGGGCAACCGCGAGAGGTGGAGGTGGTTGATAAGTCGATTGAGACCAAGGCAGCAAAGAGGATAAAGGCTGATACGGCCGATCCAACGCATGTGGCAGCGGCGATGCCCGGAATGGTTATTGGAGTTGCCATAGCCGCCGGAGCAAAGGTCTCGAAGGGGCAGAAACTCCTATCGCTTGAGGCGATGAAAATGGAGACCGTCATCAACGCCGAGAGGGATGGGGAAATTGCCCAATTGCTCGTCAGTTCGGGCAGTCAAGTCGAAGCAGGGGATCTGCTACTGATCCTCAAGTAGCACGGCAGATGGTGCACGGGCTTATAGCCCGTGAATCGTTCTTTGCGAATGTTTCATCTTTTGGTTCTTCAGGGATTACAGTGGGTGAAACGATGCTGCCCAAGACGCGAAGTGTTAAGATCCTGCGAAGGTTGCTACGCGATATCGCATCGGGCAACAGGATCGATCAGGCTGGAATCAAAAGAAGAACTTACCCGTGATTGGATCGACGCTTTGCGGGTGGAGTTGAAACCCACAGAGAGGTTCTTGCAGATCATCCGTCTTGTTTTCCTCCTGGGCCATAGCGTTAAGTTTCCGCTTGATGGATCGTCAGTTCAATTTTCCTCGTATCTGTTCGAGGTATTGCAAATCTTCGCGAGAGACAAAGAGTCCTTTGTCGAGCATTCCTTGGAGAGTGTTGTGGGCTAATTGCCACCAACGGCTTGCGGCGGTTGGATTTCCGGTCGATTCACAGTGGCTAGCCAGTCGCCAATAACTCACCCACAGGTCCCGCGCGTAGTCGGCATTTTCTGGAGCGGCCTTGGATAATCGCTGGCTAACTTCCAACGCCTTTTGGTAATACTCCCCAGCCTTGCTTGCCTCCCCAAGCGCTCGGGACAAATCCCCAAGTCTTTCGTAACTGACGCTCAGGTTCCGCGCGTAGTCGGCATTTTCTGGAGCGGCCTTGGATAATCGCTGGCGAACTTCCAACGCCTTTTGGTAATACTCCCCAGCCT
>JBJSXX010000424.1:0-6505 GCA_046086605.1 Pirellula sp. | reverse complement strand
CATAGACCAATTCGAATGTCGAGAGTTTCTGTGCTCGTAGGCGTTTCGCCGTCAAATAGGGTGCAAAACCAATCCATCAAGTCCAGTGGAGCTCCAGGCGCATCGTGCGTTACGATCTGAGTAATGCTAAGCCAACTGCGTTTATCGAACCCAAAATCAGTGTTGGGCAATCCTGCAGCAAGGCCGGTTCGAGGTGGAAAATTCGAGTTGAGCGAAGAGGTTGCAAAATCGATCGTCACTCGAGTGATCCCGTTCTTGAGCGGCAAGTCTCCGTAGGATCTCCAAGCCGGTTGCAACTGATTCAAAAACGAAACACTCTCATTTTGAATCGTATTTTCATCCATGATCAACGTTCCAGCATACTCGCCCCCCGCCAACTTCACGCTCACTTGGCTACCTGGTACAACATGCTGAGCTGGCATCCTTAAGACGCCTGGGAGCTTTGAAGACAGCGCATGGGAATGAATCCCCCGAGGCAAGAGTCGACTGACAAGCGACTCTCCTTCCAATGCCACCAATGGGGTTCCATCCTCAACCCATCCGTGCTCGAACCCCTCTCCTTCGATTGTCCAACCCTCAGGCAACTTCGGATCGGCAAAATCCGTCAAGACTTGAAAAACCTTGTTAGAATTAACTCTCGCATCGCGCTGTGTCTGCCACTGCGTTTGCAGAGACTTCCAAGTCGACTCGATGCTATCGGGCTCTTTCACGAATCGAAATAAGGGGTAGTCAATATCTCCAAACTTGGGCTCCTGCTGTTGCGGTAATTCCATGAGAGCTCTACGCCAAGCCGCCGGATCGATCGGTGTTTCACGCCAAAAACTTGCCAATTCCTCTTGGATCGCTCCACGCAATTCTTTCAATCTAGCGATGGCAGCGAAATTCTTCTCGGGAGCATCGATCGGACGACTAGCCCACCGTGGGGTCATGAACATCGCACCCAGAGCGTAATAGTCCTTTTGCGAAACAGCCTCAAGCTTGTGATCGTGGCAGCGGCTACAAGCAACCGTCGTTGCTAAAAAACCTTTCGAGAAAGCATCGATCTTGTTGTTGACCATCTCTTGGTGCACGCCGTTGAAATCGCGACTGCTACCATGACGGTGCTCACCCATATGGTAAAACATCGGTCCAATCAAACTCTCGATGACTCCAACATCGCGATCGATTCGCGGCGGACTCAACAAATCCCCCGCAAGCTGTTCGACCAACAGTGTGTCAAATCCGATGTCTTGATTGAATGCTCGAATGAGATAATCTCGGTACTCGTGCGATCCTTTGACTGGATTGTCCCACTCGTAACCATAAGTGTCCGTGTAGCGAACGACATCCATCCAATGCCTTGCGACGGCCTCTCCATAATGAGGCGATGCGAGCAATTGATCCACGATCGAGACATAAGCCTTTTCAGGGTCACTTTGCCATCGAGTTAGAAAGAACTCCCGTTGCTCGATCGTCGGCGGAAGTCCCGTGAGTACAAAACAAACGCGTCTTAGTAAATCTTCCGCTTGCGCTGGCTCCGAAGGCTGCAAACCATTTTGCTCGAGCTTTGACAAAATGAACCGATCAACCGCCGAGCGATTCCAAGTCTGATCCGAAACCTTAGGTGGTTGAGCATCTTGTAGCGGCTTTAGACTCCACCAATCGAGTCGCTCCTGAAACGCTTTCTCCCAACTATCCGTGACAGACTGGTTGGTCATCGGCAGATCCGATCGCCGTGGATCAATCGCCCCTTGCTCAATCCACTGCCTTAAGATTGCGATTTCCTCCGGCGATAACTGTCCGTCAGGTGGCATCTTAAGATCTTTGTCCAAGTACAGAATCGCTTGATAAAGCAGACTCGCTTCGGGTTTCCCAGGCTCAATGGCGAGCCCCGAGCGACCTCCTACTTCCCAACCCCTTTTTGAGTCCAATCGCAATCCTCCCTCTTGAACATCCTGACCGTGGCACTCGATGCACCGCGCATGCAAAAGCGGCCTAATTCGAGACTCGAACATCGCAACCTTGTCAGGCGTTTCATGTAGCCCAGCAGGGGATGCATAAGCCAACTCAGAGGGCATGTCTCGATCTGTGAACAATAGACTGATTGGGCCTTTGACTTCCGAACCACTGAAGGTCTTCACCGGCGAATCTTGACCGACCGCATCGAGCTTCCAAGCTGTTACCTCCCCTTGCCAACTCGCGCAGTAGAGCAACCCATCGGGGCCGATCGCTAATCCAAGCGGAGTTGCAATAGGACCGCCTGCAACGGCCCAGGGGATCGTCTCGGATCCTGGGGTTCGAAGAATTCGATTCTTAGACGTACACCAAAAAGCTGAACCTTGTGCATCAAACACCAAACCCCAAGGATGCTCGGAAGCATCCAAAGCTTTTGACCACACCTCACTCATCGAGCCATCGAGCTTCTTTGCGATTCGGATCGCTTGGGCTTGATAATCCGTCACATAAAGCTCTCCATGATGCACAGCGATTTGCGTCATGCCGCCGGGGGTCGCCAGAGCAATATCCTCAAGCCACTCGCCCGAGGGATATCCGTAGCGTTTGACTTTACCGTCATTCTGACTTGCGACCAAAAGATCACCTTGATACCAAGCCATCCCGGTGGCTCGATGCAGTCGGCCCCCGTAACCTTCAGGCACATCGATCAGTGTCTGGACCGTTCCCTTCAAATCGTACCGAAGAACGGTTCCCATCTCGCCGGGTTTTCCTGTCGAGATAAGCAGTCGACCATCATTGTCCCATAGAATCGTATTGGAGGGAGGCAGACCGCTGAGCAACGTTCCGACATGCTTGCTGGTTTCAAGATCGTAGCGCTCGATACGGCCTGAATCATGCATCAAAACCAAAAGCTCGGGCTGACCTGCAAATAAAACCTCATGCATGCAAGCGACAATGCAAACCACGACAAATCGCATCGTCCCTCCCGCTCGAAACATGCTCTAAAACTCCCAGCTATGGTGGATATTTCGCAATTCGACTCCAGGCTTAGTACTACCGTAGACTCGCTTATTTTAACCTAACCGGTCCATCCGTACCAAAGCTTGCCAGAGCAAATTGAAAACAGGAACGCAAAACGGGCTCGATTCGATACAATAGAGCCTCCGATCGAGCCCCTTGAAACAGGAGTTACCGAACATGCCAATGCATAACTGGACCAAAGTTCCACCGGGTACCTATCACAATTTCCATTATCGATGGATTGCTGCGATCATGGATCAACTCAACGCGGGCTTGCTCCCCCCAGGGTGCTTTGCGATGGCCGAACAAGTCATCGGTGGGCCAGAACCCGATGTCGTTGCACTTAAGGGATTCGAGGTCTCTGATCAATCCATCGCTCAAAGCACTCTGGTGCTGGCCGAACCTGCAACCAAGCCTTCAACTAGCCTGGTGATGAAAGCTGAGATCGAGCGTTACTCCCTGAAGGCAAATCGGATCGTCGTACGCCACTCGTCAGGAGAGGTCCTTGCGATCATCGAGTTGATTTCACCGGGAAACAAAAGCTCCATCAGCGCAATTCGATCTATAGTCGATAAACTCGTCGATCTTTTCTACGACGGGATCAATCTGCTGGTCGTCGATCCATTCCCCCCCGGTCCACGCGACCCCAACGGCATTCACGCCTTGATCTGGGAACAAGTCAACGATGAACCGTTCCTACTCCCTCCAGATCGTCCGCTGACCTGCGCATCCTACCAAGCATCGCCGACCAAAACCGCCTGGATCGAGCCGATCTCAGTCGGTATGGAATTACCCGTCATGCCCCTTTTCCTCAAAGGCCAAGCGTACATCAACCTACCGCTCGAAACCAGCTACCAGGAAACGTGGGGCTTTCTGCCGAAGGAACTCCAACGATTGGTCGACGTCTCGGAAATCTAACGGATCAATACTTTGTTCCATGTACTCCCGCATTCAGCAGTCGCAAGCTTCCTTTTTCTGCTTTCCCATGCCACTGGTCCTTTGGCGGAAGAGTACTTGATCCATGATTGAGAACTCGATGTTCTGTTCCAATCAACGTCCCACAATCATTGGGCTCGATCAAGTACCCTTGGGGTGAAATCAACTCTCCGAGCGTCTCAATTTCAGACCTTATCCTCGGTGCTCAAGACCCGCTCCGACTCATCGATGCGACTCTGAAGATCCGCAGACTTGGAAACCAATTCGGGAAACCGATTAGCAAGTGTCTCAAGCACACGCTTGAACTTCTTCGCGGCCTTCTTTAGTCGCCTTCCTTCAGCCTTTCGGTAGTCGGAAAAAGCGATATTGAGCGACTGGATATCAAGCAGTCGATTCGGACGTGACTCCAAAAAAGACACGATCTCAGCAACCATAAAAGCCATCTTCAAATGCCCCTTACGGTCACCCGGCCACGGAATGTCACTACGCACTCCATTCCAAACGGAAACAGATTCCTCCTTTTGTATTGAAACTGTTTCCGAATCGTCTTCATCGTCACTTTCGCCAAATTCGCTGTACCCATGATTCTCAAGCTCCCAGTCTTCGAGTGTCTCAGCCATGGAGAATGCAAATTCCTCGTCTAGTTCCAAATGATGGCCGTCGATTCGACTGAAACTAGGCCCAAATGCGCCCTCTGCCATCATCAAGCAAATCGGACAATTGCAATCGATGATGTGTTTCTCTCTGGCCACTTCGTCCATTCCCTCGATGACGACTCCATCGCCCACCGGAACACGCCTACGATCGCATTCGATGATAAACCTTGGACTTGGACCATCATCAAGAGACTCACTCATCCAATCTTCGCTGCATCGTTGCAAAAAATCGATCAACTCTTTGGCCGATCGTGGTTGCTCAAGCGTTGGTATCATTTCGTCGCTTTCCATGCACCAACCCCAAGCTGAATAGATCATCGCACGACAGTAGTCATAGTACATACACAACTCCTGGCTACCCATCGGAGCCGTGTCGTACTCGGCCCAAGTAGTTGGAATCGCGGTGAGCGTCCCAATGTCATAGAATCGCAACTCTTGGCCATGCGTGACCATGTCACTCCAATGAGTCGCTCCATGTAGCAATTCCCTGGGAATCTTTCCTCCCAATTCTTCGCGAGGCGTCATCAACCAATCGCGGTGGACCGAAACCGTCAGTCCATGAAAATTCTCCAAATCCCCATCCGATTCTGGCCAATCTGGACTCCTGCGATACTCAAGCACTCGGTGAGCAAGATAACTTAAGAAAGTTTCGCCATAGAGTAACTCCCGGTCGACTTTCGGCTTGCAAATCGGCTCTTGCCGAGGCTCAGTGACAGCAAAAAGCGATGCGGTTTCAACCAACTCCCACCAAGGTGGAATACGGATAAACAAAGAGCACTTGCCGTGGCTCTTATCGCCAATAGTCATCGAAAACGCAGCGTCCCGTCCAACAGGCTCGAAACTTCCACCGCTGAGTATTCGCTTGGTCTGAAAATCGATCACCATCCAAGACTCACTGGCGGCCAAGACCTCCATGACCTCCGCCAACGAACCCTCGTCGAACGGCAACCCCTCAGGAGTTTCGCAAACCGATGGACTTCGGTATCGAGGCCAAACACTTTTGGCTTCGTCCCAACTCCCCGGATCATCGGAAATCAATCCCATGATCGTCAGCGCCACGTCTTCCTCGAGTCGCTTGGCGATCAAGCTTCGCGAAGTTTCCAAAACCACCACCGTGCACAAATCCGTTTCCTTTTCCATCTCAATAACCCTCCCTAAACGCCTCCAAACTGCTTCAAACAACGCCAAAAACCGTCCCTACATGGCCGATTTCCCTGAGTATATCGAGAAGGTAAAAAAAACCCTTGTTTTGGTCAAAAATATCGTTAGCCTCAAAGAAATCACAGGAGTTTCGAGGATGTCAACTGATTCAAAGATCTACCTTACGCCCGAAGAATACCTTCACCGCGAGCGAACCGCAGAGTACCGATCCGAGTACTACCGAGGCGAAACGTTCGCCATGGCAGGAGCTTCGGCGAATCACAATTTGATCGTTCTCAATGCAGGTTCCCATCTCCGAGAGCAACTCAAGAAGAAGCCTTGCAGGGTCTATCCCAGCGATCTGAAAGTACGAATCAAAGCCACCGGTTTGTACGCTTATCCCGACTTGTCGATCGTCTGTGGCGAGCCTGAACTGGAGTCTAAAGACGGCGAAGTCCTATCGATTGCTTCTCACGCCAGGAAGATGGAACTTGGTCATTGAGTGCTTGCCAAACAAGCGATAGCGCCGTTGGCTTACCCGCAATCCAATGCCAACTTGAAATCAACGAGGTGTACGACAAGGTTGTTTTCACCCCAACCCCTGCGGTGAATGATGGTGGCTAAGAATGATAGCGACTAGTATTTTTGGCTCTTGTACTAAATGAAGACCCGACCTCCACCGATCGACACAGGCGCAACGAGTACGAGTCACCCACCCTCTCTGTGCCCTGGGTGCCTCTGTGTTTCCTACCTTTGAAACCTCTTATCTCCCAGCTCTATCTTCCTCGATCCTTCGACTCAGACTCTCCAAGATCGCT
>JBJSXX010000423.1:0-2885 GCA_046086605.1 Pirellula sp. | reverse complement strand
CCGCCTCATGAGCCGCAACGCTAGTGAATATCGAATCGTCATCGGCTTGGAAGTCCATGTGCAACTGAAGACCGAAACAAAACTTTTTTGCCGTTGCAGCACCCGCTTCGGGCAGCCTCCGAATTCCCAAGTCTGCCCGGTTTGTTTGGGTCTTCCCGGTGCCCTTCCTGTTCTCAACGCGCATGCCATCGAACTGGCGTGCCGCGCTGGTGCTGCGTTGGGCTGCAAGCTCGCCGATTTCACAAAGTGGGATCGCAAGAACTATTTCTATCCCGATCTGCCTAAAGGTTATCAAACCAGTCAATACGATCTACCGATTTGCTCAGCAGGCTATGTCGATATCCCGATAACACCTTCGACAAATCCACCTGGATCGCATCATGTTTCGAAAAGGATTCGTTTGGTGCGAGCCCACCTCGAAGAGGATGCGGGCAAGAGCATGCATGATGAGCACTCGGGTCGCGCTGACTCCAAGATCGATTTGAATCGGGCCGGCACTCCGCTCCTTGAGATTGTCTCCGAGCCAGATCTATCGAGTGCAGAAGAAGCCAAGACTTACCTATCGGAACTGCGGCTCCTGATGGTCTACCTGGGCATCTCCGATGGCAACATGCAAGAAGGGTCGCTCCGCGCCGATGCCAACGTCAATTTGCATATCGCCCAAGGTGATCAGTGGATCGCAACTCCGATCGTCGAAGTGAAGAACCTCAATAGTTTTCGCTCGGTCGAAAGGGCTATCGAGTTTGAGACCGCTAGGCAACAGGCGGAATTTCTTCGCACAGGGTTGGCCAAGGGACAAGCGCCCAAGCAGACGCGAGGCTGGAATGATGTTCTCGGTCAAACAGAACTTCAACGTGAAAAAGAGGAAGAGGCTGATTACCGGTACTTCCCGTGCCCAGACTTGGTGCCTGTTCGTTTAACCGAGCTTCAAAAACAGAATGCTTACCAACAAGCGACCCAGACGCCAACGCATTTTCGAACGGAATTGATCGACCAGCACGAGCTCAAACCGACCGATGCGGAAATCCTCATCCAACAAGGCAAGCCTGTTGTCGAGTATTTCCTCGATTGCATACGAGCCGGTGCACCTGCCAAGCGGTTGTCCTCATGGATGCTGCAAGATGTGCTTCGAACCCTCAATGAGCGATCGATCGGGATCGAACTTTATCCGGTATCACCCAAGAGCATGGCCCAATTGCTAGGCGCCATCGAGCAGGGCCGTGTCGATACTTCCCAGGCCAAACAGGCGTTGGCAAAGTTGCTAGAGGATCCCAATCTCTCGGTCGATGCGTCCATCGAATCGCTCGGGATTGTTCGAGTCGATGCGAGCCAAATCGAGAGTCTTTGCCGGGAATTGCTTGCAGAGAATGCCGATGTGATCGAAAAGGTTAAGGCGGGGAACCATAAAGCGGTTGCGGCTTTAGTGGGCCAAGCTAAAAAGAAGAACCGCAATGCTGATCCTCGCATGGTTCAAGAGATTTGTCTGAGCCTCATCGCCCAAATGCCTTAGAGTTCGAATCCTTCATTTATGAACGACATTCAAAAATACCTGCGTCCTGAAATCGTTGGCATGGCCCCTTACAAGCCTGGTGAGCAACCCGGCGCGGCCAAGGTGATCAAGCTCAACACCAACGAGAACCCTTATCCACCGAGCCCGAAAGTTCGCGAGGCGATCGTTCAATCGACCGAGCGGCTCGAGCGTTATCCCGATCCGCTAGGTACTTCGTTTCGAATGGTCGCTGCCGATGTGCTTGGGGTCACACCCGATCATATTCTGTGCGGTAACGGTAGCGATGACATCCTGACGATCCTTACGCGAGCGTTTGTCGGAGCGGGCGATAAGCTACGGTTGCCCTTCCCGAGTTACATTTTGTATCGGACGCTTGCGCACATCCAAGGTGCCTGTTATGAAGAGATCCGGTTTGCTCCTGACTTTCAACTAGCAACTCCTTTCTTTAATCGATCCGAGGGTCTCAAGTTGGTATTTTTGCCCAATCCCAACAGTCCTAGCGGAACGATGATCGATCACGAGACGATTTTGCGCTTGGCATCGTCGCTTGATTGCCCGATCGTGGTCGATGAAGCGTATGTAGATTTTGCTCCGAGCCATGCGGTTGGACTCATCGCCAAAGATCCGCGGATCATGATCACACGGACACTCAGCAAGTCGTATGGTTTGGCAGGGCTGCGTTTTGGGTATTTGGTGGCTCATCCGCAGTTGGTAGGATTCTTGAGGAAGGTAAAAGATTCCTACAACACCGACACGATCAGCATCGCTGGAGCGACCGCCGCTCTGAGCGACCAAACTTGGCTCAAAGAGAATGTAGCGAGGATCATTGCAACTCGCACGAGGATGATTCCTGAGCTTCGTCGTTTAGGATTCGAGGTGACAGATTCGCATGCGAATTTTGTTTGGGCCACTCGGAGCGATCGGCCTGTGCAACCGATTTACGAGAAGCTCAAGTCGCAGGGGATTCTCGTGCGTTATATGGACTACACGCAAGGGAGTGCGGGAGCTTGGGGCGATGGGCTCCGAATGAGCGTGGGAACCGATAGCGAAATCGATGCACTGCTGATGGTGCTAAAGTCTATATTGGGTTCTTCAGGAATTACTGTGGGTGAAACTTAAGTTCGTGCATCGCTTTGGATTTCTTCGTACTCGTACTCGATGGCTGTTTGAACTGCTGCGATACCGATGATTAATCGTAGCGGTTCGCTGTAATTTGCGGACAAATGGACTGAATTACTATACTAGAGGGCTATTGGTTGCCTTCGACCCAATCGGCTAAGCCGACGCGAAATAGACCTTCGCTGTTGGCTTGTCCTCTCGCCATGATCGGCGTGTTGTAGATGGTCTCGATGTTCCCCTGGCTATCAACAGCAAT
>JBJSXX010000422.1:0-7183 GCA_046086605.1 Pirellula sp. | reverse complement strand
CGAGCCTCGATTGATCGCAGCCGTTCCAGCCGTGTCGTTGTTGGCAAGGTTCACGGTTGCCGAAGCGCCTTTGGCTAGCGAAATCGTATCGGCAACCGCTGTCGGAGGGGTCGATGTTGGAGTGACCGTCACCGTGACGCTTGCAGGCGAAGAGGTCAGTCCGTTTACATCTTTGATCGTGTAAGCAAAACTGTCAGAGGTGGTGTTGGAATTGTTGTGCTGATAGGTCACGTTGCCATCGGTACCGACCGTCACTGTACCATTGGTCGGCTGAGTAGTGATGACGATCGAGCCTCGATTGATCGCAGCCGTTCCAGCCGTGTCGTTGTTGGCAAGGTTCACGGTTGCCGAAGCGCCTTTGGCTAGCGAAATCGTATCGGCAACTGCCGTCGGAGGAGTTGTTGCCGTGATCGAGATCGAAACGGTGGCTACATTCGATACGAGGCCTTTGTCGTCTTTGACTGTATATGTCAACGAATCAGTTCTAGCCGAGCCGCCGTTATGGGTATAGGTGATAACACCTGTGGTTGCATTAACACTCGCGGTTCCCGCAGTCGGTTGAGTAACGATCACAACCGTCTTGGGGTCGATGGTTCCCGTGCTATCGGTGTCGTTGGACAGTACATTGATTTGGGTGGTTGCACCTACGGTCAAACTCACCGAGTCATTGTTGGCTACTGGGGCAACATTCACGATGTCGCTGGGTGCATTCGGATCGGTATTGATCTGAGTGAATCGAACCCCAAAGCGATTATTGGTCTGAGTTACGGTATTCTTTCCCGTACCACCGTCGATGCACGATCCATTGCCAAAGCGAAGATTTTCCAAAACCATCGTGTCATCACCGGCACCACCGCCGACTCCTGACCCGCGCCTTGAGCGGCTATTTCGAAGGGTGATCGAATCATTGCCAGCACCGCCACCGGCATGGAGACGCTGCGCTAACAAATTGTTTGCAACCAGGACATCGTTGCCCGCGCCGAGATCCATACGAATCTCGTAGCGTCCTACAGCGTTCAGGCCAATGACAGTGAGCTTGTCATCCCCACCTCCTGTAGCGATGTCGTAGCCTTTCCGCACACGCAGGATTGCAGGTTGCGTCAGGCCATTGATGGTTGTACCGGTCGCACCGGTTATGCGTACCCTATCGCCGCTGATCCGCTCGATCGTCAATTCATTGGCTGCGTCATCTCCGCGAACAACCAAAAATCCGTTGGTCACCGCCGCAGTAACATCCCCCGCGAGCAACTCGCGAGCCTGAAGCTTCTCCAGAGCGAGTCTGCGAGCTGTGGTAACCACTTTACGATTTGCGGTTTTTTTTTGATTCTTATCGCTATTCATGGCTCTTGTTGAATGTTCGAGTTGGAATGCATGCCAGACAATTGTCTGATACGGACAGGTCGGGTGAGGCTCCCTTTCTGGCACGATGAAAAATCGGCCTTTTGACTCGGTTTCTACTGTAGTTCGAGCCCACCGACAGGCAATAGAGTGAGAAACGCTAGCGCAAAGAGACTAACCGACATCACCCACGCGCAAAAGCCTGCCGTGCTTGGCGACAACTTGTCGCAACAGCCTTGCATGCTCAGGACTCTGAAGCTCCGGGTCCTTGGCGATGACCTGCGAGGCCAAATTTTTAGCAAGGATTAAAACCCGTTCATCTTTCGAAATGTCCGCGATGCGGAACTCCGGCAATCCAGTCTGCTTGGTTCCGATGATCTCCCCTGGACCGCGAAGACGCAAGTCGATCTCGGCCAATTCGAACCCGTCTTGAATTTTAGCGAATTGTTCAAGCCACTGGATTTTCTCAGGATCGCTCTGTGGTACGTCTTCTTGGCTCGACACCGAGGGGATCAGTCCGACATAGCCGGCATGTTTACCTCGTCCCACTCGTCCGCGAAGTTGATGCAATTGGGCAAGCCCCAATCGATCGGCATCGGCGATGGTCATCACTGCCGCATTTGGCACGTCGATGCCAACTTCGATCACGGTACTTGCCACAAGCACGTCAATGGTACCTTCCGCAAAACGTTCGAGAACCGATTGTTTTTGCTGACTATCCATTCTCCCGTGAAGCAATTCGACCCGTAGTCCCAGAAGCGGTCCGTTGCGGAGGTTTTCCCACCATTGGACCGCCCCTCGGATCTCTTTTTCATCATCGCTCTCGACCCTTGGAGCGACGACATAGGCCTGCCGCCCAGCCTGAACCTGCTGCTTGATAAACCCCCACCAACGCTCCATCAATTCTGGAGCAAGCACATACGTTTGTACCGCCGATTGACCTGGAGGTCGCTGCTTGAGGGTCGATACATCCAAGTCGCCAAACAGAGTCAGCGCGAGCGTTCTCGGGATCGGTGTTGCGGTCATGACCAAGTAGTGAGGTGCGGTCCGAGTCGTACGAAGGGTGGCACGCTGCTGGACGCCGAAACGATGCTGCTCATCGATGACCACCACGCCGAGTTTAGCAAACTCGACCTGTTCACTGAGCAAGGCTTGTGTGCCCACGACGATATCGACTGTTCCGATCGCGATGCGTTGAAGCAACTCTCGTTTTTCGGCACCGGGCATCGAACTGACCAAAAGAGCAATTTCAACTCGGCTTCCGGCAAGCTGCCCCTGAAGAGTCCTTGCATGCTGTCTTGCGAGAAGTTCGGTCGGGGCCATCAAGACCGCTTGATGCTGACTGGCCACGGCGCTGAGCATCGCATACTGTGCGATCGCCGTCTTTCCCGTACCGACATCCCCTTGCAATAGCCGATTCATTGGAATCGTTTTGACCATATCCGCACGAACCTCGTCGATCACTTTGCGCTGGTCGTCGGTCAAGGCAAACGGAAAGCGTTTGAGGATGCGAGCATGGATCATCGCGTTGGTTTCGATGCTCGGTGCGGGCCGCTCGTTTTGGTACGCATACCGATGCTTTGCCAAAGCGAGTTGCAGTACAAAGAACTCTTGGAAGACGAACCTTAAGCGGGCCGCGTCGGCTTGTGCCATGTCGATGGGTTGATGAAGCTGACGTAAAGCTTGTCCGATCGGAAGCAGAGGCTCCGAGCCAGGTTTAAGTGCCGTTGCAGCATCCTGGCGAATCTCGTCGGACAAGGCTTCCTCGATATTTTGAGCCAGTGGCAGTGCGGCCTCGATGGCACTCGAAACGGCCCGTTGGGTGAGCCCCTCGGTCAGCGGGTAAACCGCTCGGGGCCTTGCGGGAGGTGGGGGTTCATCAGCATCGAGAATGGTGAGTTCAGGGTGACTCATTTGGTAAGCCACCCCAGTGCTCTTAACGACCCCCCGAGCCAAAACGCGCTGGCCACGGGTGTAGGCCTCGCGGCGAAAGGGTTGGTTGTACCAAGTGCAGCGCACGTATCCCCCACCATCGACGGCTAACAAGACACCGACGCTCGATTTGCCATCGAAACTAAAGCGGGAGTCGATATCGACGACCACTGCGACGACGGTGGCCAAAACCCCTTCTTGGAGTTCCATGATCGACTTGCACTCGGAGACCTCTTGGTAACTCCGAGGAAAATGGAACAGCAAATCGATCGCCTTGCGGATCCCAAGCCGTTCGAACATCGCCGCCCGAGGCGCACCGACTCCTGGAACAAACTGGATTGGCGTGTTGAATTCGAGTCCGTTGGACAAGTTCCTAGTCTCCAATAGCTTGGCTTTTGGCCTCAAAAACCTAAGAGTTTTGGGATCCAAAAGGGAAAACTTTTCTCGGAAAAGGGCATTCTACCGCAGAACTGTATTTTTAGGGTGATTTTGGTCTGGTTGTCAGTTTCCGCGAACCGTAGATAATGGATTTTTCTCAAGGGCCGCCACAGGATTGTGGGCTGGCAAGAGCAAGGATTCTCGCAGGAGTTGATCTAGAGTGTACATCGCTGCTTCCACTGGTTGTTTCCCGGAGTTGTCGTTTTCCGATGCTCTCGAAGCTTTGGGGGATCTTGAATTCTCCACCGTCGAGATCGAACTCAACGACCGAACCGATCAAATCCCCCCTAAACGCATCGTTGAGGATTTCGATGAGGCGCTGCGCCTGATCCGCGATACGCATCGCTTCGATGTCTGTAGCTTCGATGTCAAAATCGATGCTCAGGGATCCACTTACTACGAGCGATTCGAAAAGATCTGCGATCTGGCGAAAGCGACCAAGGTCGTCACACTGACGGTTCCAAGCGGCGAGCACGGTACCCCGTTCAATCAAGAAGTCGAACATCTGCAGAAGCTCGCCGCGATCGCTTATGATCGCGGTATCCGCATCGGAATGAAAGCACACGTAGGATGCCTGACGGATGACCCCGATACGGTTCGAAATCTGTGCGACTATGTGCCTGGAATCGGCCTGACGCTCGATCCATCCCATTACCTATGTTCGAACAACAAGAACAAGAATTACGACAAGCTGCTCAAATACGTCTACCATGTCCACCTGAGGGATTCCAAAAAGGATCGGTTGCAAGTCCGAGTTGGCCAAGGGGAAATCGATTACAACAAGCTGATCACACAGCTCCAAAATGCTGGGTACCGTCAAGCGTTGAGCATCGACATGACCCCGGAGCCTGATCTCGAAATGCGTCAAGAGCTTCGAACTTTCCGACTCCTGCTCGATAGCCTGCTCTAATCCGGCCCCTTGGCACCCCTCTAAGAGATCTCCATGGAAGTTGTCATCACTGCAGTTGGCCCCGATAACGTCGGGCTTGCCGATCCGATCATCCATGATGTGACGAGTCGCGGAGCCAACATCGCCGAGATCCAGATGTACGATCACGACGAGGCGGCGGTATTTGCGATGATGTGTCGTCTGAACATCGAGGCGAGCAAGTACCCGGGACTTGTTGAAAAAATGGCTTCGATCGCACACGACAAAGAGCTCGAAATCCGGGTTTGGAGTCCGGATCTCAATGCGACAAGGCCTCGGATTGCCATCTGCACGACACTGCTCGAGCACACACCGCGGGCGATCCTCCATGCAATCCATACTCGCGAACTAAACGCAGATCCAGTGGTCATCATCGGCAATCGCCGCAAGTGCGAGGTCTTGGCCCGTGAGTACAACGTCCCCTTCGAATTCATCGGCAACGAAGATGGTTCGGCTGACGATCGCAAAATGGTTCAATTGATCGATCAATACCGTGCCGACTACGTCGTGCTGGCTCGATACATGAGAGTGTTACCCCCGGATACTTGCTGGAAATTTGCCGGTGGACGCATCATCAATTTGCACCATGGACTATTGCCAAGTTTTAGAGGACTACGCCCCTATCACGACGCGTACGCTGCTCGCATGCTGACCTTCGGTGCAACTTGCCATTTTATTGTCCCAGAGCTCGATGCAGGCAATCAGACGATCAACCAAACCACCTTTTGCGTCGAGCCGGGCACCAAGCTTGAGGATGTCATCAAGCAGGGCCAACAACACAACGAACCGGCATGCTTGGTCGAGGGAGTGCGCAGAGTCTGCGACCGCGAGGTACAACTTCACTTCCATCGCGTTATCGCCCGTAAATCAGATCACGTATAGTCAGCTACACATTAGACACACACACCACCGGATGCCCACCCCAATGCTAAACCAAAGACCCGTTCGGAATCAGCCTGCGACTTTTGCCCAGTGCCTGCTCGTGGGGTTCTTGGGCTTAAGTTTCTTCGGCAACGCGATGGCCCAAGATTCCTCGACGCAGAAGGCGACGACCAAGGACTGGCAAGCCGACCGAGCACCGAGCGATCTGAAGATCGCCACATGGAACCTTGAATGGTTCTTCGATGATTTCACCGCGAACAATCGAAGCGATGTGGCCAAAGAGCAGTCGGCACCGGATCGTGCCCAATGGGATTGGCGAGTGGGTAATTTCGCAGCTGCGATTGCCAAGTTCGAGCCGACCATTTTGGCCGTCCAAGAGATCGAAGACCGAGGCGTCATGCAGAATCTGACCAAGGTTCTCAAGGAGCAATTCAACCTATCGTATCGAGTCGCGTTTATCGATGGCTTTGACTCTGGAACCGAACAAGATGTCGCTGTGATTTTTCGATCTGGACTAGTCGAACTTTCGCGGCGTGAGCAAAACAATAGCATGTTCGAGTCCAAGGAGTTTTATAATTTATCCAAGCACTTGATCACCCGATTCGAGTGGCAAAATGGAGACCGAGTGATCCCACTGACGCTTTTGAATTTGCATCTTCGTGCAACCCCCGATGCAGCGGAATTGAGGCAAAAGCAAACGAAACTGGCGCATGAATGGATGCGCAAGGCGATCATGCGAGGCGAGAACGTGATCATCATCGGCGATCTGAATGTCGAGGAGTCCGTCGGTGAAGTGAAGGCCGGTGGGGATGGAATGCATACGCTTTTGGGATTGGACACTCCGGAGCCCAACGACAATCTGGTCGATTTGCTCGAGCGGGCACCGGTTGAGAAACGGCGCACGCATTTGATACTCGATAAGCAGTTTGACCGCATCTTAGCTAGCCCCACACTGGTCGACGGCAAGGGTGGTTACAGGTTCAAGCAGATCGAGGTGCTTTCCCAGTGGAATATTCGCGGAACAGGACCCGATGCGGATCATTGGGATACCCGTTATACGAAAGACTACGCAGAGCGGGATTTGAGCGACCATCATCCGGTGATGGCCACCTTTGAGTTGATGCCTTAGAGCCGGGGCACTCTCTGGATGGAATCCGAGTTGAATCGACCGACATGGCAGTTACCTCCTGGGGTATCGAGGGGTACTTGGGATTACGTCCATCGTGAGTCGATCGCCACCGAGTACGATACGTTTCATGCCGGACATCCGCTCTTGGAGTTCGATCGGCGGTTGGTTCTCGAGGTGGCCGAGAAGATCCAATCGAGCAAACGGCCGAGTGTTCCTGTGGCGTTGGATCTTGGGTGCGGCACGGGGCGTGTGATGATGCCGCTTGCCGAGACTGGTTGGCGGGTATTGGGGATTGATCTGAGTCAATCGATGCTCCGTGAGGTGCAGAGCAAGTTCTCTTTGGATTCGATCGGGAGGCTTGGACTAGTGCGAGGCAACTTAGCGCAGCTTGGATGTTTGCAGGATGCGAGTATTGACTTGGCGTATTGTTTATACAGTTCGATAGGGATGATACAAGGTCGCGAGCATCGGCAAGCGATGCTGAGGGATATCGCAAGGTGTTTGCGCAGCAAGGGGGAGTTTATCGTGCATGTTCA
>JBJSXX010000421.1:0-2469 GCA_046086605.1 Pirellula sp. | reverse complement strand
GTAAGCCCACAATTTGAAAAGCCTGTTGTCCGGATTCCGATGGCAAGGACTTGATCAGCAGTGCTCCTTCCCAATCCGATTCCGACCTTTCGACTCGTAGCAGCGGTTGATTGCTTTTTGAATCAATCGATTCCAAAAGAGTTTTTCCTTCGCCGTCCCCGCGTAATTTGGTAGTTGTTTGATCTAAAGCAGTTTCCAAAATAGTCCATGACGGATCTGCTGATAATGCCATCGTTGTGGGACTAGACCAAGGCAACAACGACTTTATCTCCGGCCAAGTAAAATCAAAAGAATCAGATTGTCCTGGAATCGCATTGGACTTTGATTCGATGGTCAGTTCCCCAATCAAACTCGACTGCCTATCGACGAGAACCTGCAAATAGCTTTTCGAGTCATTGCCCCAGGTTAAAAAATCAAGGGTTCCGTTTGAGGAAAGAACTTTCTGGACCTGATAATTACTCGGGGTCTCAAAGATCAATGGTGATTGCGCAGCGAGATTTCCAGTAATCTTTAGGGTGGAGATAATTTTGGCTCTTCGCGATTCTAGATGAATCCTATTTGAAGCCGATAATTGTCTTGATGATTCGATCGACTGTCGTCGCAGAACACCGTAGCCGCTACTGACGGGGATCCGAAGATTGGTCGTTATGGGTGGATCCTTTAACTCTGGCCAATCGAGTCGATCCTTAGAATTGATCGCGGGGATCCAACTGCTAATTCCGTCCAAGGTCCAAACCGATCCAGGGCTTCGGGCATAACGCAATACACCCTGTCGAACTCGACGATCGCGACATTCCGCAAACAGGATACTTCGAAGTCCAGCATCACCGATGGGAATCCATGTTGTGGTGATTGTTCTTTTAGGAAGATTCAAGCCACTGGTCTCAGATGCGCTTGCTTCAAGATTTTTCCATCGGATAGCATAACGTTTTCGATCGAGCGTGCTGCCGGTGCGCACATCTACAAGTTGCCCATCTCCCCACTGGGTTCCTATGGGCAACCATTGAGCATCCGATTCGATTTCGATCTCGCTGGGAATCACCATATTCGACGGAAACTCAACAACGGTTCTAGCCAATAGTTGGTCATTATCGAGAAATAACTCGGTATTCATCGTTGGAAACTCTGCCCCACTGGGTGAGGAATCACTGGGCATCGCAAGAGTGGATGCACGGTTTGTTACCGATGAAGGTGGCTGAAAGAACCCCTCGATACGACTCTTGTTCCCCAGTTGTATAACGGTCCGTCCCTGCGCCGGATTGACCGATCTTCCAAAAGCAGAAACCGAAATCCACCATGGACCGTCGGTCTCGACTTCTAAAACAGCATTTCCTACCGGTAACACATTCGTTGAGATCCCCCAGACCTTCGCTCCGCGCTTTTCTGTCGCGAGTAATCCAAAATTGATATTTGGATTAGTATTCGAGCCTGGGTTCTCGACACTCCGCATCCTCACCTGGGCATCGATTTGAACCGCTCGACGCCCTGGACGATCTGGAAACCATATCAACTCAGTATCCGTCTTGCTTAATCTCCCTGAGAGAACCTCGATACCATCGACACTAAAGCGGCTTAATTTCACCGACTCCGATGGGAAAGGGATTCGAATTGCTTTGCCAACAGCTGAATCACCAATCCAGAATTCGTAGGTGCTCGTCAAAGGTTGGTCGGCATTCCCGAAGCCGAAGGTGCGACTGTCAAGGCGCAGATTGTGTTTACTCGATGCGACCAAGCCTATGGAATCCCTCAGACGCTTCTCCCGGTCATCTTGCTCGATTGCCTTGAGCAACTCATCTGGCGCGTAGATTGTTGTTCCTGCCAGTTCACCCTCAGGTGTTATAGGAATCAGTATGTCGAAAACTTTTGCTCCCTTCTCAGAAGGATCTTGGGAGAAACTTTGATTGGACTGAGTCAGGATCAGCGATACAAATCCGAAGGGCAAAAAACACCAAGCCCAGGTGCTGGATCTATCCGTCTTCGCCGTCGGTGAATTGCTTGCACTCATCGGACTGACGGTTTGATAAAACAGATGCAGCAGGGCACCTAAGGCGGTACCAACAAAAGCTTGCTGGCACACTACACAAAGAACAGCAGGCAACCAAATCGATCCAATCCACAGCAAGGTGGCGAAGGAAAACATGACGCGTGGCCAGCGTCCGAAAAGACTAGCTGAAATCAGTGCTGCAAAGACGGTAAGCCAAGGCCCCCAACGAATGTGATCGGTGAGAACTAAACCAATCTGTCTTTGCGAGCCATCTCGAAAGCCTTCAAAGGATGTTTTCTTCCAATTACCCGATGGAAGCGTTTCCGAACTTGAGGAAATCTCGCTCCTTGCCTGCTTGAAAACATCGTCGTTTGCTTCTGAAGCCACCATCGAATCCCAGATTTTTAACGTCCAATTCCACAGTGGCAAAATCGAAGCGCTCAAAGACGACTCTGCCTGAGGTATCTCTAAAGACCATTCTTTTG
>JBJSXX010000420.1:0-7652 GCA_046086605.1 Pirellula sp. | reverse complement strand
CGGTATTGACTGTTTTGACAAGACTGACTGTGTTGACAGTGGACAACTCAGTAAACTCACACCTCAACACTGTGCCAGTTAGAACCGGCGTCCACTGCTAGGTCGGATTACCAACTCGTTGCGCACCCGATCCACACCTGGCTCGAACCCAAGTATCGCTTCAATCAACTCCGAATCGCGCCGATTGGATACCTCTCCACGCAAGACAACCACCCCGCTCTCTTGGACAATCGAAACCGATGCATTGGTTCGTTCCCTAACCCGCTCTTGAATTCTTTCAAACCGACGCGGATCCGCCAGCACCTCACTGCCTTGATCGTCGGCTATCGAAGTTAAATCCAGCTTCGGATAATACATCCCCGACTTACCCAACGGACCCAAGGGCCGATTCGCTCGAGGCGATCCAGTCTCAATCCGCAAGTTGCTCGTGGCTACCGGGGCATTTCCCACCCCCACTGCCTGACTGGCTCCAATAAAACCCTTTAGCTCCGTTCGGTTACTCCCAACGAAATCTCCTTGCTGACGATTGCCTCGTACGAATCGACTATCTTGCCTAGCCAATCCACCAGGGTTGTTGTCCCCAGGCCTTGCCGTCCCTCCTTGGTTATTCCCAGGGTTCGGCTGCCCCATATTCATCCCTGGTGCCCCAGGCGGTGTCCTAAAACTCGATGGACGATTCCCTAAACGCCCACCAGGTGTCGTCTGCTGGATACCCCCGGACGCAGATCCAACATTCCGATTCCCGATGAGTTGAGCTTCTGCACTCTGATAAGTCCAGCAGCAACCCACACAACCCAATGACAAAACCAATCCAACGCGTTTCCAACGAAACCTCACCATAATCTCCACTCCCTATTCGCTCGTTGAACGCTCGGGTGCTACAACCTGCCCAACCGATTGACCCAACCGAACCCAATGCTCGCTATCGGCCAGACGAACCAACACCCGATCCGACTCGATCTGAGCAACAAAAACATCATGCAAGTGGTTCGGGATGCTCTGGCCTGCCGGCACTTTTTCAATTCGACCACGCGCACTGGTTGAAAACCACGCCTCGGTGACCCCCTGCCGATTGACCGTAATGGCCTTGAGCTCCAAATCCTGCAACGCTCTTGCAAAACCCTTAGCAAACGGATTGCGCTGCACAAGCATCGTCGGTGGCTTGAGCTCACCCGTTGCATCGGGCGTCAACGCCCAGTCGCTAAGCTCTTTCTCATTGACCGCCTTATCCAAACACAACACCTGAATGCTCAAACTCACATCCAATCGTCCATCGTTGCCGATGGGATTCAAGCTGACTGAACGGATCTTCTGCAAATGGCTTGCACGCCGAAACGTATCCAGGAACGCACTCAATTTTGCAAGTGTCGTTTGCCCCCGGAGCGAGTAATCGATTCGGTAGCCTACCCGTTCTCGCTTGCCTCGCTTGGTTCGCGACTTGATCTCGAGGGGTGCTGGCTGCGAAGCGTCTACGCTTGCAGACTTCAATTCATGCTGTTCGACTAACTCCAACAACCACTCTTGATACAACGATCGTGCCAGCGTTGGATCCGAAGGCAACGCCCGATGAGCGTACTCCTCCAATCGCTTACCCGCCTTCTGAGAAGCAAACTGCAACCGCTTGCTCTCATCAATCTCAGTGCTCAGCCGATCTCTCTGCGATTCCAAATCCTTCTTCGGCTGCTCAACCCACCCTTGATACAATCGATCAAGCCCATAGATTCCAAACACGGCCGCACAAGCGACCAGCAACCACTTGGTCGTCGATGTCATGATGCAGCCCCCTTCTTCTTATCGCTCTCCTCATCCGGCAGCAATTTTTCTGCACCAGAGTTTTCTGACCCGGATTTTTTTGCCTCCGATTTTTTTGCCTCATCGTCTTCCGGCTCTTGATCCGAAGGACTCGACTGCGGAGCCTCCGATTTCATAGGCGCAAAACGCTTCAATCCCGGTCCTTGGATCGGGAACTCGATATGGGACTCAAACTGCCAAGGGTACTCCTGAGACTCCGCGTTTTGAGTGATCTGCTTGCTTACAATCGTATACTTGGCACCTCGAATTCGATTTTCAAGTTCCGAGATAATCTCCTGCGACTTGACCTGCATCGACAAATCCAATGTTCCGTTCCCCTTGGCATTGACCGTTGCCGTCAACCGACGAACCGTTGCGTCTTGGCCGTCGGGCAACCTCGCCGCCAAATCACTCAGCTCCGAAACCCAATCGACCTGATCCGAAAGCCAACTCTCGACCAGAGCCACTTGATCCGACTTCTCTTGAAACTTCGATGTCACCTTGGCCGTGTCCTTGAGACTGCTCTGCAGAGATCCAACCTCATCTTGCAATTCCCAAACATCGCTCAGTAGAAAATATCCACCGGCAAATGCAGCGGCAGTCCCAAGTGCCCCGAGTGCTCCCCATCGAACCCACGGGTTGGGTGGTGCCGGTGCTCGTTTGGGAGCCAATAGATTCACAGGAAGACTTTGCTTATCGAGCAAATCCAAAGCAGCCCCAACCGCCGCCGCCGATGTCGTCGGCACGGATCCCAACGCTGATCGCAAATCGTTTGACAAATAAGGTTCCGTAGTACCACTCCATCCAGAGAGCGGATCGATCAATCGTACCTTACCAGGCTCCTGCGCCTCGACTGCCTTGGCAACCTGTCTTGCGAAATCTCCTGTTTCGTAAACAATCCAATTGGCGGAGAGTTCGCCGAGTGACTGCGGCAAGAGCGTCAAGCATCGGTTCGCCTCGGTATCGATCTGCTCGGCAACACGCTCTGGATCCTCCGCCGAATAGCGTATCGATCGCAACATCAATGGCTCACTACCAGAGCATATGGCGACCTCCGCCTCTCCCGTTAGCAGATGGATCGAGATCGTTACCGATTTGCTCGGCACTCCCGATTGACGCAGCAAACTCAAGGGGGACAAGTGACGCGAACCAATCGCTGCAAGCTTAAAACCTGACTCGTTGCACTGACTCTGCAAACTATCGAAATACCTCTGATTGATCGCAAACGCAAACACCTGCTTGCCAGCGACCGCATCCGAAGTATCCTGCGGCGGCACCTCGATCCCCGTATCTTGGATCACATAAAAATCCACACTAGGCGGCTCGTTCGATTCGCCCTGCTGCTGCTCGACCTCCGAAGCAACCAACGTTGGAAGTTCATCGACGGACGCGGGTGGTAAACTCAGCGTCAACAAATCCAACTCGGGCCTCGATAACAAAACCACCAAACGGTTGGCATTGATCCGATGCTCTTGAAAGTGATTCGCAAGTGCCACCAGCGGCAAATGCCTCTTGCTCTCGTCGATACCACCGCCGACACTACCGCCGCCAGTCGCATCACCAGCTGCTTCTGCCGGGATCAACGACACAACCCCATGCTCGCCTTCTTTAAGCGATCGATTGGCTCCGCTGCTGACTAAGTAAAAAAGATTATCCCGATCCCAATGCACGATCGCCAACCGGCCCGAGAGTGTCGGCTGTGCTTGCTTGCTGCTTAAAAATGAAAACCGATCGAGAATCTTCATGGAACGCTTTGCGTGAGTGCCTCTGTCGAGAATCCGCGATCCCAAGGGTGCCAAACCCGTACATCCCTGATCTTGGCTGGAATCTGCCTTGCATCAATCACTACTGTTGATCGAAAAACAGGACTCCGATCGTCGCGAAATCCTACCGATTGTAACGAAAAAACGTCACTTCTGGTCGTTATGTAAGGCTCAAGCTCCCCGAGCTTTGCCCAATCGACGATCCCTTTTTCAACCAACCACCCAATCGACTCGATCGTGTTTTGCCCCGCCGCATTGTCTTGCCTTGCCTGCACGATCCTTTGAGCGATCTCAGGCGTCAATCCAGGAATCGCCCCTAGAACGATCGCCGAAGCTGTGGTGATATCGACCCGGCCCTCGATGATCGGTTGCTCGATGGCTGTGGTCTCGGTAAGCAGTTTCGTCAACCGTGTCTTGACCTCCGATGAACTGCCACTCCATGGACTGCTCATCGTTTGACGCGCCGGTGCCCGACTTGCCGCCGAACTACCCTCTGAACTTCGCGCCCCCGCAGAAGTTGAACTAGCGTCAATCGTCAGCGTGGCTTCAACGAGCTCGCGCGCACTCTTGAGAACATACTTGCTCGGAACTTGCCAATTCGGTGTCCATTGCCCAGGTGCAGCACCCGTCATCGAGCGATTGCTCGAAGCTGCCTTGCTTGCCGTCGCAGAGATCGCCCCTTGATTCGTCGGCCTTGGAGACTGTACCGCAGGTCCATACTGACGCATGGCGATGATGAAATTCGCATCGCCGACGGACATCACCTCGCTGAGTTCTTGATGCAAACGACGCAAGTCGGGTTGATTAAGCCAAACACGGGGTTTGCCATTTGGGCGCTCGTTGCGTTCACCTTGCACCCACGTCAAATAACGGTTCCACCCACCCGGGCTCTGCTGGTCTACCCCTTGATTGGCTCCCTGCCCCATCGCCACCGAATTGATCTTGGACAGCTCCCGTGCCATCGGACTCATTGCCACGTCACCTCCCACCGGATCGCTGAGCAACTGCTCGATCAGCGTTTCTTCCCACGGATCCAAACGGTAGTTTTGATCCAAGTCTCCACCAAGCCATCGGAGCTTGAATCGCTCCAAAGATCGCGTGCGCTGCTGACGCTGCAAATTCGATTGAATCCCGCCCCCCATCGCCGACTGCATCGCATCCTGTGCTGCGGTCGTCACGGTCCGAACCCCCAGACTTGCTAGCCACCCATCGACGGTCTCTTCGTCCGCCTCTGGCAAAGTCAATAGCACCGTTCTTGCAATTCCCGGTCGCATCTGATTCCACCGAAGTAGCGTCGGGATATGCAACTTGGCGCTCTGACTTTCCCAACCCCATTTCCAGCTCTGCACAGGATTGGTTCCCACGGGCTGACTCTCTTGAGGACTAGACACCTCACTACCACTTAGCAATGCAAATCGCCAAACGCTATCTTGGCGTTCCGAGTTGATGCTTTGCTCGATCGGATTGCTTTGTAGTACTTCTCTTCCAAAGACAAGCGAAAGTTCCTCGCTTTGCAAAATCGCTTGCCGGATCTCTAAGGGTTGTTCGAGCAAACTCGCCGCAAACTCGATCCCACTTTGTGCACACAACCGTGCTTGCACTTGCTCTTCCTGAAGTCGTGTTAGTCGGTACTCGTTTTCCATCTCGAACGAGTACCGATACGCCGCAAGCGACACGAACATCACCAGGACAACCACAACCAGCAACGCCATCCCCTTGGGCCTCTTTACCCTCCCCCCCTGACTCTTTTCGTGCTCCTGCTCGTGCTCGTGCTCGACGCCACCATGGCCCGTAAATATCCGTTTTCGCATACGCAGCATTATCGAGGCCCTCCGATTGCCGTCTCGACAATGATGACATGCTCGGATTCCGAGGTCTCGACTAGCCGCTGGCCAAGCCCTCCGATTTGCGATTGCGTTTCGAGCGATTTGGCTTGGGCCTCAAAAAGCGGGTTTTCCAACTCCAGCATCTCGTCGCCGGAACCCTCCAACTCTGAATCCTCTGGGGGCGGATCAGGCTTCTTAAACTCCGACACCGCCGGAAAATCAAACGTGATGGCAATTGCCCTAGGCAATCCCCCCTGAGTACTGCTGCTCCAATCATCGAGCCATTGCATGCCATCAAAATATTGAAACTTGGGTTGGATCACCCCATAGAGTCGCGTCTCCTTCAAAGGTGGAATCCACTCGGTCTCTTCGGCCGCCATCGCTTCGAGTGGGTTTGTTTTTGCCAAGTCCGATGCAGAGCCTTTCCGAAGCGGTTTTGCAGCCTGCACTCCATTGACCGGAGCGCTCGTGGCCCGGAACTGATCAAAGTAAACCTCGGGTATCCACTCGCGACGAACGATCTCGTACTGGATTGTCTCTGGATCTTGGATCTCGGCGAGCATCGTATTGTCTTGGTAGATCGGTTCAAGCCGATACTCGACATCGATCCGATCTCCACTCCAAATCGATTGCTTCCACTGCTCGGTGGCAAGCTCCTCTGGGGTCGCAGCAAGGGACTCGATCGTCACTTCGCTCTGCGGGTTCGTCGCCAGAGGCTCATCCCCTAGCCTTTGCAAAAAAAGGACCGGATCAAGCGACGGAAGGATCGTTGCCGTGAATCCTGTGATGTCACCTTCGAAACTTATCGGCACCGAAGCAGGATCGTTCGGATTCGAACCTGCCGTTCCTCCTCGAGCCAAATGATCCAAGTCCTCGCTAAGCCATGACCGGGTCAACCTTAGCACCCGAATACGCTGCGATAACTTCCAACTCCGCTCCTGGGATCGCTGAAGCGAATCCATCATCGCCCAACCAAGGAGCATCAGCACCGACAAGAGTCCAAGTGCGATCATCAGCTCCATGAGCGAAAAACCAAAACGGTGCGTTTTGCGAATCGTTCGAACTGGCAAACCAAGGCTCACGCTCATATCCCCGCTCGCCCACCGGTTGGAATTGAAGAGCCACCAGGGCCTTGGCCCGGCAAGACCGGACTTCGTCGCACGAGTCGAGTAAGCTCCACGAGCGGTTTGGCCGCCCCGGCCTTGCCCCCGGCGGGCACACTGGCCGTTGCCCCTTCGGATTCGTAAAGCTCAACCTTGATCGAAACCAACTCACTCGGCAGGGGCTTGGCCGGATTAGATCCAGAAGCTCGAACGTCTGAAGCCTGTCGGTCTGTAAACTGCGGGCCTGCAGAGGGGGTGCCTGAACTGGGCTGGCCTGAACTGGGCTGGCCTGAACTGGGCTGGCCATCGACCGGTGCTCGGTCCATGGTCTTCGAGCTACTGATGTCGTAAGGCTCGACCGTGACGCGATAACTTCGCGGAGTGCTTCCGGGCAAAACACCTGTGTAACTTTCGATCGACTCGCCGCTGTGCATTCTCAAGATCGATTCGTCGAGGATCGATTGGGCTTGTACCAATGCCCCGATTCGCATCTCGGCCTTGCTTCCAAACCGTGTCCCCAGAGAGATCAGGGACAATAGCACCATTGCACTTGCCGCCAATATCGCCGTCGCAATCATCACCTCGAGCAAGGAGAATCCGCGCTGCGATGATCGCGGTATCATCGAACGATCTCCAGCTCTCCAGTTGCAGCCGTAAACGACACCGTCACCGTCTGCCGAGCCCGCTTATCGAGCAGCGTGATTTCAGCATCCCGACCACGCCCCTGGGCGGTCATCGGCAAACACCACTTCTCATGCGAGCTGCTCGTCGCAGGATCGGAATATTCGCTCGACCCATGGGATCCTCCACCGATGCCCGAGGCAACCGTGCCGCTCGAATCATGGCCGCTTGAGGTTTCGTTGCTGCTAGCAAGGACTCCAGTTGACGAGTCGTACCCGCTACTTGAACTGCTGCCGAAGTCCTCTTGGTCAGACTCTTGATCCATCCACTGCACCGAAGTGACCACGATGTTCTCTGGCAACTTCCAAACCCGAGGCGTCACGCCTGTCGATCCATGCCCCGTGTCCGACTCCCCACCGATCAAACTTTGAATGCCTCGGGCTTGCGTAGCAGTCGTAGGCTTTGAGGCCACAACCGACGGACCGCTCGAGGCCCCAACGGCAGGATCGAGCCCACTGGAGCTATCGCTGAGATCCCCGTTGATCAAA